>JAGWDQ010000093.1 GCA_018260615.1 Candidatus Altarchaeum sp.
TTTTATAAAATGAGCAGTTACAAAATTTATTTACCACAACTTATTGAGAAGTTACGATAAAAATAGGATAAATTTTAAAATTTACTTTATTCATCTTTTAATTTAAATTATAATGAGTGAAAGAGAAATTGCAGAGAGTATGCTGAAAAAAAGCAAACTTACAGTAAAGGATGTTGAAGAAATAGACAAAAAGATAAAGAAGGGCTTATTTGAAAGGCATTATCAGAAAATTTCGCTGGAAAACCTAAAAATTGACAGATAGCAAGCCATTACTTTATTCCTTTTTTCATCAAAACAATTATTGAAAGCATTAAAAATATTAAAGTCCTGCACCAATTCCAGTTACGCCTACATTAACATAATTTTTAACAAACCATTTATTAAATGTTTTCCCGCATTTAGTACATTTTAATGGCCATTTTTATTATAACTTATAACAACAGCAGATTAAACGGTTTATATATCGTTGATTTCTTTTTTTAGTTTGAATGATATCGATAAAGAAGTAAGCCCTACAATAAAACTTATTATAGCAACAAATAGAAGAATGAGAAAGGGTAATGATATATCTTCTGACACAATAGCCGCCAAAAATATTGTTAAGTACATAATACCCGCAGCAAGAAACCAAGTTCCACCTAATAGAAGCGATTCTATGTTTTCCTCTTTTAATTGAGGTTTTTGTTTCTTTTCAAGGAATAATGTTGTTAATACTGAAGACCTCAAAATTTGTTTCCATTTAAGAAAAAACACAACTATTAAGAAAAATCCCCAAATGCTACAAATAGTAATTCCCATTATTTCCGGCTGTCGAGTTACAATAGTATATGCAATCATAGCAGCAGTAATAAGAGTTCCCCATAGTAATATCTTTGATATTGTGTCTGTTGCCAATATTATATCTTTTATGCTTAAGGTTTTTAAAGTTGCCATTTTTATTAGAGTTATTAATTTTGATTTGATAAATTTTACGATATATTTCATTGCTTCACACCTTTTTTCATCAATACAATTATTGAAAGCATTAAAAATATCAAAGAATACGCAACTGAATACAGCATACTCAAAAATAATTGTGTATTGTCATTCTTTCCAATGGCTCCTGCTCCGATGTCATAATATGAAAACGGGGAAATGTACTGGATTAACGCCAAAATTTTTGAGATGCCGTCTTTTAAAATTCCGGTTAAAGATGTCGGATCCAAAGGCAGGAAATTTAATACGCCTCCTATAATCTGAATTACAGTTAAAAATATGGTAACTCCTATAAGAACAAATATTGAAGTAGTAACATTTGAACTCAATGCTGATAAAAACAGCCCGCCCGCTATTACACAGGAAATTAAAAAGACCGAAAGAACTGCAACCTTTAAAATACCAGTGATGTTTATCTGAATTGAAAAAGCAAAGCAGAGAAGTATGAAAAAGAGCGCGGAGAGCAGTAAAATTAAAAGATAAGTTGAAATTTTTCCAAAAAATTTTCCCGCAATAAAAGAAAATTCATCAACGGGAGCATAAAATAACAATTCAATTGTTCTTTCCTGTTTTTCCTTTGCAATTGTAGTAACAGAACTTATTCCGATATAAAGAAAAGAAACAAAAACAACCGCAAACATGAATAAACTATTTATGAGCGCAGATGTTTCAGCACTCATTCCGAAAAGTATATTTACATTTTCGCCTTTTCCAACTTCACTCAGAGAATAAAGACCTATAAATGAAATCAAAAAGATAATACCCAGCATGATGTATACTCCAAACGATTTAAATGTTTCTGTGAAGTCCTTTTTTCCTATGACTTTTATTACATTGAGCATATTTGCATTTAGGTTCATTTTTATTTGGTTAGTTTAACAAAAACATCCTCTAATGTTTTCTTATTTTCATACATTTTAAGTATTACGGATCCGCTGTCAGTTATAAATTTTGAGATTTCTCTTTTATGCTTCAAATCCGTTTTAATTTTTAAATTGTTTCCTGAAAAATTTATCTCTTTGACAAAATCAAAATTTTTTAATCCGCCGGTTAGTTGAGCGTTTATATTATCAACCTCAATTTCAAGTTCTATTTCGGATACAGAAGAATTTAAAATTTGTTCAATGTTTCCGGTCCTTATTGCTTCTCCTTTATTCATTACAACAACATAATCGCTTATGTTCTCAATCTCCGTAAGTATGTGCGAAGAAATTATAATTGTTTTTCCCTCCTTCTTTTGCCCTGATATTATGTCCCTGATTTCCTTTATTCCGACAGGGTCTAAACCGAACATCGGCTCGTCTAGAATTAAAATTTCCGGATTATGTAACAATGCTCTCGCTATACTTGCTCTCTGTTTCATTCCTTTTGAAAATTCGCTTAGTTTCTTGTTCTTACTTCCGCTTAAATTTATCTGAGTAAGCACAAAATTTATTCGCTCTTCTTTGTTCCTGATTTTATAGATGTCCGCAAAGAAAGAGAGAAAATCATAAACATTCATATTTTCATAAACATACGGCTGCTCGGGAACAACGCCGATTTTACTTTTTATTTCCATAACTTCATTACTATCTGACTCATATAAATTTTTTCCAAATATGGAAATTTCACCTTTGTCCGGCTTCAGTATTCCTGAAATCATAGAAAGGGTTGTTGTTTTTCCTGCTCCGTTGGGGCCAATAAATCCGAATGTTCTGCCCTGCTCTATTTCCAGGTTTAAATTTTTTACCGCTTCAAATTTTCCGAAATTTTTGCTTATGTTTTTTAAAGAGATTAGTGACATTGTTAAAATTTATTGGTGTTAATTGTGTTGATTGTATTAATTAAATTTACTTCCTTAATAATTGTGTTGTTTTCAAGTCGTTGCATTTTTACAAGCATTCTTTTTTCTGCATCTACCCAAAAAATTTCTTTGGAAATTTTAAATTCAAGTGTCACACTATAATTAAAAAACAGAAAAGGAATCCCGGAACCAATTGTGTGTATTCCGTCAAGTTCCTTCTTATAAATCTCTACTTTAAAACATTCTCTTCCATTCACATTTTCTGTGCCATTGACAATAAGAATATATTCATCAAAAATTTCATCCTTTAAATTTTTCAATTCGTCATCTGTTTTGTTTATTTTGATTTTTAATCCATAGGATAAATTTTCATTTACATACAAAAACCATTCACAAATAAATTTTTGACATTCGGTATGACCTTCAACATAATCACTGATGTCACCCTCAAAATCACTTTTAGGAAAAACAATTTCTTTTGTTTCTTCCGTGTCGGAAGATGCAGAACTCACAGAATATTTGATATTATTCTCTGTAACATTAATGATGTGAAAGGTCTTATTTTCTTCTTTCTCATCGCTACAATATCTGCCGGAAGCACTGCATATTTTAGAATAATAATAAAGATAATTGTAAAATTCTCCTTTATTCACAACGGGAAAAAATTTACTTGTTGAAATTTTATCTGTGTTATTAAATTTAAAATTGTCAAAAAGGTCTTTTACATCTTCCGGCCCTTCTATTTGGTAATCGTATTTATATTTTTCAAATTTAGCATGAGAGTATTCTGACGGCGGTACGGTTAGCGACACCAAAACCATTACAAGCAATAAAACAAAAATACCTATAAATAAATATGTTATTTTTTTCATTCTTTGATATCTATTAAATCCATTTTAAGTGTAGGGATATTATCTTCATAACTTTCAAGTTTAACAATTATTCTTTTATTAATATCTATCCAGTATATATTTTTTATTAGAGGTCTTTTTATTTCGGTTTTCTCCCCGTCTTGATGCACCGCTAATGTTTCTCCTATTTGAGAGACCTTAAAACATTTTTTTCCAGCAATGGTTTCTATATTTTCTACTTTATTTTTAGCTTGGAAAGTTAATGGTTTTGTTTGATATTTTGAGTCAAAACTTATTTGGATATATTCATTCCATGCAATATCTTTATCTAAATACAGCATCCATTCCGCATAAAACAAATCACAAGGAGAATCTGAAGGATTTTCAGTTGATATTGCTATTCTACTACCATTTTGACAAACAAAGTACAAACTGCCACCAATATCTATTAAAGAAGATAATTTTTGATCTGTATTATTAAGATGGTATAATCTATCCCTACTTTTATTTGTAGGTTCAACTAAAATATGGAAGCATGTTTCTTTATTTATTCTTTCTGCTCCATCTATATAAATTGTTGCAGTATATTCGGAAGGTAATACTTCAAAATTATCATCAGCAACGATAGAAGAAGGCGGTGTTTTCTCCCATATTTTATAAATATATCTATTTCCAACCTTAAATTTTACATGAGAAGTTGGTTCTTTTTTATATATTTCAGAAAAATACTTATAGTCTGTTATTTCTTTTGATAGTTCAGAAATGACATTGTTATCACTTCCACTATTATTTTGAGAAGGGTTTATAGGATTATTCTGAAAATTAGAAAGAAAAATTATTACTCCTATCACACCTACTATAATAAATACCCCAATAAATAATTTTAAATATTTTTTGTTCATTTTGTTAACTTCAGTAAAAATAAAATAAAATAAAATAAAAATTTAAGTTTTTAGCCACCCTAACTTATAGATTTTAAAGATTATAATATTATAATCTAATTATTTACATTCTACAAGAGATGTTTTTACCCACGCAGCTGAGGAAATAGTTTTCGCCCACGCACTTGCTCCACATGCATGCTTTGGTAAACCAAGAACTTTATCTTCAGTACCAAGCCAAAATGGGAAAGAACTGCTATAATAAGTAGCATATGCTCTTACTTTTGTATATGTCATTGAATCATATGCATTCACCTCACATTCTGCTTTAAGATCCCACCCTATCATTTTCCAACAAGTCTTAGGATAAGGAGTACTATAACATCCGTGTGGGTCATCACAATATGCATAAATGCTGGTTTCTGCAGCTGGAACAAATGCACTCACCAAATTCATCGTTATCCCCAACATCGCTATTCCAACCAACATTACCAATATTCCTGTTTTAAAATCCATCGTACAATTTTAAC
>JAGWDQ010000094.1:0-32330 GCA_018260615.1 Candidatus Altarchaeum sp.
TTTTCAATCTTTAAAAATCTGCAAGATTTTTAAATACTGAAACCTAAATTACTTCCGCCGCCTCTTTTTCCTCCGGTTTTTGTGTTTACAACCTTTTTATTAAATGTTTCTTCTATTTCATGAATGTATCTCCATGCATGAGGGTATGATAATCCGAAGTCCTTTGCTGCCTTATTTACAGAACCGCATCTTTCAATTGCTTCAAGCAGTTCGATTTTTCCATCACCGATTATATGCTTTTCACCTTCAACGACATATAATTTGCTCTTTATTTCCATTGTTTTTAATTTACAATCCTGTTATTTTTTAGTAATTTTATAAATCCCCAAAAACGATAATTCCGTAATAAAGTTTCGTGCGATATTATTAAAATTACAACAAAAATTACTTTTGCAACATAAATTATTTATAGAAGTTTATTTGCAAAATTATGGTCTTACTTCAAAAAGTTTAATTTTTACATCCAAAATTATATATTTTTTAACTTCAACATTATATAATTTGCACTTTATGAATCCTTTTCCTGAAATCATTTACTTTTCAATCTCACTTAAACACCAGTTTCCATGCCCTTCTGAAATATTTTTCAGGTAATTGCAAATCTCTGTTCCTTTACTTTTATTGATTTTTCCGACATTTATTCCGGAATCAAGCAGACAGGTTATTTTAAACTCACCCTGAATTTCATTACAGTTATTTATAACATTATCCGGATTGGATGTTGAAAGTGCAACGATTCCATAAGCCAAACATCCTTCTTTTCCAAAGTCCAAAGTATTACACAACTCCTTAATTTTTGTTATATCCTTTGATGCAATGGCAGCATTTTGTAAGCAGTCCCTCTTTGAATTTAAATCACTTATGTTACAGATTTCATAAATTCTACTATCGTTATAAAATTTATACGAAATTTCAACAAAGCAGGAAAGTGACTCATAAGAAGATAAATTTTTACATATTTCTAAACTTTCCTCTTTATTCACATTTACAGAGCCGGCCAAGTTAATCAGACATTCGGCACTATTATTACATATTTCTTTTGCTTTGCCTAAGTTATTTGAAAACATTTTTGCAATTAATGATTTACAGACATCTCCTGCTCCTTTACTTTCACATAATTGCAGCCCTTTACTTAAATTTTTCTCTGCAATTATCGGAGAAATTTGGGTTATGCAATGAATTGCATAAGAAGAATCGGTTGTGTTGTCACAAATCTTTTCTGCCAAATCTTCATCATATTTTGCCACTTCTGTTGCAATACCATTTATACAAAATGCATAATCATTCATATCTTTATCCCGGAAATAATTACATGCATGAATCGCTTTGGTATAATTTTCTTTTGCATAATTTAAAGCAAGGTTCTTTATGCAACTATCAGCATCACTTTGGTTTAAGCATTCTATACTTGCATTTACATTATCATTAACTAAATTAACTTTATTTGTTGGTCCTTCCAGGACAATTTTTTGTATTATGCCGAACATAAAATTTAATGATGAACTTTCAGGTGTATTTTCGCCGTATGATAATATTTCAAGTAAAGCAACGGCATCAAAAATGTCAATTTGCATATCTTTATTAATGTCCTCCGAGTTATTTGTAATTTCGCATTTATGGGTTGTTTGATTACAAATTCCCGTTGTGCAGTCCTTACTTGTGCTGCAGAATCCTTCTTTTGCCTGACATACATGTAATATGGAATGACAGGACTGATAAGATGTATCGCAATTGCTGTCAATTACACATCCCCAGTCAAGTATGCATGAGGGGCTTGGGCACGCATAAACATCCGGTATTATGAATGTTATTGCAGCAATTATCGCAAATATTATAAAAACTTGTTTATTTTCCATATTGTTCTTATCGTCTCTGTTTTTTTTATTTTTCGCATCCATTTTAAAAAACTTTTATCAAAACTTATTATTTGTTATTTTATTTTTATTTATAGAGATTTAATTAATTAGAACTTTTAGTAAAAATTTAATTTCATTTATTAATTTATATATTTTTAATTAATTTATTAATTATTAATTTATTTATACAAATTTAATTAATATATAAACATTTAATTAATTAATTTATTAATTTATTTATACAAATTTAATTAATATATAAACATTTAATTAATTAATTTATTAATTTATTTATACAAATTTAATTAATATATAAACATTTAATTAATTAATTTATTAATTTATTTATACAAATTTAATTAATATATAAACATTTAATTAATTAATTTATTAATTTATTTATACAAATTTAATTAATATATAAACATTTAATTAATTAATTTATTAATTTATTTATACAAATTTAATTAATATATCTTAATTTATTAATTTATTAAAACTTTTTAATTTATTAATTTATTAATTAATTTATTAAACCTAATTTTAATCTCTTAACCTAAAATTAAAATAATATGAATAAATTAAACTAAACAGAATGGACCAAAAAGTAAACATAAAGGGTTTGTTATTATTGGGATTTCTCGGAATTATAATAGGAATTTTAATAGGAATTCAGGATGTTTCTGCATATTCGGGACTGCTCGGAAGTGAATTCGTTGTTTATCCGCCGGATGACTGGAATACAGGGGGAACTTTTAATGCGTTAGCGTATGATAATATTGGTGCCGGAAGACCTTCTGTTGCAGGTGTCATTCTTACTAATAATACTTATTGTGAAGTTGAGGTTATGCTTGATGACGGGAAATATTATAAAATTTATACCGGAATAAATTTAAAGGAAGGGATGGTGATGGATTTCTATGACGGATGGAATAAGACCAATGATAACAGGGTTTATAATCATACCTGTAATTGTCCCGCTACAGGAAGTTGTAATTGTTCCTGCACTACAAACGGTGGTGATGGAGGCGGAAGTAATGCAAATAATTGTACTTATAATGGTGGGGGTATCAACATCGGCGGAAAGATAATGCACATTGTTTGTAATCAACCAATTTATACATTTACCGCAGAGGTCGGAAGTATGAGAAGTCCGGTGGGAAAATCCGGAAAATTTAATGACAGAAATTACATTATTCATTTTTCTAATAATAATTGGGGTGGCCCCCTTTTTATGCTTATATCAACTCAAAGGCCAAATACAACAATAACAATTCAGGAAATAGATCCGACAACGGGAAGCAATATCGGAGCGGCTGAAACATTCAATTTAAGCGGAAACGGTGCTCAAGAGCCGGGAATTGCAATAAGAACCATGACTCCAAGAGATTTAGGAATGCCTTTAAGGGGCAGTGCATCTACTTCTACATATAAAATTACAGCAAATGAGCCGGTTTTTGTTGAACAATATCTTAAACATATTGATACTTTAAATTGGCTTGGAGCAGAAGATGACGGGACATTAATGGGAAGAACTTATTTAACAGCATCAGAATCTAGTCCAACAGGAGGGGTCATATATAATCCAAACGATTATTCAATAAATGTAAGTGTATATAATAGTAATAGAGGGTATACAACAACCGGAAATTTTAATGATTCTATTATTACATGGACTGCTGCTGCAACCTGTAATATTCCCGCGAATAGTTATGGGAGATGTTCTTATAATGGTAACAAAGTGATTGTAAAACTAAATTCTACGGACAGATTTCAGTTTATTGGAGGAGATCTAACTGCCCAAAATCTATATTCTCTAAATCATTTTTATACAAGAATTCCTCCTGTAAATAAAATGGATACAAACTTTAGTACAAGATTCGCTATTGCGCAAGGTCGAGTAGGTCATTATTCAGGGGGTGGCAATCGAGGTGGTGCAGCGTATATCTGGCAATTGCAGGGATGTGAAGATAATTTAATAAATTTTGATCCAGGAGCAACAATAACATATGCTGAAACTGCCGGGACAATACCTGCAACATTTCAGGGAAGGAATACAACTTTAAATTTTACAAATTATGGCAGTATAACACAAACAAGTATTACTGCATGTAACGGAAGTTTTTCTTTATATAATGTTATGTTTTTAAGTCCTTTGAACGGAGCAGATTACAATTGTGGCAGTATGTTATCTACTTGTAATCCACTTGTGGCTTATTGTAGTGTTTCTTGTACCTGTGCCGAAAATGGTATTGGTCTTTTTGGGCCAATAACCCTGATGGCAGGAGAACCGTGGGCACTGGATTTAAAAAACGGGAGAATTGCAATGACATGGGATTGGGGTATGAGTAGTTTATATAGCATGAATATAAGATATGGAGATAATGGAACAAGCGGGATAATTCGTCTGGGAGGAACAGAGGGATTATATGGAAGTGGAGATGATAGTAACATAAAATTTAACTCAACATCTCCGGTTAAATTTTACAGAATCGGACTTGCGGAATGTTCAAATTCCCCGATTGAATCGGAAAGTCCTTATATCGTCATTGATTCTGATGCACAATCACCCTTAACGATAGGACAAACGGGCTGGGTAAATTCAACGATAACAAATATCGGAAGCAAGGAGGCAATTGACAATATAATTATTCATGAAATTCCTCCGAATATGGAGTTTATTTCTTCAACATTCAGATTGTTCTTTAAAGATACAACGGACTCAAATTTAACAGACATTACTGGAAATATAACATTGATACTGGGAAATAATGAAAGCGATTGTAAAAACATGATTACAGATATTCATACTGCAAATTATACAAATCCGGCAGTTGTATGTTATTATCAGCAGTATTTTGGCGCCTTAAAGAAAACTTATATTCTTATTAACACATCAACATTTGAAGGAGTAACAACGCAGGATGAAGGAGATAAAGTTGTTTTCTCATATCGGGCAACATTGCTTGAAGGAGATCCTTCAGGAAAAATTTTTGCATATACCTCTTCAAAAGGACAATATTGTGCACCTTATTTTGAAGGTGAAACAAGGCCCATAGAGGTATTGGCAATAATTGAAATTTTAGTTCCGTCTTTAACAATTTACAAGGAAATTACACCTTCTATGGTAGGTGTTGGTGACAATATAACCGTCAAGGTCGTATTTTATGATTTATCCGGCTTAAACATTACAAATTTAACAATTAAGGATTTTAGTTTTAAAAATTTTACTTATAATGAGGATGCAAATTATACGAGAACAGGAGTAAACATTACACGAACAATAACTGAAACAAGAAATACCACAACATATCAGATTATTTCATTTTCAATGTTAAATGAAAATGTAAATAACATTTCGGATGCGTGTTCGGAATGTGTTCAAAAAACAAGGGTTTATAATGCCACAAAGGTTTATGCCGGAACCGTTTTGACAGATGTAATATTTAACTACACATCCGCTTTTATAAACAAGACAGGAACACCTGAATATGTATTTAGAAATATTCCTGGAGCTATAATAAACAGCACACAAATTGGAAATTGTACATGTTCAAATGGCAATAATTGTACAGGTGATACTAACTGTCAACAAAATTGCGGTTCCGGAACATCATATACTTGCATCTATAATGAAACAAGAATGGATTATTACAATTATCTGATATTTACAATGAAGGCAAATGATACGATATTTCCGGAAAATATGACAAATTGTGTAGAGGAAGGCAGCGTATTAACACTGAGAAGCGGTAATGGCGCGCCGATAAATTCAACGGCAAGATTCTGTATAAGTCCCCAACCCGGAAATGTTTCTCTAAACAAAACTATGAGCCAGCTAAACTTTACTCCCAATGAAACGGCATGGATTAATGTAACAGCCAATGTTTCCCTTGATTTTGTCTCTCCGAGAGTGGAAATTGGTGATAAGCTCCCTTCATGGTTTGAATTTACAGGAGAAGCATATCTTTACGAATACAACATTTCTTCGAAAAATTATGATTTAATCTGTAACATTTCAGTTAATGGAAATAATTGCTCAACATCAATTTCGGATCCGGTAATAAGTAATGATTATGGAGAATTAAGAAAGATTGTATCCTGGACAATGTTTAATAAATCATCATATAATTACAGAATTCAACTAAAGGTTAAGGCATTGGCACATGATTTCTTAAATAATGCTCCAAATATGTCCGAGGAAGATACCAGAACAAATATTGCATTTTCAAAAATTTATTATCCCGGCGGAGGATACAGATATGATGCGGCATCTTTAAGGGGTTTAATGATTATTCCGCCGGAATTAGGTGTTTATAAAACGATGATTCCGACAAAAAGCACACCATATTATACGAATGACACCATAACATTCGTAGCAACGATTTGCGAATTATCCAATACATCTTCATGGTATGATGTTGAGATTAATGATATTATGGGACCGGGACTGGAATATAAAGATGTGGCAAAATGGACTTACTGGAATGGAAGTAGTTATGTTACCTCTGACATTTTCTTGTCAAATTCTTCTGTTACTTGTCCTCAGGGATTTCAAGAAAGTTCCGGAAATTGTACAAAACTAAATGCTTCTTATCTTTCAAATGAAAATTTAAGTGTGATTTATAAAGGAACATGTGCTTATTTGACATTCAAGACAACAGTAAAGGAAGGGACATTACTTGGAAGTTCTTTAAAAAATGATGTGTATGTAAATGTTAGAATGGCGGATCATACGCCTATGAAGGGTAAGGCTACAACCTACCCTGTGACAGAGTATGAAAATTTAACAATAAATAAGGTAGCAAATACATCTGTTGCTGAACCCGGCGACTTTGTAAATTTCACAATAAGTATAACAAATAAAGGCAATAAAGATATAAAATATTTAAGAATAACTGACCTGCTTCCACTATATTTTGAATATCAAAGTGGTACCGCATCATTTAATTATTACAAAAATGGTTCTGTAACTCCCAATATGACCTTTTCTTTAGATACGAACACTATATTTGGAAATGTTTGCGGGACAGGAATAAATGCTATAAATGACAGCGGGCAATTACTTTACTGGAGCGTATGGGAACAAATCGGAGAAAATTTCTCTGCAAATGATACAGTTAAAGTTACATTTACAACAAAAGTAGTAACAACACCCTGTATGGTTAGTGGTCAGCAGAATGTTACAAACACGGGAAATGCTTATGGATATGTGTGGAACGACAGTAAAAACGATTACGATGGAATTTATGCGACAATAAGAGCTCCGTGGATTTTGGTTATTCCTCCTGCATACTGGTGTGATGTAAAGGTAGGAAATTTCTTTATTGATAATTCAACAAACGAAGGGAATATTGAATATATACATATGAGCGGAGAAGTGAATGGAATTTCCGTTTACAATATAATCCATTACTTTAAATTTGCTCCGAATTATACTGTTACTAATATAACAATAGAATACAGAAATCAAACAGGAAGATATTTCTATGCTATTCCGCTATATTGTGCGGATATTTTGGGGAATTCGTCAGTTGGAACAAATGTTACACTTTCAAATCATACGGCAAATTATTCAAATCCAAATTGTAGTGCCCTGGCATTATACTCGCATTTAAAAGGAACAAGTATTTATACACATATATTTGTAAATTTCACAGGAAATGCAACGGTTTGCAGTTCAAGTGAAGCGTGGGCAGGAGACGGATATATGATTGGATGTGCGGGAGGATGTTATAATCTAACACAAAGAGTTCCTCCGTTTCCGGGAATAAATTTAACTAAACATGTCTATGCAAGTTGTGCAGAACCGGGAGATATTGTTAATTATTCCATAACTATGAAATTAAATGAAACAACAACGGCAAGAAGTTTAAATATATTTGATGCCTTTTTCTTCGGTTCAAATTATGTTCCTGGTTCAACAAAGATAAATGTTACCTGTGGTAATGGAAACTCTACTATCTATACCGGTTCAAACTATGAACCCGTTATTACGGGTGCAGCAAACGATGTTATATGGTGGGATTTGAATACGCTTGATAACGGTTGTCCTCAATGTAGCGGATGTCCTGATAATACAGAACCATGTGATTATGGTTGTGAGCCATGGAAGCCAAAAATAGGTGTTAACTTCTTCGGTCCAAATTCAACAATAAATGTCTCATTCCGGATGAAAATAAATTCATCTGTTTCATATCCCAATAGCGACAATAATGAAAACACGGTTCCGGTAACATTTGTTTATATAACTTCCAAGGGAGAAATTGCATTTTCAGCAACAGGTGCGTTTGAAAAACTACTCGTTTGTGTTCCAAATATAACAGCGAGCAAAATTTCTCCGTATGGCGCAGAACCGGGCGATATTGTAAATTTCACGATTTATGTTAATGATACATCGGATTGCGAGTGTCAGCATGTTTATAACACAACAATTGTTGATACCTTTACAACGATTCCAAAGACAAATAAGGAACCGTTTATTCCACAAAAGGCGTGGATAAATGGTGTTGAAGTAAGCAGTTGGAATTTAATATGGAATTGTATAAGGGATAGCAACAACATTGTCCAAAATTGTACAATTAATTTCTCATATGACCTGAATGATGTTACTGCAAATGGAAATTTAAGTAAATTTAATCATAAACAAAATTTAACATTGATAATTCAGGCAAAGATTAATGCTCCTTTAATTACAAACATAACAAATAATGCAACCGTAACTGCTGTAATGGGAGACGGAACGCCTTTAAATGCTTCAACAGAAACAAAAACAACGATAGTAGGAAAGAGCAATGTAAGTACCGTTAAAAGTGTAGTTACAGCAAGCGTTTACAGACCAAAGCAGGATTGCTATGTATTTGATACTTGTTTAACAAGCAATAATGTTGTTGAGCCGGGAGATATTGTTGTTTATAATGTAACAATTACAAACACAGGAACAGCAACTGCTTTTGATATTTCATTTACGGACTTATTGCCAATTGAATTTAAATATATTGATAATAGCAATGTAAGTGCGGCATTTGTAGGTAAAGAAATACATGGTTTGCAGGAATTCCTTACATTTTATGTAGGATATGTGGATAATTCTTCACCAAAATCATTTACCTATAATGTTACTGTAATCTCCGGTGCAAATGAGGGAATGAACAATAACACCGTCATTGTATCTGGATATGACGGGCTTGGAAGGACAATTCCGAAAGAAGTGAAGCAGGCAAATGTCAGTGTTATAATTCCAAAAATCAGTGTCAGCAAGACAGCGAATGTTTCACAGGCACAACCGGGCGATTTAATTAAATTTACTTTAAACATTACAACAACCGGAAATGTTTATGATGTTAATGTTACCGATATATTGCCGGATAATTTTGAGTTAATTCTGCCAACACAGCCAAATTATGCAGGCAAGGATGGAAACATATTAAAGTTTAACATTCCGAACATAAACGGGCAATATTTAATAAATATAACTTTAAAGGCAACATCAAAGTCACAAACATCATCAAATGTATTCTTTGCGGAAGGAATTTACGGCGACAATAAACCGGTAATTAGCGACGATGCAAATGTATGGCTCACAATTGTTAATCCGCAGTTAGATGTAGTTAAAGAAATAACAGGTGTTGTATTAAATGGCGATATGCTGACAACAGCTTATAAACTAACCATAAAGAATGTAGGACATGGAACTGCTTATAATGTGTTATTTAAAGATACATTACAGCATGGAAATAATTATGTTACCGGAACATTCAATGTTAACGGAACTCTACAAAATCCAAACCCTGCTAATAATATATTAACTTATTCCGTTGGAAATTTACAACAGGGGCAGGAAGTAAATATAACTTATAATTGTTCGGGAAATTTAAGTGATAGTTCTCCGAGCGGATTACAGGGCGGAATTAATCTTGTTACAGTAAATGCAAGCGATGGTTATAAAGAAATTTCAGCGCAGGCAACCGCTTCAACCGGAGCATTGTCGGTTTCAAAAACAAAGAATAAGGATATTATTGAAGCAGGAGAAGGTATGACCTTTACAGTAACTCTGAATGCTGTAACAGATTTAACAAATGTTGTTGTTAGTGATACATTGCCGTCTGACTGGAGTTATGTGACAAATAGTGCAACGTTGGATGGAAGTTCATCTGGTTTTACTGTTGTTTCAACTTCTCCATTAACAATAAATATTGGCACATTATCACAAGGCCCACATACATTAAAATATAATGCAACAGCGGGATGTAATGCATTAAAGCAGGATATGAATAAAGTTATTGTTAATTACACTTATAATAATGGAAATATTGAGTATAATTTTACTTCAAAGCCGGTTTCTGTAATTGTTAATGTAAAAGGAAAGCCAATTTTAGTTATTAATAAGCAAGTAAATGCAACTTATGCCGAGCCGGGAGATGTTATTCGGTATTCAATAAATATAAGTAATTTAGGAGAGTCAAAGATATTAAATTTGAATATTTCTGATAAATTACCTGTTGGATTTAATTATATAGACGGAAGTTCAAAATTGGATGGAAGCAGCATAGGAGATCCAACACTAACAGGACAGGTATTAAATTGGACAAGTATTATTGGTGTGTTAAATCCCGGAGAAAGTAAGTTATTGACATTTAATGTAAATGTAACCTCAACAGCAGATGTATATTCATTAAATACTGTAAATGCTACCGGAATAAGCAATTGCCTGGAATTGGTTAAGGAAGCAGAAATTCAAATAGAAGTTAGAAAGCCGGAATTAGGTATTCAAAAATCAGTAGATCCAAAGTTTGCAACTATTGGAGATACAATTTATTATACTGTTTCAATCACAAACAACGGGAAAGGAAAGGCATACAATGTTATTGCAAATGATACACATCTGTCAGGTTTTAACTTTGTAAATTCAACATGTGCAAATGTTCTGGATTGTGATCCGACAGTAAGCGGAAATACATTGACATGGAATGTCGGAACACTTGAGCCGGGACAAACAGCAGTAATTTTATATTCTATGTATGTGAATTCAAGTGCAGCAGACGGAACAAATATAAATAATATTTTGCTTAGCTATGATGACAAATCAGGAACAACAAATACAAATTATGACAATGAAACAGTACATATAAATGTAGATTGTGTATTAAATTTAACGAAGGAAGTTATAAGCATATCTCCATCCCCCGGAAGCAATAAGGCAGAAATAGGAAGCACAGTAACATATAAATGGACCGTAACAAAAATAGGAGATTGCGACGACATACGTGATGTTGTGTTGACGGATAACATTCCAAATGGAGGGGATAATTTCGTCAATAAAACATGTGATGCAACGATAAACAACAATGTAATAACATGGAATATTGGATACTTATCTGTACCTGATCCAGTAACCTGTGAGTATTCAATAAGAATAAATTCATCGGCAGATGTTGGCTTATTTACAAATACAGCAAATGTTAGGGGACAGACCGAACAAGGCGTTAATGTTTCAGATGTGGATAAAGCAGATATATGGATTGTAGGCCCGCCGGTTTTAGCGGTTGAAAAGCTCGCAAATGTAAGTGAAATCTATCCGGGAGAAAGTGTTTTATTTACAATAATAATAAGAAACAATGGAGAATCATCCCTCTATAATTTAACAGTTGAAGACAGATTACCCGATGGCTTAAGTTTAGGAGGAAGTGCAAAATTAAATGGCGCTGCTTTAAGTGATCCAACGGGATGTCCGAATTGTGTATTTAATTTACAATCAGCGGGTGCATTAAAACAAAACGATGTATGGGAACTGACATTTAATGTTTCATCATCAACAACTGTTAGCGGAAATTTAACAAATCTTGCTATTGTAAATGGAACGAGAGCAGATGGAACAACAATAATGCAGGATAATGCAACAAAGACAATAGATGTTTTAACATCAGATATTACTATTGAAAAATCTGCTGATAGGTCAAATGCCCAAACAGGAGACACAGTAACATATACAATTGCTGTAAGAAACACAAAAAATGCAGAAATTTCTCTTAACTTTACAGATATATTACCAACAGGATTTAACTATACAGATAACAGCTTACAAAACGCAATGTTTGTAAGTTACACGCATCCAACTCTTAAATTTAATGCAACAATTAAGGCAGGCCAAATCTTGTTTATCTCATACCAGGTAAAGATAAATTCATCGGCAAACGGAGCATCCACAAACACAATATATGTTGACGGAAAAGATAAAAATGGAAATCCGATTCCGACAAAGAATGCGAGCGAAACAGTTAATGTAGGAGCATCTAATATTACCTTAAATAAAGACAGAAATCCGGGTGACGGAATGATAGAAATAGGAAGTAAAGTTAATTATACAATAACTATAAACAATACCGGCTCGGTTCCGATATATACTTTAACAATAAAAGACAAGATTCCATCCGGTTTGTTAATTTTAGGAGTAATAAATTACAGTGATGATACACAGGTAAATAATTCGTTAACGGGAAGTTGTAATAATATAACTAATTATTGTGAATTCAATATTTCGGTTTTGAATGAAAACAAATATGTTAAATTTATCATAAAAACAAAGGTAATAAGTAACCAGTCAGATAATAACAATCAAATATCTGAAAATTTAGCGAATTTGACATATTACGACGGAGCAGGAAACAGGAGTGATACAAACAAGTCGGCAAATCTATTTACTGTCAAATATCCGGTTATTGAAATATCAAAGGTTTATGTTGAAGGAACAGACAAACAACCGGGGGACCTTGTGCATTATAATATTTCTATAATTAACAAGGGATTGGGCTTTGCAAATGTTACAATTAATGATACATTTGACAGCAGTTTGGAAATAATTAACTGGACAAACGGAAGCTGTAGTAGCGTACCATCAAATCCAGAGCAGGTTTCAAACTCATCTTCGGGAAATTTCTATCAATGGAATTTAACAAAATTACCCGGAAAACCAAATGCATTGACTCAGGATGTTTGCTGGAATATTTATATAACTGCAAAGGTTAAATCAGATGATTTCTATTACAATAAAACAAGAATTGATAACAATACGGTGAATGTTTCATGGACAGATAACAACGGCACGACAAGAACAACAACCAATACTTCAGCAGGAATTGATATTCTGACTGCAAATGTGACAATAAACAAAACTTCAACGCCTGAAAGGGTAAATGTTTCGCCGGGAGATAATGTAATTTATATAATTGAGGTTAAAAATAGAGGAAACGGAACTGCTTATAACATACAAATTAACGATACATTGCCAGAAGGATTAAAAAATATAACTTGCAGTTATACTAAAAATGCTTCTGGAACACTAACACCTTTACCCTGTTCATGCAATGGAAGAACCTGCCAGTTCAATATTTCAAAGATGGAAGCAAATACATACTGGAACATAACAATAAATACAACAGTTAATTCAAGTGCAACAGAAATAGCAGGAAACAATGCAACAATTTACTGGAAGGATAATGAAAGTTACAACAATACAACCACAACTGCAAATACATCATCATTAGGCGTTTTACATCCGAATGTTACAATAAGCAAGATTTCAAATCCTGAAAGTGGAAATGTTGAACCTGGAGCTTTTGTAAATTATACAATTATAATAACTAATGTTGGGAATGGAACAGCATACCATATAAGCATTAATGATACAATCCCGGGTGGATTAAATATAATTTCATGGAGCAATACAACAAATGCATCCGCAACAGTTAATGGTTTATGTAATAATGATACTAACAGAAATCCATGTCAATTTAATATTTCGGTAATGCAAGCAAATACATACTGGAACATAACAATTACTACAAAGGTTTCTTCAAGTGCAACAGAAATAGCAGGGAACAATGCAACAATTTACTGGAAGGATAATGAAAGTTACAGCAATACAACCACATCAGATACAACATCTCCGTTAGGAGTTTTGAAAGGAAATGTAACAATACGCAAAACAAGGCAGGGAGTAGGTTGTGTTGAAGTAGGTGACACAATAACTTATATTATTAATGTAAGTAATTTAGGAAACGGAACCGCCTACAATGTAAATGTAAAAGATATATTGCCAGACGGAACAAAATTTGATACTTCTTCTTCCGCATATCCTGGTAATTGTAGTAATTACCTAAGCTGTAGCGAGTCACCATCAGAGTCAGGGAATATTTCATGTGATGTTCAAGGAGGAGGCGCACCTGTGGGGCAGTTAAATACAGGTTGTTGGGCAGGTGCACGGCTTAAAGTAAAGGTTCTTCCCACAGCAGGAAGTAACATTTCAAACAATACGGCATTCCTGAATTACACCGATAATTATACTTATGTAAATGACACAGAAAATTCATCATGGAGCGAGATATGTGTAAACAAATCACATATTGTTCTTCATAAAGCACCGCCAGAACCTCCATCATCAGAACCCGGACACGAATTTAATTATACAATAACAGTAAAGAATGAAGGTACGGGAACTGCTTATAATGTAAACGTTAATGATACAATTCCGGATAATTGTTCTTTTGTTTCCCAGCAATCAACTGGAAATCCAACTTTCAGTTTAAGTTCAATCGGGGATAAAGCATATTGGGTATATAATAATATTTCTTCTCAAGATAATACTCGAACCATAACTTTAACAATAAAGTGTAATTCAAATGCATCAATTGTAAGAAATACTGCTTATGCAAACTATACGACAAAGGAATATAATGCGACAACGGGAGCAGGAATTTATAATACATCTTCAAATGAAACAACTGTAATTATAAATAAACCGAATATTACAGTAATAAAAAGCAAATCACTTCCATGGCCACATGATCCGCTATGGGTAGGC
Source organism: Candidatus Altarchaeum sp. (assembly GCA_018260615.1). Lineage (GTDB taxonomy): Archaea > Altiarchaeota > Altiarchaeia > Altiarchaeales > Altiarchaeaceae > Altiarchaeum. The sequence continues at coordinate 14,716 of JAGWDQ010000094.1, forward strand.
GATACAATCACTTATGAAATAAATGTTAAGGAAAATGGAGGGGCGCACGCAAATGTTACGGTTAATGATATTATTCCGGATGGATTGGTGCTTATAAGCTGTGATATTGCTGGAAGTTACACCAATTGTGATTCTAATGGAAATACATTAACCTGGAACATACGACTGAATCCTTCTCAGAGTATTGCAATATATCCTCAATTCAGGGTAAATTCATCAATAAACGCAGATAAAAATAACGGATTCAATAACACAGTAACATGGTCATGGAAGGATGATAATAGCACTGTTTATTATCCGTCAGGTAATTCATCAGTTACAAATGTTACTGTTTGCAGGCCAAATTTAACAATTTCAATTGTCTGTGATAAAAAATATGTGTATGATGGCACATCAACAATCTGCACAGTCCATGTCAGCAATTCAGAAGATTGTCCTGCTTATAATACGATTGTAAATGTTCCTTTTGATTTGTCTTCCTTTACATGTGCTAATCCCACATCTCCGGGAAGTTGTGAAACAGGAAACGTAGTATGGTATTTGGGAGAGTTTGAGAGTAAGGGCTTTAAAGAATTAAATTTCACTTTAACATCATTTAATGATGTTTCAACGCAAACAACTCATAACATAACAGCTTATCTTAATTATAATGATAGTTCTAATTCGGACTATGCACGACATTATTCAAAGAATGATACATGGCAGCTGATACAGATTCAGAAACCAAATGTGTCAGCAGAGAAAGTAATAAATCCAAGATATCCACAGCCGGGAGACGATGTTGTTTATACAATCACAGTGAAAAATTTTGCATCATCGCTATATACAATACAAAACATTACCGATGTACTCCCGGTAAATTGGACAGAATGTATAAATTCTACTGTTTCACATTCAAATGCAACTACAAATGCAACACTTGCATCATGGAGTGTTTCCTGGGACACAGTAACAAGAACCTGTAGATTGAGCTTCAACAATTTGGTTCCGTTAAACCAAAACGAGAATATAATATGGACATTCCACACATCTCCAAATGCAAGTACGCTTGAAGGAACATATTATGAAGACCAGCCCGGATATTGCGGAAATACAACGGGGGATAGTATAAACTGTCATGATACACCCTCTGATGGAGCATTGCCAAACGGCGTGTATGTAATGTATCCGATGGCATCAGTTCAAAAGGATGGTCCTGCAAAAGCCTTTGTAAATGATATTGTAGAATATACATTGACAATAAGAGCCGACTATTTAACCTCTTACAGTTTAAATGTTAAAGATGAACTTCCGGTGGGCTTTATTTATCAGTCCCATACATGCAGATATAAAAACAACAATTCCGATTGCACAGTATTATTAAGTAATAACAACAACCTAATTACCGGCTCTTTCTCAAAACTTGATACCGGAGATGCAATAGTAATAAAAATTTATGCATTGGTTACAGACGCTGCGGATCAGATTTCAAAAAATAATGTTTATCTCAATTATTCAGATCATTCGGGAGCACATATTAAATACTCTCATGATTCAAAAACAACTGTTGTACCTTATGGGACATTTGTTACAAATATTATTAAAGAGTTCTCTCCACAGAGCAAGTTCTGCTTTAATGGACAGAATGCAACAATAATTTTAAGGGTTTCAACAACATCAAACGACCCAAGAGCAACGGCATACAATATATCTGTATGGGATAACCTGGGGAATCTTGGCTATGCAGGTAACTGCAAGTATAAAGACAGCAGAGGAAATTCATGTAGTTGTAATCCAAGTGTAACCAGTGGCAGGGTAGAATTAAATTACACAAATAATGCCATTCTTTGTTCGGATATGATTAAACAGCAGAAAGCAGGAGAATGGTTTGAAATTTCTTATGATGTCAATGCCAGTGCGGAAGGTACTTATCCTGATATTGGTTATGTTAAATTTTATGATTACAATAATACTGCAAATATTTCCTCTTATCCCGCATCTATTTATGCAAAGAATTGTTCAATAATGATAACAAAGACAAAAATTTCCCCTGAAAATATAACGCCCTGTGCGGATGTGATCTTTAATATTACAATTAAGAATCTGGCATCTGTAACCATGCGAAATGTTGAATTCGGAGATATTTATCCGTTAAACTGGCAAAATATAAGTTATGTTTGTGGAAGTGGAGGCGCATGTCAGGACAACGGGGATCTTCTGAATGGAACGGCGACTGATTTATCTCCTGGCGAGCAATATTCATTTACATTAACTTTAAGACCGAATACCTCGGCAAATAATGTACTCGGAACAATAAACTTGGCAAGGGTTTTTGCAAGAAATTCAACTTCTTACAGCGACGAAACAAAGCTTCCTGTGGAAATTTTAGCACAAACCCCAAATGTTTATAAGGTCTTAAACTCAAGTAATAATTCAGGAATTGCCGACTACGGAAATAATGTAACCTTAACGATAAAGGTTCAGAATCCTTCGCAGGGAAATATGGTGATTAAAAGCATCACAGATATAATCCCTGAAAATTTCACATTTGTAACCTCGGATTATTCACAAAACTGCACATACAATAGTACAACACGAATTTTAAATTGTACTCTAAATATTAATCTTCTGCCGGGAAGCATATTTAATTTCAGTTACATAATTTCTCCGACATCAAATGTTTCAGAGGGAATTTATCAGTTGAATATATGGGACAAGGCAAATGTAACAACAGCAGATGCATGTGGAAAAGAAACAACAACGCCTTCGGTATATTCGCCTGATATTTTAGAAATCAGAGCTCCGCATCTCGTAATTTCAAAATCAGCAAATATTTCATCTCTTGAACCCGGAAATTATGTGAATTATACAATAACAATAGAAAATATACAAACAGGAAGCAAGGGAACTGCACACAATATAACAGTCAAGGACGAGATTCCCATACAATTTGAATTTATAAGCGCCTCGGCAGCAAAAGGAGGTAATTCGCTGGCAGTAAATCACGATTGTTCATCCTCTAATAATTTATGCACATTTAATATTTCCGTTGCTCTTGCTCCGCAGGAAGTGGTAACTATGAGAATCAAAGTACTGGCAAAGTCCGTATTAACAGATACATCAACAGATAATTATGCAAATGTAACCGGAAAATACGGGGATAACTCTCAAATGAATACAACTAACACAACACCGCCCGCACATGTAACAATACTCGCATCCCCGATATTGACCATAACAAAACAAGAGCAGAGTTCAACAGCCGAACCAGGACAGCCCTTTTCTTATACAATAAAAGTTTCAAACAATTACAACACAACAGCATATAATGTTACTGTTTATGATAATATTCCCGGAAACTGTACTTATATAAGTAATTCGTCTTCGCCATCAGCAGATCGTAGCTGGAATATAAGCAATACTTATTACTGGAACAAATCACAATTGTCTCCACACAATGACTGGACAATAACCTTGACAATTAAGTGTAATTCAAATGTTACAACAGTAAATAATACGGTAAATGTAAGTTATAGTGATGGTTATCAATATATCAATAATCAGTCAAATTCAACGGGCACATATAATGATAAGGTAACAATTACAAAGCCAACAGTGACTGTAACAAAGACAAGAACAACGCCACCTGGAAATGTAAATATAGGAGGTACAATAACCTATACTTTAAATGTAAATCCAGGAGGACATGCAAATGTTACTCTAACTGATAAAGTTCCGAATGGGCTAATATATGATTCATGTACATCTGCATCAGGACAACCCACATGCAGCCACAATTCAACAACAAATATAACAACATGGAATGTTTATTCCAACACATCTGTCTCATTTACAGTTACCTATAAAGTTACAACTTATGCATATCCGGAATTCAATAACACAGTTAATTACACATGGAAGGATGATACAGGTGGGGAATATGGTCCAAATTCAACAACCTCTATGCCAACAAATGTTTGCAGACCAAATTTAACTTTAACTATTACATGCAGCAGGCCGGAAATTTATCAGGGATTAAACGAAATTTGCACAATTACAATAACAAATAATGCAAATTGTTCGGCATATAATGTCAGCGTTGTTTCGGATGTTCCGGTTAACTTCAAATGCGATCAGGCAGGAGGAGATGCTACCGGAATATGTAATGCAAACAATGCCACATGGTTTATAAGTCAGATTTCAGAATATGGAACAAAAATTTTAAATTATACAATGACGGTTGAAAATGATACTAATGTAAATATAACTACACAGATCAATGCAAATGCAACTTACTGGGATCATTATGATATAATTTATGGGCAAGATAATTATGTTGCACCCAATTCAACAACAGTAAAGCAATTGCCAAAGCCGAATATAGTTATCTATAAAGATATAAATCCGTTTATTGCACAGCCGGGAGAAAATGTTGTTTATTCAATAATTGTCAGAAATGACGGCAATTCAACAATTTCTTTGAATAACATAACTGATATGTTGCCTCCAAACTGGAACGGATGCAATACAACCGGAATTTACGACCAATACGGAGGATTCATTAACAGCGGCCAATATAATATCACTCAATCCGGGGATACATGTATAGTAAATTTCACCAATCTAATTTCAGTTTCACCCGGAAAAAATGTTACATGGAAATTTAATTCCTCTGCAAAGCCAAGTGCAGACAAGGGCGCAAACAACGATACTCCGTCTGCATGCTATGTTTTGGCAAATCAGACGGTATGTCCGGACGGGCTGGCAGGAAAAGTTGAGATTGTCTATCCGACAGCAAAAGTGATTAAACAATTTAGTACAACAACTGCAAAGACAGGAATGCAAGTTAATTTTACATTGACATTCTATGATATGATATATGATGTATATAATTTAACATTTAATGACACACTTCCATACGGATTAAAATATGTCTCCTCTGCTTTTGAGGGGAATTGTAATGGCTGTACATTATCTGTTTCAACCGCTCCATGTATTGAGGATGCAGGTAAGACATGCGACTTTATAAATGGAAGTATCGGAAATATGACGCGGGGAAATAATGGCAAGCTAACAGTAACCGTAAATGTTACGGAGAATGTGAGTGCGGTAAACAGAAATACAGGTTATATATCGTGGCAGGACTATTCCGGAGGCATCGTACAAAATGATACTAACGATGATACTTTATATGTTCCTGTTATGCCCGCACAAACATTTATTGAAAAATCATTCTATCCGGAAAACAAGGTCTGTTTTAATGCAATGAATTTAACTGTAAAATTAAAGGTATTTACATTAGGAACAGACCCGAGAGCAAAGAGTTATAATATTAAAATTACAGACACATTTGAAGGAATGAGTTATATTGATGGAACATGTATTCAAATTTATAGTAATGGCTCAAGCAGGGCATGTCCATCTGTTATGGATTATGGAAACGGAACAGTAGAATTCATCAATTTAGGAACTCAAAAGGTTGATGACTACTTTATAGTACAATTTAATACTAAAATTTGGACCGAAGGGATGAAAAATGATACGGCAATAGTTGAATATTATAATGCATCTTCCGGAGGCGCGAAATTTACCGCAAGTACATCTCCTGCAAAAATAGGAATTTTGGCAAAGTCATGTAGTTTGGTAGCGGTTAAAAGTGATGAAAATGTATCTCCGTGTGAAGAGGTTACTTATACAATAACAATAACAAATTACGCAGGGGAAAAGATGAGAGATATAACTATTATTGATACATATCCACCAGGGTGGAATTTCTCTCACAGTAGTAGTAGCAGCAGCGTGGATCCAAATTGTCAAAATACGGGGACTTATGCTGTTTGTCATCCACTTGATAATAATAATAATGAAATCGAATTAATGCCATCAGGATATCCGGGAGACAGCATATCATTTGATATTATTTTACTGCCAAATACAAGCGCTGGAGCATCGTCGGGACAGAATGTAGTTAAGGTTAGTACAATGGGAAGTACAACCAATAAGATTTATGAAGACGAGATGTCGGTTCCGGCAAATATTATTTTGTCCCAACCATCTGTCTATAAAGGAATATTTTCCGGTGATAAAGCAGATTATGGAGATAACATAACGGTGGAAATCACAATAAATAATCCAAGTTCTGGAGATATAACAGTTGAAAAAATTACGGATATAATCCCGCAAAAGTACAATGTCCATCTTCCGGTAGGCAGCATGCTTAATTGTTCCTTTGATAATAGCAGTAGAGTAATGACCTGCAATGTTAGTATTGTCATTACAAAAGGAGGAAGTGCTAAATTTTATTACAATATTACTCCTACATCAGCATTAAACTGCCCGATGGATGGATGCGAATTAAATATTGCCAATTTGACACCTACAATAACAAGTAGAGATAATTGCGGAAAGGACTACACAACACAAGGATTTTCATCAGGGGTTGTAAAGGTTTATCCGCCGATATTAACAGCAACAAAAACAGCAAGTACCTCACCGGTGCAACCGGGACAAACATTCAATTACACTATAACAATAAAGAATGAGCAAACAAATGCAAAAGGAACTGCTTATAATGTAACCGTAAATGACGAAATTCCATCACAGTTAGGATATATAACTGCTGTATCAAGTAAAGGAACATTAAGTATAAGCAATGTAAGCAATAATTACACATTTACAACAGATGCTTCTCTCGGCCCAGGAGACACTATGACAATAACAATTACTGTCAAAGCAAAATCATACCCTTCAAATACAACAGTAACAAACAAAGCAACAATTTATGCAAAATACGGCGACAACAGCAACATTTCACCAGTGACAACAAATGAAGTAAATGTAACTATATTATCAAAGCCGGTATTAGATATTACAAAAACACGCTGGAATACATCATCAGAACCGGGACATGAATTTAGTTATACTATTACCGTAACAAATACATACCAGGCAACAGCACATAATTTAATTGTAAATGATACAATTCCGGATAACTGCGAATATGTTAGTTCAAGTCCATCATATTCAGGTGTAACTGGAAAGACATATTCGTGGTTTAAGTTAGAATTAGGAATGGGCGACAATTGGCAAATAACCTTAACAATTAAATGTAATTCATCTGCTTATAGTGTTCTAAATACCGCAAGTTTGAATTATGTTGATGGTTCGGGAAGTCCGGGAACAAATTCAAATACATCGGATGCAGTTGAAATTAAACATCCTCATGTTTCAGTAAACAAAACATTACAAACACCAGGAACAATTAGTGTAGGAAACGTTATACAATATCAAATAACAGTTAAAGAAACAGGAGGAGCGCACGCAAATGTTACCGTAAGAGATGCAATTCCACAAGGATTAAAGTTTAATAATTGCAGTGGCGGTGACAATTGTTACAATACAACTAATGAAGTGATATGGACATTACGACTAAATCCATCAGACACCAAGTATTTAACAGTGAACTATAAGGTTACAACCAATGCATCCGTCTTTAACAATACAGTAAATGCAACCTGGATAGATGATGCAAATGGACCGTATGGAACGGATGGGTCAACCAATGCTACATCAGAAACAGCAAGTGTTTGCAAACCAAATGTTACAATCAGAATTGAATGTGAAAAACCGTATGTTTATAAAGATGTTCAGGAGGTCTGCCACATTTTTGTTGAAAACCATGCAAATTGCACCGCTTATAATACAACAGTTAATGTTCCAATCCCAACGAACTTTGAATGTCAGGTAGCAACAGGAGGAAATTGTATTGCAAATAATGCCACATGGAATGTAGGAACACTTACAGGAGGACAACTAAAAGTATTAAATTTAACAATGAATGTTGTAAATGATACTAATGTAAATATAACCCATAACATTACAGCATATCTTGAATACAGAGATTATCCGTTGCCCGATGCAGAAAACCTTGGAAAATACTATTATGGAAATGACACAACAACCGTAATACAATTACCAAAACCGGATATAAGTATAATCAAGAGCGTAAATCCATATTACAGTGAAAGAGGACAGGAAGTTACTTATACAATAAACATGACAAACAATGGAAATTCAACGATACAAGTGCTAAACATTACGGACGAACTTCCAGAGAATTGGAGTTATTGTTATGATTCAGGCATTTCAGCACCCTTATACGGAAATGTTGCACATGAATTATTAAATACATCAAGAAATTGCATTGCTGTTATCAATCAAACGACAAATGTAATTACTATTAATCCGGGAGAATCATTAATATGGACATTCAAATCGGTTCCTTTGAATAATGCAGCAGGAAGTAAAGATGGAATAGCACATACAGATACTCCCTCGGCATTTATAAATACCTCGGGAAATGTTCAGGAAGTTCAGGGTTTAGTAGGAAGGGCAGTTGTAAAGTATCCCGATATGCAGATACAAAAGAATGGAAAGGAAATAGGAGCGGTTAATGATGTCTTTAATTACACCATAATTGTAACAAATAAAGATATGCCTGCTTATAATGTGGTAGTTGAGGATACACTTCCCGGTGGATTTGGTTATCTGAATACTTATCTTGATGCGTGTTTAAATTGTTCATTGATATCAGCAACAAACGGAATAATCAAGGTTGATGCAGGAAATTTCACTTCAAACCAGGTAAAGAAAATTTATGTGGAAGTCAATATTACAAATAATTCGGCCGACCATAATATTAACCAGGCAAATGTTACCTACAAGGATTATTCAGGAACAGTTGAAGATACACAAAACGATACCTTTGATACACGGGTTCCTGTAGGTCCGTTTATTGTAAAGATAACAAAAACTTTAGATCCGCAAAACAAAATATGTTATAATGTTCAAAATATGTCAGTAACATTAAGAGTAGAAGTCATAAGTCAGGATCCAAGAGCAAAAGCATACAATATAAATGTAACTGATGAGATTACTGCTCAATTTACAGATTATGTTTCCGGCTCAGGAATTATATGTGATCCAAACTGTCATACATTAGAACCAAATAAGACCAATAATGCAACTGGATTTGTATTAAACTGGAACACAAATAAGGAGTTAAGGACAGATAACTATTTTGAACTGAAATTTACTTTGAATTCAAGCAATGAAGAAACAGTTAGAGATACGGCATTCGTTGAATTTGTAAATGCAAGTGTTAATGGAACCTACTTTAAAGAAAATTCAACAGAAAAATCATACCTTACAAAGAATTGCACACTCGCAGTAACAAAAACAGGAAAGGACAGAGTAAAACCATGTGAAAATGCAACATTCAATATAACGATTTACAATGAAGGAAGTGAAGTTATGAGGGATGTGTACTTTAGAGATACATTCCCGTCTAAATGGACTTATGTGAGTTCAAGTGACGCATCAGATTCAAGAATAACATGCAATACATCAACAATTTCATCAGGATATGTTGATTGTGAATTAGATCAGTTAGTGCCTGGTGAAAGTCATTCATGGGCAATCATACTAAAACCAGATACTACACAAGGAGTTGATACAGGAATAGAGCAGACAAATGTTTTGGGCGTAGATGCAATTGGAGTTACTTCAAATAATACTTATCATGATGGTACAAAGAAAACAGTAATAGTTGATAAGACAGAAGCAGGATTATATAAAGAAATTTTAGACACGCAAGCGGATTATGGAGATAATATCAGAGTAAGGATAACAGTAAGTAATAAAGGAAATTCAACAATAACATTAACAAAGATTATTGATACAATTCCTGCAAATTTCAACATTTCACTGCCATCGGGTTCAAGTTGCAGTCTTTCTTCACAGGACATATCTACCTTAAGGACATTAACCTGCACTTATGATGTTAAAATTAATGCGTCCGGAACAACAGGAGATAGTTATGAGTTTATCTATAACATTATTCCAACCTCAAATTTAAGTATATTGACGGATAAAGAAACATATTACTTAAACGCAGCAACAGTAACGACAAAAGACGAATGTAATAACGAAACAACCGACTTAACAACAACACCCGCACAGTCAATAACTGTTTATCCGCCGATATTAAAAGCAAGCAAGAGTGCAAATAAGATACAGCTTGAGCTGGGAGAAACATTAACTTATACTATAACGATAAAGAACGAACAGACAAATGCAAAAGGAACTGCTTATAATGTAATTGTTTCAGATAATATTCCCTCAAACTTTGAGTATATTAATGCCACATTGGATGGAAATCCAATACCAAATTTAAGTTCAAATCCATACACATTTAATGTCGGTAAATTTACTCCCTCAACAACAAGGTCTCTTGTAATAACCGTAAGAGCAATTTCTTCCGGAGATACAATAAATTTTGCAACTATTAACGGAACTTATGGAGATAACAGCAGTATTTCATCAAAGGACTCAAACAATGTTTCTGTTAAGGTTTTAGGAGCGCCGCAAATGTCTGTTAGTAAGGAACAGAATGTGACAAGCAGTGTAGAACCAGGGGAATTAATTAAATACACAATAACAGTTAATAATTTACAAAATGTTACATCTTATAATGTTAATATAACCGATCAAATTCCGCAATATACTGACTTTAACCGCACTAACGATACTGCTTGTACATATAATTCATCAACAGGAATAGTTAATTGTACAAAGGCACAAATGCTGGGCTTGGAGATATGGAATATTGAAATTGTGGTTAAAGTTACAAGTAATGCTACATCAGTAACAAATACCGCAAATTTAACATGGATGGATGGGTTAAATAATAATTTCAGTACTACAAATACAACGACGCCAATTAATGTTAAACATCCGAATGTAACAATAAGTAAAGAAATTAAGACGCCTGTAAAAAGTTTCTACGCACCAGGAGATGCAATTATTTATCAGGTAAATATTAAAAATATAGGGGACGGAACTGCATACAATGTAAATGTTACAGATACAATTCCATCAGGATTAATTTACAACACCTCATCTGGACTTACAGCTGTTCAACCAACGATAAGCTATACTTCAACAGAAATTACTTTGTTCTTTGACAAAATTGGAGTGGGACAAACAGGAGATACTTTAATTTACTTTATTGTTAACACAACCGCAACTGATACATCTTTGAACAATACCGTAAATGTAACATATAAAGATGGTTACGGAAAAGAATTTAATGCGAGCAATTCAACATCAAATGCAAATCAAACAACAATTTGTCATCCAAATGTTTCAATAAGCATAAATGCAAATCCATCAACGACATTCTATCAAGGACCGGAAATTTTATTCACGATAAATGTTGATCTGTTAACACTATGTTCAGCACACGATGTTGAAATTTGCGTAACATTGCCTGATGAAGTTAACTTTATTGCAGGTTCTGCGAGTCCGCAGCAATCAAGCATATCCCCGTTATGTTTCAGTTTAGGCGATATTTCAGGAGATGCAGCAATAACATTTAACGGAAAAGCAAAGAATGTATCAGCAATAACAATAAGAAATGTCACAATTAACGGAACATTCAATGATGGAATTAATACACCATTTAACACAAGTGATAATCGCACAGAAGTAACAATATTGCCTCCACCAGATGTTTATGTTGAAAAATCATGGACGCCAAACAGAAATTCACCTGATTTCTTTGAACCGGGAGAAACAGTAAATATAACTTTAACAGTAAAGAACAATGGAGATAATGCAATAAATGTGACAACATTAACAGACAACCACACACAATATTTGGAAATTTTAAGGACAATTTCTGTAACGGGACCATCAGGAGCAATTAGTTACACAGAAGTTTCAAATACATCAACGAACTACACAATCAGCATTACCCCAACAGTTCTGAATAAAGGACAACAAATTGTTTGGGTTATTGAGGCAAAGATAAAGAAAGAAGCAGTTAATGATTTAGCAAATGCTGGAACAGATGCAGGAATTGCTTGTTATGTGCCTTTAGTTGAAAATGCAAACCAAACATGCACAATTCCAATTCCAGCGACAATTCCAACACAAGAGCCGGCATTTAAGGTAGAGAAGCGCGACGTAACAGGAGGATCAGGAAAATCACCATACAATATAGGAGAAAATGTTACTTATGAAATCAGTGTTTATGCGATAAATCCGTCAACAAATTCAAGACCTGTTTTAAATGTATTTATCAATGATACTTTGCCAGAGGGCTTTACTTATGTGAGTAATTCGGCAATATGTAATAATACACAATGCATTCCGACAATAGACGGAAGTAATCTCATATTTGGACCATTTAACATAACTAACGATGCAAGCAATAAATTTGTAATTAAATTTAATGCAACGATTGGAAAGAATGCATCAACTCCATCAAAGAATTTGGCAACAGGTAAAGGGGAGGATTATGCAGGAAATGAAGTTAATAACACTGCGCCGGACGGAGAAGCATCGGTAAATGTATTAGTTCCACAGCCAGTTATGAATATAGAAAAAGATGTTCCACCGAAGTCATATATAGATACCAATGTTACAGTTATATTGAAAGTAACAAACGGAGGCGGAACAAGTGAGGCAACCGCTTACAATGTTTCAGTAAAGGATATTCTTCCATCTGAAATTAATTATGTCGCTGGAACATCACAAATAACATTGCCGAATGGAACAATTATAAGTCAGGACCCGGTAATTGGTGGAAATATATTAACATGGCAATACTTTACAATTCCATCAGCAGCGTCAGGAAACAATTCATTAACAATAGAATTTAAAGTCACTTCAAGTACAACAGGAACATTCACAAATGTTGCTAATGTAACTGCTTTGGATGTTACTGATAAGTTATGTTCCGCATGTAATAAGAGCGATACTAAAGAAATGTTCTTTGGAATGTCAAATCTGACAGTTATACCTACAAATAACATTGCTACAACACCTTGTAAAGATGCAGAAACAAATATAACAATAACAAATAAAGGAAACAATTTAACAAATGTAAATCTAACTATTGAAGTTCCAACTGGTTGGAGCATAGTTAATTTAACAGGGGATAATGCATCTAAGATATCTGGTAATATGTGGACACTTTCAGATCTTCCGACAAATTCAAGCATCACATTGACATTGACTGTGAAAGCAAATTCCTCAACAGCACTTGATTCCGAAAATATAAATGTAAGAGTTGATGGCTTTGATGTTATAAAGAACGGCACGGTTACAGAGACCACTATAATTAAGGCAAACTATATAAAACCAAGTCCACAATTGAACAAGGTGATGCCGCAGGCAGCATCGGAAGTTGAACCAGGAGATATAATACAAATATGTATGGTTATAACAAATCCACAATCAGGAAGCGCACCATTTATGGTAACGAATATCAGCGATAAGATTCCGGATGGATTTGAATTGGTTGTTGGAAGTAGTACAGGTTGTACCTTCTACGATAACGATACTGGAGGATATGCAGAATGTACTCCGAATGTGCACCTTAACAAAGGTCAAAACTGGCAGGCGTGTTACAGCATAAAGGCAACATCAAATGTTCCAAATCCGATAATTTATAAGGTCGCAAATGTAACATTTGAGGATGATTGTGGAAATGGACAAGCAAGCTCAGCACCAATAAACGACAATCAAGGTCCGTACGACGGAACATTCTACAAACCATCATTATCAGCAACAAAGTCAATTTCGCCATCAAAACAAACATTTATCGCAGGAGCAGACACAATAACTTACAATATAACAATAACAAATGCAAATCAACCGAAAGGAACCGCACATAATGTTACAATAACAGATACAATTCCAGAATATCTGAACTGCTCAACATCTCCTGCAACAATTGACAACAAGGCATCCGGCTTAAATAACGCAACATACACATGGAAATTTGATAACATAAGTCCAAATGATGCAGAGACAATAACCTTAACTTGCCAGATTTTACCGCCTGCAAACGGAACAGCAAATTTCACGAATGTTGCGTTCGTTAATTACACAGATGGTTATGGAACTCCACAGGATCCGAAGAATGGAACTGCATCACAAATCACTATTTACGGTGTTTCCACTTTACAAATCACAAAAGTAGAGTTCAATGTAACACAATCAATGGAACCAGGAGATGTTTATATTTACACTTTAAGAGCAACAAATACAGGTACGGCGCCAGCGTATAATTTAATTATAAACGATACATTGGACACCTGTGTAGAAATACAAGGCATAACAAATTCAACAAACGAAACAACTGCTGTTATGAATGGAGGTTGCATAAACAATGTCTGTCAGTGGGATTTAAGTAAATTATCAGAAGGTAATTACTGGGAAGTAAACATTACAGTTAAGATAACCTCAAACTGTACGACAATTCCAATAAACACAGCAAATCTTAAATATGCAGCAGCAAATGGCACAGAATACTCAACAAATAGAAGTACTCAGCAGCCAATCATAGTTCATCATCCAAATGTAACAATAAGTAAAGAAATTAAGACACCTGTAAAAAGTTTCTACGCACCAGGAGATGCAATTATTTATCAGGTAAATATTAAAAATATAGGGGACGGAACTGCATACAATGTAAATGTTACAGATACAATTCCATCAGGATTAATTTACAACACCTCATCTGGACTTACAGCTGTTCAACCAACGATAAGCTATACTTCAACAGAAATTACTTTGTTCTTTGACAAAATTGGAGTGGGACAAACAGGAGATACTTTAATTTACTTTATTGTTAACACAACCGCAACTGATACATCTTTGAACAATACCGTAAATGTAACATATAAAGATGGTTACGGAAAAGAATTTAATGCGAGCAATTCAACATCAAATGCAAATCAAACAACAATTTGTCATCCAAATGTTTCAATAAGCATAAATGCAAATCCATCAACGACATTCTATCAAGGACCGGAAATTTTATTCACGATAAATGTTGATCTGTTAACACTATGTTCAGCACACGATGTTGAAATTTGCGTAACATTGCCTGATGAAGTTAACTTTATTGCAGGTTCTGCGAGTCCGCAGCAATCAAGCATATCCCCGTTATGTTTCAGTTTAGGCGATATTTCAGGAGATGCAGCAATAACATTTAACGGAAAAGCAAAGAATGTATCAGCAATAACAATAAGAAATGTCACAATTAACGGAACATTCAATGATGGAATTAATACACCATTTAACACAAGTGATAATCGCACAGAAGTAACAATATTGCCTCCACCAGATGTTTATGTTGAAAAATCATGGACGCCAAACAGAAATTCACCTGATTTCTTTGAACCGGGAGAAACAGTAAATATAACTTTAACAGTAAAGAACAATGGAGATAATGCAATAAATGTGACAACATTAACAGACAACCACACACAATATTTGGAAATTTTAAGGACAATTTCTGTAACGGGACCATCAGGAGCAATTAGTTACACAGAAGTTTCAAATACATCAACGAACTACACAATCAGCATTACCCCAACAGTTCTGAATAAAGGACAACAAATTGTTTGGGTTATTGAGGCAAAGATAAAGAAAGAAGCAGTTAATGATTTAGCAAATGCTGGAACAGATGCAGGAATTGCTTGTTATGTGCCTTTAGTTGAAAATGCAAACCAAACATGCACAATTCCAATTCCAGCGACAATTCCAACACAAGAGCCGGCATTTAAGGTAGAGAAGCGCGACGTAACAGGAGGATCAGGAAAATCACCATACAATATAGGAGAAAATGTTACTTATGAAATCAGTGTTTATGCGATAAATCCGTCAACAAATTCAAGACCTGTTTTAAATGTATTTATCAATGATACTTTGCCAGAGGGCTTTACTTATGTGAGTAATTCGGCAATATGTAATAATACACAATGCATTCCGACAATAGACGGAAGTAATCTCATATTTGGACCATTTAACATAACTAACGATGCAAGCAATAAATTTGTAATTAAATTTAATGCAACGATTGGAAAGAATGCATCAACTCCATCAAAGAATTTGGCAACAGGTAAAGGGGAGGATTATGCAGGAAATGAAGTTAATAACACTGCGCCGGACGGAGAAGCATCGGTAAATGTATTAGTTCCACAGCCAGTTATGAATATAGAAAAAGATGTTCCACCGAAGTCATATATAGATACCAATGTTACAGTTATATTGAAAGTAACAAACGGAGGCGGAACAAGTGAGGCAACCGCTTACAATGTTTCAGTAAAGGATATTCTTCCATCTGAAATTAATTATGTCGCTGGAACATCACAAATAACATTGCCGAATGGAACAATTATAAGTCAGGACCCGGTAATTGGTGGAAATATATTAACATGGCAATACTTTACAATTCCATCAGCAGCGTCAGGAAACAATTCATTAACAATAGAATTTAAAGTCACTTCAAGTACAACAGGAACATTCACAAATGTTGCTAATGTAACTGCTTTGGATGTTACTGATAAGTTATGTTCCGCATGTAATAAGAGCGATACTAAAGAAATGTTCTTTGGAATGTCAAATCTGACAGTTATACCTACAAATAACATTGCTACAACACCTTGTAAAGATGCAGAAACAAATATAACAATAACAAATAAAGGAAACAATTTAACAAATGTAAATCTAACTATTGAAGTTCCAACTGGTTGGAGCATAGTTAATTTAACAGGGGATAATGCATCTAAGATATCTGGTAATATGTGGACACTTTCAGATCTTCCGACAAATTCAAGCATCACATTGACATTGACTGTGAAAGCAAATTCCTCAACAGCACTTGATTCCGAAAATATAAATGTAAGAGTTGATGGCTTTGATGTTATAAAGAACGGCACGGTTACAGAGACCACTATAATTAAGGCAAACTATATAAAACCAAGTCCACAATTGAACAAGGTGATGCCGCAGGCAGCATCGGAAGTTGAACCAGGAGATATAATACAAATATGTATGGTTATAACAAATCCACAATCAGGAAGCGCACCATTTATGGTAACGAATATCAGCGATAAGATTCCGGATGGATTTGAATTGGTTGTTGGAAGTAGTACAGGTTGTACCTTCTACGATAACGATACTGGAGGATATGCAGAATGTACTCCGAATGTGCACCTTAACAAAGGTCAAAACTGGCAGGCGTGTTACAGCATAAAGGCAACATCAAATGTTCCAAATCCGATAATTTATAAGGTCGCAAATGTAACATTTGAGGATGATTGTGGAAATGGACAAGCAAGCTCAGCACCAATAAACGACAATCAAGGTCCGTACGACGGAACATTCTACAAACCATCATTATCAGCAACAAAGTCAATTTCGCCATCAAAACAAACATTTATCGCAGGAGCAGACACAATAACTTACAATATAACAATAACAAATGCAAATCAACCGAAAGGAACCGCACATAATGTTACAATAACAGATACAATTCCAGAATATCTGAACTGCTCAACATCTCCTGCAACAATTGACAACAAGGCATCCGGCTTAAATAACGCAACATACACATGGAAATTTGATAACATAAGTCCAAATGATGCAGAGACAATAACCTTAACTTGCCAGATTTTACCGCCTGCAAACGGAACAGCAAATTTCACGAATGTTGCGTTCGTTAATTACACAGATGGTTATGGAACTCCACAGGATCCGAAGAATGGAACTGCATCACA
>JAGWDQ010000094.1:32430-39648 GCA_018260615.1 Candidatus Altarchaeum sp.
ATTACACAGATGGTTATGGAACTCCACAGGATCCGAAGAATGGAACTGCATCACAGATTGAAATTTTAGGAATTCCAAATGTAACTGTAACAAAGATTCTTGAAGCACAACTTTCACTTTACCAACATGGAGATACAGTTTGCTTTATCCTGAATGTTACAAATAACGGAAATATTGATTTAACAAATATCAATGTCACAGATATATTTGAAAGTGTTAATATAACAAATGTAACCCGAAATGGCGGCAATATTCCTTATACGGTTGAATATGATGCTTCAAGTCCATATACAAAAGGAACTATTAACTTTACCATTTCAACAATCCAGCCACGCGAATCAATAATCACTTATGTTTGCGGAAAAATTTCGGAGAATCCAAAAGAAGGCGAGAGTACAAATATACTTAATGTTTCAGGGGAATCAGCAGTAAAGATTGTAAATGATACTGACTCGGTAACTTATACGGTAGGAATTCCAAGAGGAAATGTAACAAAGACATGTCCGTCATTAGTTGCATTCAACGAAACAATGAGGTGGGAGATACAAATAATGAGCAGCGGCAGTTATGAATTGCAAAACATAAGCTTTTACGATGAATTGCCTTATGCGATTCAAAATTTCACAAAGATAACAAATGTAACATCCACATGCAATATTATCTGTACCTTTAATGACACAACAGTAAACTGCACAAATACAACGCTTCCGGTAAATACAAGTTGCTGGATAAATATAAGTATTTTCATAAATGATACAAATGCTTCAAGAGAGGGCTTTTACACAAATACAGCATATTTATCCGCAAGGAATATTGAAACAATTGAATATGAATGTACAACAGAGTTTGCTCGTCCGTCAATTCATGTAACAAAGTCAGCATCAAAGCCAGAGGTATATCCGGGAGAAATTATGAACTTTACTGTTACTATAACAAATAAAGGAACAACCACCCTGTGTAATACTACTTTAATAGATGCTCTGCCACCAGTTATGGAAAATTTAACTCCTTTTGAAATTTATGTTGGAAATATACTTCCAGATGAAATCAAAGAGTTTAATATAACTGTAAGAGTCAGAGAAGGAGCAACACCCGGAAATTACACCAACAGAATAGAAGCAATTTCACAAAATTGTATAACAACCGAACCTGTAATTGATACATCCACTACAAATATAACAATATTATATAGGGCAGAGAATGTTTCGGTTATATTGGATGTTAATAAATCCGCAAATGTTACGGAAATTCATAAAGGCGACTATGTGAATTATACAATAATCATTAGAAATTTAGGAAATCAAACGGCATACAATGTAACACTTAATGATACCTTACCTTATGGATTTATTTTAATAGATCCGTCTTCACTTCCGTTATCATTGTCGAATATTCTGGCTGGAGGAAATTTAACAGTTAATATAATTGCAAAAGCAACGGAAAATGCAAAGTATGGAGATGCAACAAATATCGCAGATGTTACTGCCTTACAGCCGGATAATATATCAAGAGACGGAAGGGGAATGGTAACAATAAATGTATTGCCGCCGGAAGCAATTGTCTATCCGAACATAACCGTAACAAAGACATCAAATGCAACAGATGTTAAGAGAGGAGATATTGTTAAATTTACAATAAATGTTACAAATATTGGAACAGGAACAGCTTATGATGTAACTATAACAGATATATTGCCGGATGGATTTACCGCATCACCAACAACATTTAATACAGGCAATCTTTCAGCAGGAAACAGCAGTATTGTAGAAGTTAATGCAACTGTCTTAAATAATGCCTCAATAGGAGGCAAGACGAATATCGCAAGAGTTATAGCATACACTTTAGCAGGAGAAAACATAACGAAAGAAGCGACAGCAAATGTAAATGTCGTTCAAAAGCTTAAACCAGAATTAATTGTTTCAAAGAATCCCCTCACAACCGGCAAGTGTACCTATAACCCAGCAGATGGCAGCAATAAACAACTTACTTTCACAATAACAATAAAGAACATTGGCGGAGCAACAGCATATAACATAAGTGTTACTGATTACTTCCCAATAGGATTTAGTCCAAATGAAAATACCACTATTATTTCAAATCTTGCAAATAATAGTGAAACTACTATAACGGTAACTTCAAATATAACAAATGAAACAGCATTTGGAGTTAATGACAACTATGTTAAAGTAACATATTATGACGATGAAAATAACAGTTATGTTGTTTCAAATTCATCAATAGTTAATCTAACGGAACCAAAATATCCAAAATTAAAGGTTTGGAAGACATTATGCAATGCAACAACATTTAATCCTAACGAAATGGAACCTTGTGACCCATTAAATTCAACAGATACTATATTTGATAAGAATGACACGGTTGTGTTTAAGATAAAGATAAGGAACATAGGTGAACAAAAGATATACAATGTGACAGCTTTTGACATGCTTCCACCAGGATTTGAACCAATATCTCCTTACGATACAACAACTCAAAATATAACACCCAATGAATTTCCGGTAGGTAGTGAAATGACTTATTATATAAAAGCCAAAATAACACAAAACGCAAGCGTCGGCAGGAATCTTAATCAAATACATACTTCTGGTTATTATTATGATTGTGTAAGTGGAACATACAAACTAACACATGATGAAGGAAATGTAGGGGTCTTTGTAAGAATTCCGGCAGATTATCCTGTGTTAAATGTTACAAAGACGGGAAATGTTTCAGGCATGGCACAGGGAGATACAATAAGATATACTATAAACATTACCAATACGGGAAATGATACGGCTTATAATGTAAATGTCACCGATACATTAGCGGGCGGATTTTACTTCATAAGTTTAAGTGGAGATAACACAACTGCACCAACAAATATATCAGGTTCGGGAAATACAACAATCATTACATTTAATGTTGGAAATATTTCTGTTAATCAAACCAAAATAGTTTATATTGAGGCGGGAAGTTATAATGATGTTCAGGCAATGGAGTTGAGAGCGAATATGGTTAATGCAACCGGATGCGTAAATGTAACTTGCAACGATAGAGTTACAGGTAGTGCTGAATATTGGCTAAATATTACAAGCATTAAAATGAAGTATCCGATATTAAATGTTACAAAGACCGCAACTCCAACAAATGTTATGATAGGAGGTACAGTAAATTTCACTATAACAATTCAAAATATTGGAAATACTACTGCTTACAATCTAAACATAACAGATGTACTTCCGGATAATTTTGCTATGTTTTCAAATTCAACCAACTGTTTATCGGATTTATCACCCGGTGCAGTTTGTACTTTAAACATAACAGCGACAGTAGGAGATAATGCTTCTTTTGGACCTAACAACAACAGAGTTATTGTTACAGCAAAAGCATCTACGGGAGATACTGTTGCAGGATATGCAAATGCAACAGTAACGGTATCGCAGTTTGAATATCCGTCATTCAGCGTAATTAAAACAACAAATGCAACAAACAACACAATTGAAGTTGGCGATTCAATTGAATTTACAATAAATGTTACAAATACCGGACCTGGAATAGCATATAATATGAGCGTTAGTGATGTAATTCCATCAATATTTGGAAATAATTTAACGACCCTTAACAACTGCACGGGCAACAATTTAAATGTAAGCGAATCTTGCATAGTCAAAATAACCGCAACGGGAAGTAGTGTTGGAGATGCAATAAATGTCGTAAATGTTCAGGGAATGGCAGGAAACATGACAGGAGAACTTGTAACAGGAACAGGACAGGTAAATGTATCAGTTAAGCCAAAGCCAGCAATTGAATATCCGTCATTCAGCGTAATTAAAACAACAAATGCAACAAACAACACAATTGAAGTTGGCGATTCAATTGAATTTACAATAAATGTTACAAATACCGGACCTGGAATAGCATATAATATGAGCGTTAGTGATGTAATTCCATCAATATTTGGAAATAATTTAACGACCCTTAACAACTGCACGGGCAACAATTTAAATGTAAGCGAATCTTGCATAGTCAAAATAACCGCAACGGGAAGTAGTGTTGGAGATGCAATAAATGTCGTAAATGTTCAGGGAATGGCAGGAAACATGACAGGAGAACTTGTAACAGGAACAGGACAGGTAAATGTATCAGTTAAGCAAAAGCTAATCCCGATAATTGGTCTAACTGTTAATAAGACAGGCCCATCAACAGTTCCAAAAGGACAAACAGTAACATTTACAATAACATTTACAAATACAGGAAACGAACCAGCTTACAATGTTACAATAAATGATATTGCCCCCCCAGGATTTACAAATGAAACACAATCTCAAATTTATGTAGGAACTCTTATGCCTGGAAATTCAACAAGTGTAACAATTAAATTTAACACACAAGGAGCGTCAATTGGAAACACAACAAATATAGTAAAAGTTGATGCAAATGCAGGAAACGGAGATAACTGGACATTTGGTGCAAATAAGAGCATAGAAATACTTCAGCCGGAATATGTTTCAAATATGACTATAAATGCAACAAAGACATTAATAAATTACAGAACGATTGAATATGGTTATCCGACAGTCAGACAACTTGATATCTTAAATTTCAGCATAAATATTACAAATACGGGAAATGCAACGATAGAAAAGGTAGAAATTAAGGAATTTATGCCTTCTTATCATACCATAATTGGCAATACCTCAATAGTTATATATAATTTAGCGGTTAATGAAACGAGAGAGGTTAATTTCTATGTTCAGGTAAATTTAGATGCACCAAAAGGATATTATACCAACGTGGTAAGGGCATATCCATGGATAGGCGCACAGCAAGGTCAGATGCAAGAAGCAACCACAACATATTATATAAATTCAACACCGCCGATACTTGAAATAAATATAACTGCAATATATAACAACAGTCCGGTCAATGAAACAAGATACTCAAACGATGAGATAAATTTAACAGTTCATTATTGCAACAGGGGAGGAGTAAATTCAACAGATACAACGATAACAATTGCACTTCCGCCGGAGTTAATTTACATTAATTCAAGTTATACAAATTCAACCGGAGGAATTAGTGAAGGAATTTACAATCCTGCAACACATTCTGTAACATTTGATATCGGAACACTGCAATATCAGACATGCGGGAACTTATCAATACTTACAAAAGTTAATGCTTCGGAACTTAAGAACATAACAACAAATGCAACAATAAATTCATCAAATGCTATTGAGCCAGTCAGCGCAAATACAACATTTGAGATCGTTGGAGAAGCGCATCTAGCCGCAAGCAAAGTTTCAGTTCCAGAAAATATAACCACAGCAGAAGTAGGGCAAATTTCATACATAATCAAGGTTAAAAATTTAGGTCCGGGACCGGCATCAAATGTAAACCTTACAGATATATTCCCCGCAGGTTCAACATTCATATCCGCAAATGTAACTCAGAATTACACAGATTATACAACATACTCCACATGGATAATTCCGAGCATGAATAAAGATGCTGAAATTTTAATAAACATAACCTTAAATTTAACCTCAAATGCAACAAATGCTACAAATACAATAAATGTTACATGGACAGACGGAACGGGAACCCACAATTTCACAAATTCAACGCAGGAAATTTCAGTAAAGAAGCCGATATTAAACATAACAAAGACGGTAAATGCATCAAATGCAGGCGTAAACAGGAGAGGAACAGAAGCAGATAATGTTACCTTTACAATAACAGTCAAAAATCTACAAAACGACACAGCAAAGGCATACAATGTCACAATAGTTGACAAATTCCCAACGAGATACTTAAACATCACAAATGCTACAATTACCTATAATGGATCAAGTATAAATGTAATAGGAGAAAACATCGGCGGAGACGAGAATTACACTTCATATAAATTTACTACAAACATAACACTTAATCCTAAGGAATCATTAAATTTAACAATAACTGCCAAAGCAAGATACGATACCTTAAATGATACCTTAAGTTATGATAAATTTGCCAATGTAACAAATTTTGCAAATGTAACTGCCTCTTATAAAGACGGAACACAAATAGAAGATGTTGCTAATATTCCAAACAACTTTAATGCTACGGATAATACATCAAAAACTCTAATAATAGTTAAGCGTCCGGAACTGGTTTCATTAACTCATATGCGTTTAATCGGCGGTTCACCGGACTCTATCTATAGAAATTCAGCACTACCATTTGTTGT
This sequence comes from Candidatus Altarchaeum sp., assembly GCA_018260615.1. GTDB lineage: Archaea > Altiarchaeota > Altiarchaeia > Altiarchaeales > Altiarchaeaceae > Altiarchaeum. Next base: position 38,663 of record JAGWDQ010000094.1, read on the forward strand.
CAGGAACATAGATAATGATACACTCATTACTATTACACTTTGTTCAGTAAGCAATCCGCATAATTGTACAAATATAACATTCAGCGGCTCAAATTTCACATCCCTGCAAGATGATAAAAAGGGCTTTGTTTCAATGATTGACTCACAATTGTTTGCAAGCGGAGAGTATACTTTGTCAATAAGCATAACGGACTCGTATGGATACTCTTTCATAAGAAATAACATAACAACATTCGTTGTAGATAAATCACCACCGGTAATTTCAGATATTAAATATACTTGTATAAGTAAGAAACTGGAATTTAAGATAAGCGATCAAACATTAATTAATGCGGAGATAAAGGTTAATTATTCAATAAACAATACATGGGAAGAGGCAAGTATGAAGTGTGTATATGGAAATGGAAATTCATTGGATTGTGAGGCAACGCTTCCAAACATTTTAAAAATTGATGGAACTAAATTTACTTATAATATTTTTGCAAAGGACTTCCTTGGAAATATCAACACAACAAGCAATGAAAAAACCGTAGACGGATGTGTTGTAGTTGAAATTTCTCCGCCGGATGTGTTAAAACCATCAGCAGGGACACCGCCCTCACCTCCACCAGCACCAGCGCCGAAGGCAGCAAAAGCACCCTCAGCAGTTCCGCCTACAGTGCCACCGGCAGCGCCACCAAAGCCACCGGCAGTAACGCCTCCGGCACCGCCAGCGCCACCAGCGCCACCGGCAGCAGTGCCACCAGCAGCGCCACCAGCACCAGCGCCACCAGCTCCGCCAGCACCACCAGCGCCACCCGCTCCGGCAGCTGCAGCAGCAGCGGTTGCAGCAGCAGTAGGAGCAGCAGTGGGAGCGGCAGTAGGAGCGAAAGTAGGAGCGAAGGTAGGAGCCAAAGTAGGAGCGAAGGTAGGAGCGAAGGTAGGAGCCAAAGTAGGAGCGAAGGTAGGAGCCAAAGTAGGAGCGAAGGTAGGAGCCAAAGTAGGAG
>JAGWDQ010000095.1 GCA_018260615.1 Candidatus Altarchaeum sp.
TTCGTTTTATTGTTCTCTAACCTCGCTGTTGCTCGGATATTTTCAAAAACTCCGCGTTTTGAAAATCGCACCAAGACACGGAGACACAAAGGGCAATGTTGCTCTGTGACTTTGTGGCTTTGTGTGAGTATTATTCTGATTTTTTTAAATTCTTATTTTGATAGAAATTTATAATTTTATGTGTTCTAATTTTATACCTTAATTTTATCTGCTTGTGTTTTATCGGGGTCGTAGGGTAGTTTGGTATCCTTGTAGCTTCGGGAGCTATAGACCTGAGTTCAAATCTCGGCGACCCCAAATTTTTTGAAAAAAAAGATAAATTTATTTTTAAACATCTCCGACAATTTCTTCAAACATATCTTCCATTTTTACAATTCCTTTAACTTTTTTATTTTCGTCAATAACCATAGCAAGTTTTAGCCGTTTTTCTTTCATTTCCTTAAATACTGCCCCTACTTTTTTCTCCTTATCTACAAAATACGGCACAATTAAAATTTCTTTTAAGGATACCTTTAATGATTTTTGTAATTCGGGTGAGTCCCTGATTTTAAGAATATTTGTCAGCCCTTCTTTCACATTTAAAGTTCCTATAAAATTGTTGTTCTCATAAACGACAATAAAATCGCTTTTTGCATTTGTTAAAATTTCAGATATTTTATTTTCATCCGAATTTATATTCACTGTTTCGGCATGCACTATTGGAATCATTGGTTCTGCAACAGAAACATCATTAAATGCTAATGCCCGTTCTATCATTTTCTTTTCCTCAGGTAGTATATCTAATTTCATCTGACTTTGTTTTAACATTGATTCTAATTCTCCTTCTTCAATTGCCCGCTCTTTTTCCCTTTTTATATTTAAAATTTTAAAAAACAAAGTTGTTTCTTTATCAAAAAACCAAATCACGGGATACATAATTTTTGAAATTTTTTTAAGTGTCGGGGCAAAAGACAAAGCAAATTTTTCATTTTCAAGTCCGTATTTCTTCGGAACTATCTGTACAAATATTAATGCGAATATAGTCATTCCGATGTCTATAACTGCCAGTCCCATCCAGCCAATCGTTTCCTTTGCGATTGCTGTCAGTAAAGTGGTTGCAATAATTACGCTGATAAGCTGCCCGCTTAAAACGAGAATTAATGTCTTATGATAATTATCCCTGAAGTATTCAAGAATTTCAGCGTTCTTTGCCTTCATTCTTAACAGATGAGATAATCGTTGCGAAGGAATTGAAATAAATGAAATTTCCGATGTGGAAAGGAAAAATGCAAAAATCAGCATAACAATACTTATTCCGATATATAGCCCTATTTGAACTGGTTCCATTTTTATATTTTTATTGTTCTTTTTGTTCCTGTTTTTTATGGATGACCTTAACGGTCTTAATTTTATTTCTTTCTAATTTATCAACTGTAAATTTAAAATTTTTGAAGTCAATACCTTCACCTTTTTTTGGCAATCTTCCGAGTTTTGTTATTATGCATCCGGCTAAAGTCCTGTAATCACCATCCGGCTCTATGTCCTCGTTAAAAAACTCTCCGACATCTTCTATTTCCGTCACTCCTGGAAATAATACAATATTCCTGTCTTTATCTAATATTATGGTTGTGTTTTTCTCCCAGCTTTCAGGCATCTCTCCGACAATTTCTTCGACTAAATCATCTACGGTTACAATTCCTGCTGTCCCTCCGTATTCATCAATAACTATTGCCATTCTAAGATTCTTGATTTGCATATCCTTAAATGTATCGCTTATATTTTTTGTTTTCGGAATAAAATAGACATCCTGAATTTTTTCTTTTATTATTTCACCCAGTTTTTCCTCCTTATTCTTTACTATGTTAGCAAGCACATTTTGTGCATTTATAATCCCTTTAATGTTGTCTATATTATCTTCATAAACAGGCATCCGTGAATATGGCATTTCCATCAAATTTTTTTTTATTTCATCATCACCTGCATTAATATTAATACCTTTTATCTGCGTTCTGTGTATCATAACCTCTTCAACACTTATGTCTTTAAATTCAAATATATTTTCTATAAAGTCCTTTTCATCAGATAGAACAACTCCCTCCTCTTCTCCAATAGTTGCCATACTTATTATTTCTTCTTCACCGATATTCTTATTTTCCTGTTTTTCAATCTTAAAAAAGTTTAGTACTAAATTTCCAATATTATCAAACAAGACCCCGAAGGGATATAAAATTTTTATAACATACCGTGTAAATTTTGAAATTTTTAATGCATACTTTTCATTTCCGATGGTATAACTTTCTCCCATAATTTCCGAGAATGTTACAAATAGCAGGGACATAACAACTATTGCAATTAACGCACCTATATCTCCAAAAATTTCTATAGAAGTATCTGCTGCCAGTGTCGTGCCAAAAATAATACTGAGCTCTGTTCCGAACAGAGTTATAACAAGCAGGTATTTATGCTCCCTTACTTCTTTTAAAATTTCACTGTTCTTTACTTTGGAATTAACTAAATGATTTATTCTTGTTCTTGAAATTGAAAAAATGGATACCTGAGAACTTGTAAAAAGGAATGCGGATACAACTGACAGAATAACCAAAATTATTACGGCAAAAATATGAATACTAAATATCTCCATTTTAAATATAGAATTGCTTTTTCTTGCTTCTACCCATTAAAAATTTCAAATTTCTAAAGGTACTCTCAAATCTCACCCGTACAAATTCATCCACATACATACAATCTCCAAATTTATTTTTCAAAGAATATAATTTCACTTTCTTATGCTTTTAAATTTTATGCCTTTAAATTAAATATAGCTTAAATAATTACTTTTTGTTTGCTAAATTTAAATATTTTTCCAGCAAGATAAAAATTTCACATTACATATCAAAAATTTTATATATCAAAAATTTTATATATCAAATTTATTATATAACAAAACCATTATACAACAATTTCATTATGTATTTTTCCCCCGCAGGATAAAAATCTCTCCGTATAATTCCTCCTGTTTCAGCAAAATTTTTCCTTCATCCGATAAAAACAGCAGGGAGATAAAATTTCGCACTATGTTTTCCTTATCCGATATTTGGGAAAATTTCACAATGTTTTCAGGACTGCTATTATTTAAAAAATTTATTATGTTTTTGTAAATTTCATCTATACTTTTTCTCATATCCGTAGAAGGTGTTATTTCAATAATTTGTCTCTCAATCACTTTTCTTTTGATTTTGATTTCTCTTTTCTCCGATTTCAATGCTTCATCTATCGCCATCATTAATTCCTCTGCTGAAATTTTTCTCTTTAAAATACGTTTGGGAATGAGGGAAATATCCGTTAAATTTAATTTGTTCCGCAACCCGCTGTTTTCGTCATCATAATCTCCATCCTCCCCAATATTTGTATCGGTGTAATCATCGCCTTTATTTTCTTCAGGCATTAATACATCCGCCTTCATTCTTAAAAGAACCGCACAAACAATCAGGGCATTGGCAGGAGTTTTAAAATTTAAGTCCTTCATATCTTCTATTTTTGCCGAATACTCTTTTGCCAGTTTGACAATATCCACATTCCAGGGATCCATTGTGCTTAATATTTCATAAAGAGTATCCTTCCAAAACTCTCCTTCTTTTATGTCTTCATACCTGCTTTCTAATTCCGGCATTTTAATTATTTTTGGTTGCTTTGTAATTATTAGTTGTTATTTATTTTCTAATTAAAAATTAAAAACAAATTTAACAATTATATACTTTAAAACATATTTTAAAATGGCTAACGATGACCTTGAAGAAATAAGGAAGCGAAAATTACAACAAATGTATCAGGGAAGAATGCAGGAACAATATGAAGGAGAACAGCAGGAAAAACAGGTCTCACAACAATTAAAATCACTTACGGATAAAATTTTAACACCCGAAGCAAGCGAACGGCTAAATAACATCAGATTTGCGATGCCTGAATTTGCCCGTCAGATTGAAATTTTGCTCGTTCAGTTATATCAGGCAGGAAAAATAAGGGGGCAGATTGATGATAAACAGTTTAAGGAAATACTTCTCCAGCTCAAATCAAATAAATCAGGCGAATCAGGAAGTATAACCAGAATTTCCAAATAAATTTAAATTTTTAATCACAAAAATTTAATCACCTGTCCAAACAAAAAGGACACCCAAACTCGGACGGGTGAATGAAACTTGGGTTTAATTATTATTTATTTAATAAAACAAATTATTTAAAGGATTTTAATTTTGTAAAATCTCGCAAAAACCAAAATGGCAATAGAAAAAGAAGCACCATTAATTGAAATGCATTCTGTTTGGGGGGAACTAAAATTTAAAAGATTGGCAGGGTCAGAACAATTCCGTAAAGAAATTCCAAAATTGTTTGACCTGGCAAAGGCAGAAATTTTAATGACAACAGGGCTTTCTCATGAATTCTACAATGATTCAGCAATTAAGAATGCTTTATGTAATGCGATTGCAAGGGAGGTAAAGATTAGAATAATTGTAGATGGTAGAAAAGAAGATAGAGATATTACATCTGAATTATCTAATATAAACTGGATGAAAGAAAAAATTAAAAATAGACAAATTGAAATTAAAAAATGTGAGCGTGAAATAAAGCATATCATGGTTGTAGATAAAAGGCATTCAAGATTAGAAGATACTCATGCTCTTACGGTTCGAGAAGATTATCAATAGACCTGTTGCGAAATAACTTAAACTCATAAATCGTCAGTTTTTATTTATTCTAATTTACCAATTTATAATAAGAGATTAAGAACTTATTACATGATAATTCCACA
>JAGWDQ010000096.1 GCA_018260615.1 Candidatus Altarchaeum sp.
ATCTGCTGATTTTTAAATACTCTGTGACTTTGTGGCTTTGTGTGAGCATTTTTTATCGTACAGGAAAGTTTGTTTTATTGGTCTCTTACACCAAGACACAGGGACACAAAGGAGTTATATTCTGTAACTTGGTGACTTTGTGGCTTTGTGTGAGTATTCTTCTGATTTTTTTATTTTTTTCTTTTTGTGGTCACCTGTTTTAATGTTTTCTTATTTTTTGTCCTGAATTTGAATATAAAAGCATAACTTTTTTGATTTCTTCCTCATAGTCATTTCCTTTATATTCCTTTCCAAACCGGACAATTAAAGCATGATACTCGTTATAAATTTTGACTAATTTTGCTTTGTTCTTACAGACATTTTTTATTTCATTCTCAAAAATTTCCCTCAATTCATCGTATCTTAATTCCTGAGCATTTCCATACGCCGCATTATAAATTCTTCTCGTGTATGCGTCTATCACAAATACCGGCTTTTCAAATACATAAAGCAGCATTGAGTCAGCCGTCTCTTTTCCGATTCCTTTGATATCCAAAAGTTCATTTCTTAATTCAAAAATTTCTTTGTCATTCATTTTCCCAATAAAATTTTCTCCGTAATTCTCAATTAAATATTCACAAAAATTTTTCAGCCGTTTTGCTTTCTGCCTGTAAAATCCCGATGGTTTTATTAAAATTTCAATCTCCTCAACAGGCATATCTGCGATTGCCTTAATTGAGCATACATTTTTTACCTTTAAATTTTTTATCGCCTTTTCAACATTATTCCACGATGTGTTTTGAGTTAGAATTGCTCCGAGCATGATTTCTTCTTTACTGTCAGCAGGCCACCAATATTGCTTCCCGAATTTTTTAAACAGAATCTGATATAATCTGTATAGCATTTCGGATAAAATTTAAAATTCTCTAACAACATCCTCATAATTCAGATATGGCTCGTTTATATCTATGTTTTCATTGAGCTTTTCAAGGTCATAAAACCGGACATCTTTTCTTAAAAATTTCACTGCAAAAAAGCATTTGATTCGGGCAATTTCCTTAAATTTTCTGAAATTTTCAACCCCTCTTGAAATATAAATTTTATCCTGTTTTGTTGCCTTACATTGTATAGCCATAACAACGCCGTTTTTCATAACCAATATATCTGGCAGTAATTCCGAATATCTTCCGCTGCCGGCAATTCTCATAGCAATAAAGCCATCTTCGCTGAACTTTTCAACCATCTTCCTTTCAAAAACAACCCCTTTTGTATATTCCCGGTTCATATTAAATTTTAATCCAAATCACTTATCAGCAAAAAATTTTTCTCTTTGCAAATTTCGTTCAGTTTTTCGTTCACCAGTTCATTACGCACTTCATCACATTCAATTTTTAGCATGCACGCAGAGACGGACTCCGGCGAATTCATAGTTACACTTAAATCATAAACCAGGCCACTTTCATTAATTCTGTCTATCGTATTCATAATATCTTTATCTATAATATGTCCGACCATAATAATTGTCCTGGTTCTTTTTTTATAATATTTTTTCCCTTCAATAAGTATATCCGAAATTTTTATCCCTTCATTGAGCAGTATTGATTTTATGTTTTCAAGTGATTTGACATCATCAATTCCAAATACAATTTCAACAGGAACTTCATCAGCAGCTTTAAACTGGTGCGAATGAACGATACTTTGTATATTTCCTCCGTTTGTTGAAATCGGTTCAATTGCCCTGATTAAACTTCCCGGTGTGTCCTTTAAAAAAATTTTCATATTTATTTTCACTTTGTGTTTTTAGTTAAGTTTAAAATTAGTTTAAAATTTAATTCTAATTAGTTTAATCAATTAAGAGTTTGAAAAAATTATGACTTAATGCCGAGGTGGCAGAGTCCGGTAATGCGCACGCCTCGAGAGCGTGTTCCCGCGAGGGAATTAGGGTTCAAATCCCTACCTCGGCGATGTTCAAAAACTTCGTTTTTGGACATTTCCGAACGAAGTGAGGTAAAAATTTAACGATGGGAAATTTCAGATAAATTTTTATATGAAATCTAATTTTTAAGAAGTTATAAATTTAAAGGATTATAAACTAAATTTAAAGGATTATAAACTAAATTTAAAGGATTATAAACTAAATTTTAAAATGAGACAGGAAACAATAGAACTTACAGGACATATTATTGATTCTATGATACTTCCGAAGGTCTTTGATACAATAATGGAAGATAAAGGGGACTTTGAGGTTTTGGAATTTAAAATCGGTAAAAAGAAAACCGAGCCAAGTTATACAAAAATTTTAGTGAAAGGAAAAGATAACGAGCATCTCAATACAATTCTTCAAAAACTCCAAAAATTAGGAGCAATTATTGCTGTTCCGAAGGATGCCGAGACCGAAATTGCAGATATGGATGGTGCTGCTCCCGAAAATTTCTGTCCCACAACAAATCAAAAGACATATATAAGAATCCTGGGGGAATGGAAGGAAGTAAAGAGTCAGAAGATGGATGCATGCATTGTCATTGAAAATAATATTCCGGTCTGCAAAATATTCAGGCATATAAAAAAAGGCGACAAAGTTGTTGTCGGATTAGAAGGAATTAAGATTGAACCGATTGAAAGATCAAGAGAACCGATGGGTTTATTCGGATTTATGAGGAGTGAGACATCAACGGAAAAACCAACAATTACTTTGATAAAAGAGGTTGCAAATGAATTAAAGAAAATAAAAAGAGCAAACGGAAAAATAGGTATTGTTTGCGGGTCTGCTGTTATTCATACGGGGGCAAGCAGGGCACTTGCAGAAATCATAAATTTAGGGTATGTTGATGCATTCTTTGCGGGAAATGCCGTTGCAGTCAGAGATATTGAGTATGAAATTTACGGGACATCACTCGGAGTTAATATTGAAACGGGAAAGGTAGAGCAGTACGGATACAGGAAACACACTTCAACAATAAATTCAATAATACGATTAGGTTCAATCAAGAAAGCAATAGATAAAGGAATAATAAAGCATGGAATGATGTACGAATTAATTACAAAGAATATTCCGTACATTCTTGCAGGAAGCATAAGGGATGACGGACCTTTGCCGGATGTAATAACTGATATATGTGAATCACAGGACAAAATGCGCGAATTAGTGCAGGATTTGGACTTGGTTTTGATGATGGGTTCAATGCTTCATTCAATCGCTCTTGGAAATTTAATGAAAGCGGAAACAAAGGTTATTTGCGTTGATATAGATCCTGCAATTGTTACTAAATTGAGAGACAGGGGAACATCACAGGCAATAGGAATAGTAACTGACCTGGGAACATTTGTTCCGGCATTGCTTGAAGAACTTAAAAGAAAATAGAATTTAAAATATTTAGGCAGGCAGTTAATTTATAATAATTATTTATTTATTTATTTATATCCTCAAACTAATTAATAAACAATAATAAACAAAAACCAAAATGGCATCGGAAAAGGGGTTGATCGTGTTGGCGACATTTTTTATAGTGATGTCGCTGACTACGAACATAGGATTTGCTAAGGATGGGGCAGCGATTGAATTGTATTTGGCAACTGCATTGAACATCCTGGCAACCTTTGTGAAGGTAGGAATGAAAAGAGGTGTTTTGGGAATGACTTCTCTGGGAGCAAGTGTTGTCGGAGACATACACTTGATATGGGCAGTACTTGTGTATGGAACTGACACGACTTTGGCAGCAGGTCTGGCATTTGGAGCAATTTTTGCAAATGTAGTTAGTATTGCACTATTGCTCATGGAAAGTTATATGGAAGCCAAGAAAGAATATTCAGAAGCATAAGCCAAGAGAAAAACCAAAACAATACAAACTTTATTTTTTTATTTTTTTTATTTTTTTTTATTTTGTAGAGTAACAGCATTGACAAATTTATGAGAGATTTCTAAATTATTAAAAAAGAGATATATTTTTGTGTTGCAAAACAATGCTTGTGTTGCTGTTGTTTGACGGTGATCACTCCCCTACCGTTCGGAGATTTTCAAGTAAACTTGAAATGCCACATTTTTACGAGTAAATTTAATGAAAATTGTGAATTATTAGACAACTTCTTTGCGAATTTTAAAATCACCTCACTTACGTTCACTTCGTTCCACTCACTTTGTTCGTGTCTTTTCAAAACCTCTGCGGTTTTGAAAATCGTGTATTTTAAATTTTCTGCAAATTTAAAATCGTTCGGAGATTTAAAATTTCTGTGGGAAATTTTAAAAAAATCAAAAAATTTGCAGTTAATTTTTTGGGCGACTGAATAGTTACATTTCTTCTATTATTGCATCAGTCATTTCTTTCGTTCCGACTGCTTTTGCGGGCTCATTTGCTATGTCAAAGGTTACACATCTTCCATCTTCAAAGACCTTTTTAACCGCATTTTCCAGGATTTCCGCTGCCTTGTTTTCATTAATGTATTTTAACATCAGCACACCTGAAAGAATCAAAGATGCAGGATTTAATACATTTTTTCCCTTAAATTCCGGTGCAGAGCCGTGAACCGCCTCAAAAACAGCACAATTTTCTCCGATATTTGCTCCCGGAGCAACACCTAATCCGCCGATTAAACCCGCACATAAATCACTTACTATGTCTCCGTATAAATTTGGCAGAACCAGAACATCATAATTTTCAGGAACAGTAACCAAATCCATGCACAAACTATCAACTAATTTATGCTTAAATTTTATTTCGGGATAATTTTTTGAAATTTCTTCTGCCGTGTGCATAAATAAACCATCGCTAAATTTCATTATGTTTGACTTTGTAACTGCCGTCACACTTTTCCTGTCGGTCCTTTTTGCATACTCAAAAGCATACCTTGTAATTCTCTCGCTTGCATATTTTGAAATTGTCTTTAGACCTATTGCAGAGTTCTCTCTTATTTTTCCTTTGTTTTTACTTTCAATAAATTTAATTAAGTCCATAGTATCGGCATTTCCGTTTTCAAATTCAATTCCCGCATACAAATCCTCTGTGTTTTCCCTTATTATAACAAGGTCAATATTGTCGGGATTGCTTATTCTTGTTTTAATCCCTTTGTAATATTTGCATGGTCGCAAGCTGACATACAAATCAAGTTTTTTTCGCAATTCAACATTAACGCTTCTGAAGCCCTTTCCAAGTGGTGTTGTAACCGGCCCCTTTAGAGCAACCTTGTTTCTTTTAACAGAATCAATTACATAATCCGGCAAAGGTGTTCCTTCTTTTGCTACTACATCTGCACCGGCATCAAAAATTTCCCATTCAAGACCTTTCCCACATATCTCTATTGCTTTGTCAATTGCCCTCTTTGCCTGTTCTATCAGTTCGGGCCCGGAACCATCACCTCTTATTAATGTTATTTTGTGCAACATCTTAATTCTTATTTTTATTTTATTAAATTTTTTAAATTTTAGTGTTAAATTTTATGAATGATTAATTATGAGCATACTAAAAAATAAAGTAAAAAACATTAAAGAAGAAATCGGAGAAAAAAATGCCTTGCTGATTTACAATCCGAAAAATTTATATTATCTTTGCGGAATTGAGGGCTTCGGAGCAGTCGGATTATTAACTCCTGAAAAATGGACATTATTTTTAAACGAAAATGATTATGAACTCGCTGCCGATAAAAATCCCGCTAATGAAGTCCATCTGGAAATTTATAAAAAAGGAATTGTGAAAGATACAATAAAAGAGCTGGTCAAAAAAGGCCGGATTTCAGAAATTTTTGTTGATAATATTTATGGAGAAGCACTGAGAAATTTGGAAAATGCAACCGGAAGAAGAATAGAAATAAGTGATGTTGTTGAGAGAGCAAGGATGCTCAAAACAGATGATGAGATTGAAAATATCAAAAAGGCGTGCGAAATCGCGAGGAGGGGAATTGAATTAGCGAGGGAAATTTATCTGTCGGAAAAGCGAATTAGCGAGCACAATCTGGCAGCAGAGCTCGAATATTTTATGAAAAAATGCGGAAGCGAAGGAACTTTTGAAGAAGGAATACTGCTTGCCTGCGAGAAAAATGCTGCACACATTCATGCAAAGCCGTCGGATAAAATAATTAAAGGTGCTATGCTTGTTGATTTGGGGGCGAAATTTAACAATTATTTTTCTGATTTCAGCAGGACTTTTACCGAAAGAGCAAGTAATGAAGTCAAAAAACATGCCGAATTTATAGAAAATTTAGAACTCATAATTATAGACAAAATTTATGCGGGAATGAAAATCCCGGAAATTTCCAAATTTGCCGGGAAAGAGATAGAGAAGAACAACTTTAAGCTTTTTCATTCGCTCGGGCACGGTGTCGGATTAGATGTTCATGAATTGCCGATTATAAATAACGATTCAAAAGAAGAGTTTACGGAGAATATGGTTTTTACGATTGAACCGGGCATTTATAAGGCAAATAAATTCGGAATACGGTCTGAAGATACCTGCCTAATAAAAAACGGAAAAGCAGAAATTTTGTAAATCAGGTCTAAATTTCCCTCATAAATTTTCTATTTTCTTTTTCATTTCTTCTGTTTTTGCCTTTGTGATTAAGTCAAAGACATCCATTGATTTTTGGGCGGCATAGTCGGTAAGTCCCTGTTTTGTATCTTTTTGTATTTTTTCTTTTATTAATTTATAACTTGTATCTGTTGCTTTATTTTTCATGACTCCGCCAAGATTTGTTTTTACATTTTTGGCAATTATGGTCCCGGATTCTTTCTTTATGTGGGTTTCCATGCTGCTCTTTACTAAATTTCCAACTATGTTGTTGTCTTTGACTTTTTTTTCTACTTTTTTCTTCATATCTTTCCTTATTTTTGAAACAACCGAATTTTCCATGTTATCAAAATAATTGTGTTCAAATTTTAATTATAAATGTAAATTTTTTGCCCAAGTGGGGTAGCATGGACATCCTGGGGGCCCGCGGAGCTTCCGATTCGGGTTCAAATCCCGGCTTGGGCGATTTCAAAAATGTGAAATTTTTGAAATATCCGAACGAAGTGAGGTTATTTCAAAATGCTCAAAGCATTTTTGAAAGATTACAAATCATGTAGATTTTTAGTATTTAAAAAATGTGAAATTTTTGAAATATCCACATGAAATGAGGTTAAATTTAAATTTTTAATCATGTTATAAGGTTTACTTTCTCTTTCTTTTCAGAAAGTTAAAGAAAAATCGTTCCAAATTCCTGCCCGAGCAAAATTTAAATTTATTTAAAATATCCGAGCGTAAGCAAGATAAAATTTAAGATAATTTTTCAGTAACAACAAAGGCAACATTTTTTCCTGTTCTTCTGCATTCTGCCGCCCTGACATTGTCTCCTACCTTTACATCCAAATTTTCCGGAACTCTTGCTAAAATTTTTGTCCTTGCTTTTGAATATCTTTCATACTTCCTGATTTTGACAAGACGGTCATTTCTTATACATATTACTTTCTTTGCTTTTGCACTAACTACAACTCCGTCAATATTTTTGCCCCTGACTGACAATTTTTCTGCCATTTTTTAATATATTATTTTTAAAAGTTAATTAAATTTAAATAAATAAAATCTGAATAAATTAGAAATACAAATTAAAATTTAAAAGAAATTTTATGACGTTTTTTAATTCGTTCTTCGGGTCTGCCTGACATTAAATTCCCGTCTATTTTAACAACACTTCCATCATCTAATTGTGCTATGAGTATTATTGAATTCTTCGGAAACATTTTTATGTTGTTGTTGCTGTCTTTAATCAGAAACACATTTCTTGTTTCACTATGAACCTTGCCCTGCATTTTGTAACTTTCACCGCTTACTGGCAGGACATCAACATCAAGACCTGTCATTTCATGCCTCAAAATATTATACGGATTTCTCATGTTAAAATACAAAAATCAAAGGGCTAAAACACCACATAAAAATTACTTTTTTACTTTTTTTTTCTGGGAGGTCTCTCTTTTTTCGGAGGTCTGTCTTTAACATCTATCTTCTCTTTTGGAAAACCCAACGCTGTCAGGGCGTCTTCTATTTTGCTTTTATGATCTCCCTGCAGTTCAATAATATTTCCTTCTCTTATTGTTCCTCCGCAGCCCAGCCGCCTTTTAATTTCTCTTGCAGTATTTTCTATATTTTCTTTATCTATTCCGTCTATAATTGTCACCACCTTACGGTACTTCCTGTTATCAAATGACACAAATATTCCCTCTGTTGTTTTTATCTCCTTACAAACACACAACTCTTCGGGAAGTCCGCACTTAGGACAAATAGCCATTGCTTTTTATTTTTTAAAAATTATTGATTATTGGGATTGTTTATTTTTTTCCTTTTCGTGCTTTATTGTGAGTAATCGTGCAATGGTTCTTTTTATTTCTCTTATTGAGCCGATGGATTCAGACGCAATTCCCGCTGAAATGTCACTTCTTATTTTCATTTTTCTTTTATGCAGGTCTTTAAGATGCTCTTCCGTATCATCGGCATTCATTTCCCTCAATTCCTTTGCCCTGAGAATAGCCATTTGTTAATAAATTAAATTTATAAAGTTATTTAAATTAAAAAATTTATTTTTTGTTTTCTGCGGATTGAACTGGCACAAGTTTCTTTTCTGCGGATTGAACTAGTACCGGTATGTTTTTCTTTTGCGGAGTCCTAAAAATTATCTGGTCGGGAAATTTTAGATCCGGCGGAAGAATATCTACGTTGATACCTATAATCCCCTGTTTTAGTCGTGCCTGTATTTTGGCGTGCCTTACCATGGTTAAAGGAAAGCCGGTCTTTTTCATATACCCCTTTCTAAATTTTTCCGTGCTTCCCCGCTCACCTTTACCTTTAATTTTTCCCGATAGTTTTACTTCAACTCCCAATGCACCGTGTGCCATCACAGCATCAACGGCTCTGTGAGCAATTATTCTATATCTGTCTCCTCTTTCAATAGCATCGCCTATTTCCTCAGCCATAATATTTACATCCAGGTACGGCTCTTTAACCGCCTGAACATCTACATTCGGGTCATCCATCTTAAATTTTTCCTTCAGATCTTCTGTAAGCATGTTTATTTTAGTTCCCGCATGTCCTATTACCAATGGCGGCCTTTCAACATTAAGGATTATTCTCGTTGAGAGAGAGCCCTTATGAATTTCCATTTTACTGTATCCGACCTTCCCCAGGGTACTTTTTACATATCTTTCTATAAACATCCTGTTTTTTCCTTTTTCCATGAATATTTTTTTTACAGACATTTTTATGTATGAGTTTCTTTTTTCTTTTCTTTCTTATTTTTTTCTATTCTTTTTTCTTCTTTCATTTCTTCAAGAACAATCTGAATATGTGTAACGCGGGTTGCCCATGTGGCCCTTCTTCCGGTTGGTTTTGCCTTTTTTCTCTTTACCCCCTGAAGTGCCTGAATATGTGAAATTATTAAATTTTTTGTATCTATTCCCGGCTTATGTTCGGCATTCCTCTCCGCACTCCTTAACAATTTCAGTACCTCTTTACATATTTTTTCAGGATATCTTCCCGGACCGCCTTTTCCACCTATTGCCGAACGATGTCCCGCACCTTTACAAAATTTTACATAAGGAATAAAATCCTTAAAGGCAATCACATTGTCTAAATACTTCATTGCGTTCTCCATTTTCATTCCCTTTATTGCTCTTACTACATTTACCGACGCCTTAAATGAAACATCCAAATCCTTTCCGCATACTTTTACCGCTTTTTCAGGCGTCTTTGAAATATAAGTATAACCAATTTCCATCTTTATAGTATAATTATTGTTGTGTTTGTGTTAATTATTGTAGTGTTTGTGTTGTATTTATTATATTTTGATATTCTCTTTATTTATTTAGTTTACTTCCTCAGGGATGTAAATTTAGACCCTCTTGTAGCACCGAGACCCGCTGCACTATGTTTTACTGTCTTTCTTGTCATAACGAATTCTCCCAGATAATGTCCTATCATTTCAGATGTAATTTCAACAGGTATAAAAGCAGTATTTACGCTATCCTTGCCCCCTCTGTATACTGCTACTTTCGCTCCGACCATTTCAGGAAGTATTGGCATATCCCGCGAATGTGTTTTTATTACCTTGTTTTTGTTCGTTGTTAATGTTTTTCTTATTTTCAACAGTAATTTTCTTCTTGGTTCATCTAAACCTCTGTTTAACACCCTTCTTATTCTTGCAGGCATAACCTTTGCAAGTTCATCCATAGACAGTGCTTTTAACTGGTCCGTTGTTTTTCCCCTGTAATTAAATATTCTCGCCATTTTTGAAAATCAGATAAATTTTATAAATAAATTTTACTATTAACTGAAATTTTATGCCCTTTTCTTTTTTCCGCTTCTTTTTGCAGCAATAAGTCCAACCTTTGCACCTGGCGGAGCATTTCTGCTTACTGTTGTAGAATGTCCAAGTCGCGGTTCTTTTCCACCGTGCGGGTGATTAACTGCGTTCATTGAGACACCTTTGATGTTCGGATATTTCTTGCCTCTTGTTTTATGCTTGTAATAATTTGTTCCTGCACGAATTAATGGTTTTATGACTCTTCCCATAGCGGCAACCCTTCCGATAGTAACAATGCTGTTAAGAGAAATAAGTTTATTCTTCTTTGAAGGCAAAGTAATTTTTCCGTTATTTCCAACTCCTTCTACAAAAGTTATGGATGTACCGCTTGTTCTTGCCATACGGTAATTACCATATTGAACATTACATATCTGCGTCCCCGGACTGACACTCTTTAACATAGTTATATCCCCGACAGACGGTTCTGCATTTATTCCGATTTTTATGTGCTGTCCTACATAAAGTCCATCAACTGCAATAACATAAATTTCTCTCAAGTCCTCTGTCAAAATTTTTGCCAAAGGTGCCGTATGAATCTGATCTTTAATTATATCAACAACCTGTCCCATAATTGTCTTTCCATCTCCGAAAATTCCCATAATCTGCGAATAATCAACTCTGTTACTTCTAAATGACTTTGATCTCCATACACTGCTGCCTTTCCCCCTTCTTTGGCATTGTAAATTTTTTGGCATTTTTGATTTATTAAAAATATTTGAGCGTAAGCGAAATTATCTTAAATTAATTGAATAAATTTTTACAGTTTTTTAAATTTTATTATATTGCTCCGAATCTTGATGCAATATCTACCGCCGAATATTCCGGCATGAGTTTCGCATAAACCTTTTTCATTCCGTGAATGATTGTGGTATTAACTTTTATTACCTTTATTTTATAGTCCTTTTCCAACTCTTCTTTAATTTGTTTTTTTGTTGCATTAATATCAACAGCAAATGAAAGTGCATTATTTTTTTCCCTTAAATTTACTGCCTTTTCCCCCATCAGCGGATAAAGTATAACTCCCATCTTAATTAAATTTTTTTAAATTTTTAAATTTTCAATTGCCTTTTTTGTCCATAATACATTGTCAATTAATTCGGATCCCAGGACAAAGTCCTTCACCTGTAAATCCGATACATTCCTGACTTTGATAAAATCAATATTTCTTGCCGTAACATCGTTATCATCAACAACAAATAAAATTTTCCTAGCATTGATTATATTTTTTTCTTTAAGTAAATTTATGAAATTGAGCACATCCTTTGTTTTTTTTAAATTTTCAACCTCATCACTGATAACTGCGAATTTTGCATTTGCAATTGCAGAATACATTGCTAATTGATATTCTTTTTTGTTTATCTTCTTTATTAAGACCTTATTAACTTCCGGAGGATGTGCCGCCCTTCCGCCAACTGACTCGGGAACTCTTCTGACCCTTCCGAGTCCGCCTTTTGCTAATTTTTCTCTTGGTTTCCTTGAAATTGCCTTGCCTACTGTTACTCTAAATGACCTTTGTCTGTTTGCAAAATAGTCGGCACTTGTTCTTAAGCCCGCTAACGGATCCCTTCCCTGCGGCTGAAATTCCATTGATAACTCCGAAACCACCGCTCTTTGAATTATGTCGGGCCTTGACGGAGTGTTAAAAATTTCACCGAGTGTTACTGTTTCAACAACCTCGCCATTTAAACCATAAACCTTTGCATCCATTGTGATTTAATAATTTTTAATAATTACTTTAACAATTAAATTTATTTTAAATTTATCATACTATTATTTCTTTTAAGTCGTATTTTTCGTTTGTTTCTGTATTATACGGATTGAAAGACAAACCGATTATCCTTTTTGTTGTGCCCGGAACGGAACCTTTTACCAGCATATACTTTGTATTTAAAACGCCGAAATTTAAAAACCCCCCTTTCGGAGTTATGTTTTCGTTTGAAATTTTAAGTAACAGTTTATTCAGTTCTGTTCTCTGATGATAGCCCGTTTGTCCCGCCTGCGGTGCTCTCCATGAAGTATGTCGTGGTGTGACCGGATTTAAAGGACAGTGTCTTCTTTTTCCGGTTACTTTCCTGCCCTGTGTTATAATTCCCCATCGTTTAACAGCACCCTGCCATCCCTTTCCTTTCGTAACGCCGCTAACGGCAATTAATGTATTTTCTTTAAATGTATTATCAACATTTATTTCCTTTCCGAAATTTTCTTTTGCAAAATTTATCTGGCTGTTAAGGTCACCTCCTATTGGAATTTCCAGTATGTCAGGTTTTTTCTTTATCTTCAGCAATCTCGGATTTGTACAACAAAGCAGTCGGACTTCCTCAATTCCATCCCTGTTTTTTTCTATTTCCTCAAATTTTTTTGAAATTGTCTCACTGCTGTTGTTTTTGGATAAATTTATCGCTCTGCTTAAGTCCTTATCCTGTTTTTCTGAAATTATATCTGTGTAAGGCATTAAATTTAAGTAGGGTCTGTGATAAAATCTGATGCCAAAGACCTTTAACGGAGGTGTTGCTATAATTGTGCACGGAATTGCCACATTTAACTTGCCTGTCGGTGAATTCGGAGTATTATCTGTCGCCATAATCTGTGCCATTCCGACCTTATAGCCCGCAAATCCCGATGGAATTGTTCCTAAATTTTTATCATCTCTCTTTTTAATTTTTGGTACTACTCTGCTTGCTCTTTGTCTGGGACTGTATGCTAATGAACCTCGTCTTGGTTTCGTCTTTTTTGCCATCTTTTGTATTTTTTGAATATTTTGAATATAATAATTAAAATTTGAATAATAATTAGGAAAGGAGATATTAAAACTGATTTAAATTTTGGTTTTTATTTTTGGGAAAATTTATAAAATGTCTAATTATAAACTTAAAAATTATATAAATAACTTTGAGAAATGAATGAGGCCAACTATTATAAAATTTTAGGAATAAGCAGGAATGCAACAAAGGACGATATTAAGCAGGCATACAGAAAACTGGCGATGCTGTATCATCCTGACAGAGCATCCGCTGACATGAAAAAGATAAATGAGGAAAAATTTAAAGGAATAGCTGAAGCGTATGCCGTATTAAGCAATGATGAAAAAAAGATACAATATGATGAATTTGAACGGGGCAGGGATGAAAGAATAAAAGCCGAAGGAGAAAGAAGAGCATGGGAGGAAAGAATAAGAACCGAAAGAGGAAACGGGAGAATGGCCGGGCAAAGGCAAAACAGAGGAGTATATGTTCATACATCAGCAGGTCAGGGTAATTTTTTTTCAGTCATCTTACTCTGTGCCGGCCTGCTCGTTTTAGGTAATAATATTGTCGCAGCAATATTTGGGGGAATAATATTCTCATTTATTATTGTGAAAATTGCCAAAATAACAAATCACAATTATTTTATATTGTTTGTAATGATTTTGGTAGGGCTTGTTGCTTTGGAGATTAATACAATTGCTGCAATTGCAGCAGGCGTAATATTCACACTTGTTGCCATAATATTTAAGTCGGTTTTTTCCTTTATGCTGATATGCGGAGGGCTTGTTATTTTGGGAATTGATATTATCCCTGCACTTGGAGCTGCTTTAATATTCATCGCTGCCGGCAAAATATTCAAAACAAAACGATAAATTTTATCGCCAAAACAAATTTTTAAACAAAAAACATATTGATAAATTGCATAAAATATAAAATGTAACTATTCAGCCACCCAAAAAAGTAAGAGTAAATTTTCCTCCATAAATCCATTAATTTTTATTTTTTTGTGTGCAATTTTAAACTTGTTTAAAATACACGATTTTCAAAATCGCAGAGATTTTGAAAAGACACGAACGAAGTGAGTGGAACGGAGTGAGAGTATAATTAATTATTTCATGAAAGTTTATGTTGATTGAAAACAAATTTATTTAAAAATCCAATTATTAAAACTCAACCATTAATTGTATGGATAAGTGAGATTAGAAATAGCGAAAGAAAGTTTAAAGTTTTATTATAGCCCCATACTTAATTTATATTATCAGTTTTATACCTCTTACAAAAATGAATATATTTATAACTTATAATACAAAAGATAAGAAGATTGTTGAGGCACTAAAGAGCAACCTTAACTTATTTTTAGGTCTAAAAACAAATATATTTGTAAATGATACGTTGTCAGGAAAATCACTTTCAGAAAAAATCAGGAAAACCATAGGCGATTCAGATATAGTTATTGTCTTACTAACAAAGAAAGGAAGTAAATCCATAAGTGTGAATCAGGAAATGAGTTATGCTAAAAGTGCAGGGAAGAAAATAATTCCCATCGTGGAGAAAGGTGTTAACACAGCAGGCATGCCGGAAGATATAGAATATATACTTTTTGACAGAACGAACCCCTTAAATTCTATAGAAAAAAGTACACAAATTTTAGAAAATTTAAAAACAGAAAAAGAAATATTATCTTTGATAATATCAACAATTCTTTTTATTATGGTTATAGAATCAACAGGCAAAAAATGAATACTGTGCAATATGCAGACATAAATATAAACAGGCGGTTTATACTGGAAAATAAAGAGAAAATAAGAGAGGCAAGAAAAATGGTAGAAGGATGGATATGTGGAATTTTCAGGGAGATATATCCATCAATCCATCTATATCGGCGCGAAGCTGTTGATCCCTGGAAGGACTTCTTCCGGATAGGTGAAAGGATAAGTAAGAAAAAAAGTAAAATTAAAACGCCCGGCTGGGAGATTGTCTCTGAAATGAGAAGATAAAATGTATTGCTTAGATGCGAGTGTTGTTGTAAATGCTTTTATGGCTGATGAAGAAGGTTATGAATACAGCAGGAAGTTGCTTGAAAAAATACGGAGTAAAAATATACAAATTGTTGTTCCGCAAATAATTTTACCGGAAATTTCTGCGGCAATTGCAAGGAAAAAAGATGATGAAAATCTGGCAATATCTCTCGTTAAGGCGTTTGTAAAGATTCCTGACATCAAACTAATCCACATAGACGAAAATCTGGCAATGTTCGCAGCAGAAATTGCCGCAAAGTACAGAACAAGAGGTGCTGACTCATTGTATATTGCGGTCGCATTAACACACAAGGTTACACTCATTACCTTGGATAAAGAACAAAAAGACAGAGGTAATAAAATTTTGAAGGTTATAACTCCCAAAGAAGAACTCTCTACGGATAAATTATACAAAGAATGAGTGGTTAAAGAATAAAGGAACCTTATTCAATAAAACAATGTAAGTTGGATCACCTCACTTTGTCCGGAAATTTCAATTTTGCATTGAAATCGCTGAATAGTTACTATAAAATTTATTAAAATTATTAAAATACACAGAATGGAAAAATTTCCCATGTCATTAAGGCATTTAAAATTTACAACGGCAATTCTTGACTATATTTTTATTGTCTTACTTGTGCTCGTCGTAGGTGTCGGATTTTATGAATTTGCCAGTGTCCTGTATATTCAGATAACATCAGGAAAGACGGACTTTATGCCGCTGTTGGGCTCTTTATTTATTGTCTTAATCGGACTGGAACTGCTCAAAATAAGTTTAACCGCTGAAAGAGGGGGTTTAAATTTTTACCTCATAGCAATTCTTGATATTGTAATGATTGCACTGGCAAGGAAATTAATTTTGTTGTCTCCGAAAACGATGCTCGATATTTATGAATATTTTGCAATCGGGTTTATTATGCTCGTAATACTTGTAGTTATAAAATTTATGCCCGAGCCGTTTGCTTTAACACTTAAAAAGCAATTACATTTATATGCCGTAATAAAAGACGAAGTGGGAGCACTTAACAAAGTTACATATCTGCTGAAAAATTTAAATATAAATCTGTCAAAAGTTGAAGTTGTCTCTATTGCTGACGGAAAATCATCGCTTAATGCAACGCTTGATTTAAAAAAGTCAAATTTAAGCGAAGATGAAATTGAAGAAAAGCTGGGTGATTTGGATGTTGTGTTCAAAGCAAAAGTGAGATGAAATTAAATTATTGAATTTGTGAATTAAAATTTAAACAATTTTCTTCTTTGCACTTGCTATTAGTCCTATCGGTCCTGTCATCATCATATCCCCTCCCGGCGATGCAAAGTAATAATCAAGTCCTGTCTCTTTTATTAAATTTCTGTTAGGTCCTGTAACAACCACCTTCTTTATATTCTCAAATCCGATTGTTTCAAATATTATTGCTCCGTTTCCGCCGTCATTGTAAATTTCTTCATTCGTGACATCTCCACAGGCAAATTTAAGAGTTAAATTTTTTAATTTTTCCGGCTCTTTCAGACATTTTGTATGGTGCTCCATATAACTTATGACTTTGTCATTATGAATTACAGCAAAGGTCGTGTGTCCGTTTCCGAAATTTATGAGCATGTAATCGTTTAAATTTTTCACATATGCGTCCTGCATACATCCGAGAACTGCACAATGTGCGGTGTCCATTATCAACACATTATCTCTTTGTGATTTTAACGACTTAAACAGCGATTTAAAGCGGTAAAAACTATCTTCTATTTCATCATAATTTGTCATTGCCAGATCCCTGAAGTCCTTAAATTTACTTAATTTTTCCTTAAAGACCTCAAGTCGGTAAACCCTGTTTGATGTATTTTCTCTTGCTCCGTGTTCCTGAACTGCATAACAAACCGCATCAAATTCGCCGAAACCGGGAAAATTTTTAAATGTGCTTAAATCACTTTCGGAAAATTTAATTGCTTCATCAACCTCTTTTGTCACTTTGTCAACATTGCTTTCCTCTATAATTCGGACATTAAAATCCGTTGCTTTTTCGCCGTGATACGTAAATGTTTTGAATGCCTCTTCGGTTATAAAAATTTCTTTTTTACTTCCCGCATACTTCAATGCCTTTTTTATCTTTCCGCCGCCAATACATTCGCCATAAATCAGCAGTCGTTTTTTGTCGGACTCGGCAAATTTAAATAATTCATCTGCATAAATCAAAGAAGGTGACGGAATTACCATTTTAAAGCAATTTTCAAGGTTCTTTTCCGAATCATAAAGCAAAATATCCTGTGTTCCCGCTCCGATATCAACAGATAGAATTTTCATTTTATATAATTAAACAAATTTGTTTTAAAAATAAATATTAATTATATTAACCGTATAAACTATTGTTTCGCACATTTTTTTAAATTTGGTTTTATTTTTTGAATTGCGTGTTATTTTTAATTTATTTATCGTACAGGAAAGTTCGTTTTATTATCCTCACACGGAGACACCGTCACCTCGCTCTTGCTCGGAGATTTTCAAAACTCCGCGTTTTGAAAAAGACACAAAGGAGAAATATACTGAAAATTCTTTGAGAATTTTCAATCTTTAAAAATCTGCTGATTTTTAAATACTCTGTGACTTTGTGGCTTTGTGTGAGCATTTTTTAACCGTATCACAAATTTCATAATCTGCCTCTCCGGAACATGTTTTACAGATTTTTTCTCCTTTTGATGCAAATGCTTCTTTGCAGACCTCACAAATCAGGATATTTTGTTTTTCTTCTTTTTCGGTTTTTATTTTGACATTCTGGTAAGATAATATTTCCCTTCCTGCCGCGAGAATTTCGTCAATAACCTGCTCTTTTGTTGGCCTTTTGTCTGTTATTTTCTTCATGAACCATGTGTAAAATAGCGGATACTTTTTGCATTTTTCAGGACTTACAAAAACCCTGACCCCGTAGCCGGTTTTAATGTTATACAAACAGAATGATGAGTGTTTTCCAAAATCAGCTCTTCTCAAAAAACAATAACCGAAAATGTCTTTTAACATAACATAGAAAACATCCTGATCACATCCGCACGATTTTTCCGATTCTACCCGAACACCTATTTCCCTGATATTTAACTTTTTAATTAATTCAACCGCATAGTCAATCATAATGACGGTTAAAGCAACATGCGGGGTGTACCTGCCGTGAAATTCCGCCGCCTCCTTTATATATTCGTTTATAGTTTTCATCTTTACTTTATTTGTTTTTTAAATTATGTTTTTAAATTTATATTTTCTCACTCTTATGTTGATTTTTGTTAAGAATGAAAATTTTATATCAAAAAGTATAAATTTTCATCAATTCTTATTAATTAAATTCAACTCTAATTAAATTCATCTCCAAAAATAATGAATCCGATAATCAGCGAAATAAAAAAATTTTTGTATGCACTTCAGTTTTTGACCATATTCAAAGTTTTAAATATCTCCGAACGAAGTGAGGGGATAATAAAGTTCATGAATGTTGAATGGAACGAAAAATTTGCCGCAAAATCAGCTGCTTATTTTCCCCTGGTCGGAATTTTAATCGGATGTATTTTGGCAGTTGCTTATTTTGCCATTTCTTTTATATTTCCAAAGAGCATCGGACTGACAGCAATCATACTCATAATTATTGAAATAGTGCTTGTCAGAGGACTCCATTTAGACGGATTTATAGATACGGTTGACGGCTTATTCGGAGGGATGAATAAAGATGAGCGGTTGAGAATTATGAAAGACACACATCCGGGCAGTTTTGGAATTGTTGCAGTTGTGCTATTGCTCTTACTTAAATTTACCTTAATTTCCGAAATTTTAAACTTAAATTTAAATTCGGATAAATTTTTTGTTGCAGCAATTTTAGTCCTGATGCCTGCACTTGGAAGATATGCAATGCTCATTCCGATGGCAGTTTTTCCTTATGCACGCAGTAACGGAACAGGCGGTTGGACAAAATTTGTTAAATTCGGAGAAATTTTAACTGCGAGTTTATTTGTGGTTTTACCCGTAATTTTAATATCTTATGTTTTTCTAAATTTAAATATCATGGTATTGTTAATAACACTAATAATTGCATTGCTCATTTTTTCTCTGATGCTGTCAAAATACATCGCTTCAAAGATCGGGGGTATGACAGGAGATACTTACGGGGCAATAACTGAAATTTCAGAAATTTTTGTGTTGTTTGCGTTTGTGAAATTTTTTGTTTTATGAAAAAAGCAGTTTTTATACCTTTATTGTTTCTAACACACCTTCCGAAAGTCCTCTTAAATTATATCCTCCTTCAAGTATGAAAGCAACTCCGACACCAGTCATTTTTGCTGTTTCTTTTATGTATTTTGAAATTTTTCCAAATCCGTCAATCGTGATATTCATTGAAGTTAAAGGGTCATCTATGTAAGTATCGTAGCCAGCGGAAACCAAAATTACATCGGGATTATAGTCAATGGCGACTTTTCTGAAAATTTTAAGTTTTTCAATATACTCATCGTCGGTTGTGTATGGACGTAATGGAATATTCAAGGTAAAATTTTTTCCCTCTCCAACGCCTGTTTCATCGGCACTTCCGGTTCCGGGATATGCGGGATATTGATGCAAAGAGATGTAATAAACATCTTTGCGAGCGTAAAAAATTTCCTGCGTTCCGTTTCCGTGATGACAATCAATATCCAAGAGCAAAATTTTTTTGGCTTTGCCTGTGCTGAGCATATACTCTGCGGCGATTGCTATATTGTTAAAAATGCAGAATCCCATTCCTCTGTTTTTACAGGCGTGATGCCCGGGTGGTCTGACAAGTGCAAATGAATCTTTCTTATCTGCCGCATAATCAGCGGCATTTATGCTCGCAGCAACCGCCTTAACAGCAACATTGTATGTTTCTTTTACAATATAAGTATCGGAATCAAGCATTGTATCGGACTTAATATTTTTTATTAATTTCACATATTCATCCGAATGAACCTCTTTGATTTTTTTCTCCGCATCGGGAACATCAACGGGTTCAATCGTAGCATAATTATATCTGTCAAGGATGTCTTTTATAGCAAGTAATCTGTTTTTATTTTCAGGGTGTCCGCTTTTGTTGTGTTCTAAAAATTTATCGTGGTAAATAAGGAGCATCTTTTTATTTTTTTAGGGTGTGCTTATTAGTTACTTTGTCAATAATTTTTAAACCTTTTTTAGTAGCCCTATATTTTTGCTTGCTGCTTGTTGGTTTATCCGGTGCGGTTAATTCAAGCAGATCCGCTTCAATCAATGGCTTTATAAATATGTTGCGAAAACGGGTTCTGTTTGTTTGATTGAGTATTGACATCAGAGATTTCATATCAATGCCATCTCTTGCAGATATGAGGATAATTGCTGCATCTTCACTTGGGACAAACTTGGGACAAACTTGGGACAAACTTGAAACGAACTCGCTGAACTCTGTATGACTTAATCCATGAGAAATGCCACCTTGCTCACCTTCTTGCTCACTTACTGTTGCTTCCGGATGAATCATCAATGTAGTTAAAAAATAACTTCGTTCGTTATCAGTTTCAAAAACTGGTTCTGGCGAGCCATTATTTTTCATTGCTATTTTAATTTTAGGGATTCCTGTACATCGTCCTTCAGTAAGTTTCAGTTCTTTTAAAAATTCACCGATTCTACGATTACGATATCTTCTGGCAACCAATATTCCTTTATCTATATCTGATTGTTTTATTGACCTGTCAGGTCCCGGGAAGCTAAGAATCTCAATTTTATTGGGATGAATCCGTATTTCTACCGGCTCTCTGATTTCATAACTTCTATGATATATTGCATTAACAATACTCTCTTTTAGGGCAATATACGGATAGTTATAAAACCGGATAGATTTCACCTTGTCCGGAACTTTACGAATATATTCCTTGAGGATAACATTTTTTACATAAGTCAGAGCATCCTTAATTTGCTGATGTATAGGTCCCTGAAAAATTTTTTCACTCAATTTATCACCTCCGGGAGTTGATATAAATTGAACAATTTCAATCTGTGAAAGAGGAATAAACTTTTGAGGCAGGTCATTGAAAAAGAGTATTCCAACATTTCGGGGCCTCAAATATTCGGTCGTTCCATCAACAATTCTCATCTGCCAGCATAATTGTTCGAAATCCATGTTAGCAAAACCATATAAATCACTTTCAACTTCTTTTAAAAAAGATTGTATCAACGGAAGTTTTAAGTCAGCGATATCTGCTAAATGACAGATACGATCATCATAAGGAATTGTTCCTGCTAATGACAGGAGTTCTTTTTCATCTTCAAATTGTGCTTTAACTGTATTTGAAAATCTTCTGATATAATAGGCATACTCTTTCTCTTTCTTTTTGCCAAGCGATATCGGCGCCCGATAGGGTCTGTTCTGCCCGCCAAAAACCCATATTATTAAAACATATTTTCCCTGAAAACGCACCGGCTCGGCAATTGGGAAAAAATGCGGTTTTAAACGATTACAAAGATTTAGCAAGTCCTTCTGGATATTATTAATTGTTTCAGGGGCTAATCCTTTTGGAGGTAAAACAGGCCGTCCGTTATCTTCTTTTATTCCGATGATTATGTATCCTCCGCCCCAGTTGTTTATATCATTAGCAAACGCACAAATGGTGTGCATAACATCTTCCGGATTCCAACTTTCTTTAAACTCAATACGTTCCCATTCAACGGTCTGTCCTGTTATCAAATCATTAATATTTATTGGTAAAGCCATCATTCATATAATTTTTATAACATAGCATATATTTTTTATTTTCCTGTATTTTATTTATTTTTTGCGGCTTTATCTGGTCTGTTTATTTCAATCACCCTTTTGTGTTGTCCGATTGCCTCATTGCCCGCTTCATCCATCGTTTTTCCGAGTGAAATAAATCCGTGCTCTTTGATTAAAAAGTAATTGCAGTTCATATTTAAAATTTTAACCACTTCATCAGCCAATTCCATTGAACCGTAAGGTTGTTCTCTTTCTGTTATGGGAAAATTTAATTTATCGCCGAACTTTAATGTTATTTGGTCGTGTCCGTGAAAAACCGCATTAATATCCGTCCTTTTGGTATAAATTGCATGATGCAAAAATGATTCCGAAGATGGTTTCTTTAAACCGCAAACAAAAATTTGTTTTAAATTTACATCAACACCTATTACCTCAACAAAGTCGTCATCGTTGAGTTCGGATAAATTTGCACCCGATGCAGTAATGATAAATCCATGCAGTGTTCTGAAACTTAAATTTCCAGCAAAGCCGCCTTCAATTTTTGGAGCCAAATTTAATTCCACAAATTTTTTCCCCCAAGTCATCAATTTCTCAATTCCCTTATGTTCTATTTTTTTCTTTTCTTTGAAAATTGTTTTAAATTTTACTCCCGAATATTTTTCCATTTGGCATCCTTTAATTATCCTTTAATTTATATATCTCTTCCGGTTTAAAAATCCCAATTTCTGTTATGATTCCGGTTATATATTTTGCAGGAGTGACATCAAATGCGGGATTTAATGCATGCGAACCAATAGGGGCGATTCTTATATTATTTACACTAAGCACTTCATCCTCATTTCTTTCTTCAATAGGAATTTCATTGCCTGATTTAATACTAAAATCAATTGTACTGATTGGAGCAGCAACATAAAACGGAATATTATTTTCTTTTGCTAAAACCGCTTTCTCATAAGTTCCGATTTTGTTTGCAACATCACCGTTTGCAGTTATCCTGTCCGCTCCGACGATACATAAATCAATTTCACCTTTTTGCATAAAATAACCGGCTGCGTTATCTGCAATGATTTTATGTTCAATTTCTTCGTTTAAAAGTTCCCATGCAGTAAGTTTTGCTCCCTGGAAACGAGGTCTTGTCTCATCAACAAAAACAAAAATTTCTTTTCCTGCGTATTTCGCAATTCTCAGCGGGGAAAGTGCTGTTCCAAAATCAACACAGGCAAGTGCTCCTGCATTGCAGTGGGTTAAAATTTTTGACTTATTTTTGAGCAGTTCGTTTCCGAATTCGCCGATTTTTTTGCAGGCATTAATGGTTTCATTGGCAATTTTTTGTGATTCGGAAACAGATATTTCAACTGCATTTTCTTTGTTTTCAATAGCATCCGAGTCCTTAATTTTATTTAAAAGTCCGTCAATTACATGAAATAAATCAACAGCAGTTGGCCTCGTTGACTTCAGTGTCTCTGCTGCTTTTTTCAGATAGTCCGTAAAATTTTGTTTTGGCGCATGCATACATGCCTGAGCAATACCGAAACCCGCTGTAACGCCAATAGCCGGAGCCCCGCGAACTATCATCGTCTTTATTGCCTCTGCCGTTTCTGTGTATGTTTTTAATTCGGTAATTTCAAATTTATCGGGCAATATTGTTTGATTAATTGCATTAATAATTCCGGATTCGGGTTCAAACCAGACACTCCTGTAATTTTCAGTTTTGTTATTGATTTTTACCTTCATTTTTTTGTTTATGAAATTTTAAAAGATTAAAAATTAAAATTGGTGTAAATTTTATTTTTTGAATAATTCATTCACCTTCTTTTTATATTCATCTGCTTTTTCAGGATTGTTCATTTTCTCATAAGTAATTGCCATGTTTTCATAAAGAATTTTAAGATAATGTTCCTGTCCAATCTCTTTAAAAATTTTCTCTGCATTTAAATAATATTCAATTGCTTTCTTAAAGTCACCTAAACCAAAATAAACCATCCCTGAATTTGTATAACCTGCTGATTCTCCTGCTTTATTTCCAATCTCTAAAGCAATTTTTAATGCCTTTTCATAATATTCAATTGCTTTCTTAAAGTCACCTAAACCATCATAAGCAGCACCTAAATTTGTATAGCATTTTCCTTCTCCTGCTCTGTCACCAGTTTCCAAGCAAATTTTCAATGATTTCTCATGATATTCAATTGCTTTCTTAAAATCACCCAAACTATCATAAGCAACCCCTAAATTTGTATAGCATTTTCCTTCTCCTGCTCTGTCACCAATTTCTAAAAAGATTTTTAATGATTTATCAGAATATTCAATTGCCTTCTTAAAATCACCCAAACTATCATAAGCATTGCCTAAACCCATATAGCATCTCCCTTCTCCCGCTATGTCTCTAATTTCCAAACAAATTTTCAATGATTTCTCATAATATTCAACTGCCTTATTAGAATCACCCAAACTATCATAAGCAACACCTAAACTTCTATGACATTTTGCTTCTTGTGCTTTATTTCCCATCTCCAAAGCAATTTTCATTGCTTTTTCACAAATTTTTATTGAATTTTTAAAATTTCCAAAAATTTGCTCTATTGAAGCATTTTCTAATAACAATTCTATTTTCCTGTCTTTATATTTTGTAATTTTCAGAAAGTCCTCATTGAGTTTTTTTCTCTTTAATAAGTCCTCTTTGTTTTCAAAATGAAATTCAACGGATGGCGTTTCTTTTTCCGCATGGGCGATTATTCTTTCCTCGTCCTTAAATACATGAAAGCCCCCCCTATATCTCCAGAAATCAGGAGCTTTTTTTATAATATCTGATACAAATAACTCATTGCAAAATATAACGCTTGGCGCAGGATATTCATAGAAAAGTTCTCTGAAATTGTTTAATGCGTTTTCTATGTCGGCAGAAAGTTCATCGGGCATAATCCACACCAAAATTTTGTTTGATTTTTCTTTATCTGGTTTTTCATATCTTAATTTGTGTATAATTTTGTCTCCATCACCCTCTTTAACATAAATTTTCTCCGGGGAAAAATTTTGTTCCAGTCCCTTTATAATTTCCTCCCTGAAAACAGGAATATTTGCAACACATATAATAAGATTCCCCTCTCCTTTTGATGCAGTAAGTTCAAGATTTAAAGCGTGTATTTCATCCCCTGTTTTTCCTGCAAGATATTTTTCCATTTGTCTATCAAAGGAAATAATATTGGATTTATTTCGTGCCATCTTTTTCCTTCTTTGTTTTCATATTCCACGATTATCAAACTGAACAGCATATCTCTGACAATTTTTTCTTCCGGGCTTTTGTCTGAAGCGTGTTTTGTTTCATGTATTTCAAGAAGTGTGGAAATGTGCTTTTGTGTTAGTGCCTTTTCATAAATTCCCCTCAAGTCAGATGCACATTCTTCAATTTCTTCTTTTTCAATTTTTGTTTTTCCTTTTACTGTGGATTTAATCAATGCATCCCTGATTACATTTACAAATTCTGATAATTTTCCTGTTGAGATGATTGCATACTCCAATGTGTTTTCATCAATAGTATCCTTTCTTTCATTAACTCTTTTATAAAAAATATTTTTGAAGAAATTTATTCCGTCATCGTCAAAAATTTCAAGATTTTTTGATTTTACTGCTGGCTGGGGCAAAACACAAATACCATCAAACTTGTTTTGCACACTTTCAAAATATGGATCAAAAACAAGTGGAATTGGGAAAGTATAAATCACATTACAATCAATTTGCAGCAAAAGAGAATAATTTTTATAAAAAAGATCCTCTGCCTGTTCGTATCTTGTCAGTTTATCTGTATCATCTACTACAATAAGTATTTTCTTATTACTTAAATTTTCAATAACAGCTATCAAATTATTGATTTTTCTTACTAAATCAGTAATCTTTGTTTTCAGCTCTTCTCTTACATAGTCCTTCGTCTGGGATTCAATTCCTATTTTTGCCATAAAAATTTTTGTAAATGACAAACCAGCTCCCTTCAATTCTTTTATTTCTTTTTCTTTTATATGAGTTGTTTCCCTTACAAATCTCATAAAATCATCTTTTAATTCAGTTGAAAATTCTATGTTGTTTTGCTCTCCAAGTTCGTAAATCTTCAGTCCGAGAGAAAGGAGAAAGTCCTTAATGGTAATATCATTCATGTCAAGATTTTCTTTGATAGAGTATCTGATAACTAAAAAATTTTCTTCTAATTCAGACGATAATTTATTAAGTTCTGTACTTTTACCACTACCTCTATGTCCAATGAACAAAAATTTTCCCCTTTCTGCGTTTTCAATCTTTGTTTTCAATTCTTTCATAAGGGTGGATTTTATCGGCCTTTCAACATAAAATTTACTAAACTCCTCCGGTGTTTTTAGAGGCTCCGCTTTAAAATTCTTATAAACATTTAATAACGAATTTTCTTCAGGCATTTGAATAAATTTAATTGTTAAATTGTTAATTTATTTATTATTAAAAATTATTAAAATTTTTTATTAAACTTAACTTTAATGAAATTTTATCTCGTTCTCCTATCCTTCAAAAATGTATTCATACTTCATTAGAAATTTTCATTTCTCTTTCGGAAATCTTCCTTTTCGTATATTCTATCAGCCCGATTTCGGTTAAATCCTCAAAAAATTTAGGCATTTTCTTAAACTCATAAATTTTGCCGCCGTTTAAATTTTTTATTTCTCCTTTGTCAAAATCAATTTCAAGTATGTCCTCGTCTTTCGCTTCAATTTCACACTCTATAAGCCGTAACCCCAGATTTATTGAATTTCTGTAAAATATTCGTGCAAATGATTTCGCAATTATTACTTTTATTCCGTTTCCCAATAAACATGACGGAGCATGCTCTCTGCTGCTTCCGCATCCGAAATTTTTTTCCGCAACAATGAGGTCACCTTCTTTTACTTTTTTTGCAAATTCCCGCCTTACTTTTTCAAACGAATGCTTTGCCAGCTCTGTTCTGTCGGCTGTAATTAAATATTCCGCCGGAATTATCTGGTCCGTATCTACATTATCTCCGAATTTCCATACGCTGCCTGAAATTTTCATTTTAAAAATATGAAGTTTAATTTAATATTATTCAATTACAATTAAAATTTAAAACTAAAATGCTTTACAAAGACATCGTTCAGATTTTAAATTTAGACGAAAAAAAGGATGCGAAATCGGCAAAAATTTTGTCAAAAATATCCTGTGGGATGCAAAAGCAAATTTTGGATTTGAAATATGTTAAGAAAAGAATTGCCGGCAAAAATGTAATAATCTTTGGAGCGGGACCTTCATTAGTGTCTGGCATGGAACAACTGCTCAAATTAAAAAATTTTGACTGTTTTGTTAAAATCTGTGCCGACGGCGCAGCAAAGGCATTAGTTGAGCGAAAAATTATTCCCGACTTTATTGTAAGTGATTTAGACGGGGATATTGATGCGATAAAGGAAGCGAATGAAAAAGGAACAATTTTGATTATTCACGCTCACGGAGATAATATTGAAGCCATAAAGAGATATGTTCCGAAATTTAAAAATTTAATCCTGACGACGCAGACAAATTTAAAACTAAAAAATTTACATAATTTCGGCGGATTTACCGATGGGGACAGATGTGTGTTTTTTGCATTGAAATTTAAGCCGAAAGTTGTGGTGCTTGCGGGAATGGATTTCGGAAATAAAATCGGGGAATATTCAAAGAAAATTTCAGGAGAACGAGTGAAATTTAAATTAAAGAAATTAAAGATTGGTAAAATTTTGATTGAAGAAAAATGCAGTCAAGCCAAAAATTTACGGGTTTATGATTTTACAAAGAACGGAAATTTAAAAATTGAAAAAATTTCACACGGAGAAATTGAAAAAATGATATAGATGAAAGAATATGTCTGAATCATACCTTATGGGTATTGACTGGATCAATCTTAAAATTGATTTCGTATCCCCTGCATCAGTTAAATAATATTTGCCATCTGAAGACATCATTTTCAGTTGACTACAATTTGTAGCCAACTGACTTCCTTCTTGTTTTAATCTGGTTTTTAAGACACTCCAATACTTTCTGGGGTTGACGCTTTCGGTTAAGATAGCAATTACATCAATAATACTAAAAAACCATTCTTCTTTTTCTTCGTTCCATACTCTGCGAATCTGTCTGTCATTAAACAAAACAATTGAATTTTTTTATTATCCATTTTATAACTCCTCCTTAAAAATTTGTTGTTTCCGCAATTTATTTTTATTTATTAAGATTTAATGCACATCTTTATATTTTTACACATCTTTTTATATCTCCCCACTCTCCTTAAAACTATAAGGTGTATCTCCGATAATAACATGATCAAGCAGTTTTATATCTAAAAGTTTTCCTGCATCACATAGTATTTTTGTAATTTTCCTGTCATCCTCTGACGGTGTTGGATCTCCTGAAGGGTGGTTATGAACAAGAATAATTGCGTTTGCACTTTCTTTTATTGCCGACTTAAAAACTTCACGCGGATGAACCATGGATGCATTAAGAATTCCTGTTGAAACAATTTCGTCTTTGATTATCATATTCTTGGAATCAAGATGCAAGACCATAAAATGTTCTTTATCGTTGCTTGGCAATCTCTGCGATGCGTATTCAAAAACATCATTTGCCGTTCGCACCGGAAATTTTCCTTTTTTTGCTAAATTATATTTTTTGATGAATCCGAATAATGCCTTGATTTGCTGTGTTTTTGCATCTCCCAGTCCTTTTATCTTGTAGTAGATAGACATGTTGCGAAATAATTTTCAATCTATTGTTATTTTAAATTTATTTAAAATCTCCGAACAGAGTGAGGTGACAATATATTTACAACAATTATGAATTTTTTCCCTCATTTTAAATTTATTTAAAATCTCCGAGCAACAGCGAGGTGATAAAAAAATAAATTTTAAGAGGGTTAATCTATTGTTATATCAAAAATGCTTCAAGCATTTTTGAGTATCTCAAAAATCTTATAGATTTTTGTTATTGTAAAAACCTCGTAGGTTTTTAGAATATTAAAAATACTCCGAGTATTTTTAGTATGGTATAAAATGAAGTATATAAACTATTTCGCAACAACTCTGATGTTTATTTTGCCGTTTTCCTTTTTAAAAATACATTCATAATTCTTGTCATCATGAGTTTCCAGGATTGCTTTCTTTTTTACTTTGTCAAGTTTAAAAGTAGCCGATTTTTCTTTATCTGATTTTTCTTTACTCTTAACAACAATTGTTTTCTTATCTTCGCTTTTACTGATTTCTGCATTTTTTGCCCAATCTATTCCTAAATTATTCTGCAAATATTTTAGAAATTTCTCGCTGTCTTTTCCAGGAACATCATCCCAGATAAACAAATAGACCTTTTGAAATTCTCCATCAGACAAATCGCTTAAATTTTCAAGCCCATAAAATGAGATTAGACGATTACACATATCAACAACATTTTCTCCTCTGGCTCCTGTTTGTAAAATAACTGCTAATAAATCCGCATCACTCAATGCAGATGCACCATATCTCTTTAGTCGTTCTCTCGGGCGATTCTCCTTGGGAATATCTTTGATCTTCATAATAATAAATGTTTTGCGTTTTGAAAATTTAGAGTTAATGAAAAGTATAGCAAAATTTTTATTTCTTCAAAATTTCTTTCGCGGCATTCGCTATATCTTTTGCAGTCATTCCATAATATTTATAAAGTTCTTCGGAAGTTCCTGACTGTCCAAAGCAATCATTTGTACCAATCCTTTTCATAATTGTTGGCTTCTTTTCAGCCAAAATTTCTGCAACCGCACTTCCCAAACCACCAATAATACTGTGATCTTCCGCCGTAATAATCGCATTTGTTCTTCTTGCTTCTTCCAATATTGCACCTTCGTCAATTGGTTTTATTGAGGACATATTTGTAACACTTGCCCCAATTCCTTCGGTTTTTAAAATTTTGCCTGCTTCAATTGCTTTACTTACCATAACCCCGCATGCAATTATTGAAACATCGCTTCCATCAATATGTCTTACTGCATTCCCTAATTCAAACTCATAGTCGTCATCAAAAATTTTCGGAACATTCTGTCTTACCAATCGGACATACATCGGCCCTTTCATTGCCCCGTCAATTTCAGCACTTTTTTCAATAACTTTTTTTGTTTCCGTTGCATCTGCCGGAACAATTACTTTCATACCCGGAATTACCCGCATTAATGCAATATCTTCTAATGCCTGATGCGAATGCCCGTCCTCGCCCACACCCAAACCACTGTGCGTAACAACGAGCCGCACATTTAATTTATCATGAGCAATTATGTTCCTGACCTGGTCCCATGCCCGTCCGCTTCCGAAATATGCAAATGTGCTCGCAAAAACGATCTTTCCTGACATTGCCAGACCTGCTGCAACATCCATTAAATTTTGCTCGGCAACTCCCACATCAAAAAATCTTTTCGGAAATCTTTTCTTAAATTTTATCGTCTTTGTTGATTCCGACAAATCAGCATCCAGAACGACAACATTATTGAACTTTTCCCCTAAATGGACAAGTGTGTCTCCATAAGTGCCTCTCACATCTTCCAACGTTTCCAAATTTTCCACATTCACGTGATAAAATTTCATTTTAAATTTTTACATAAATTTAACTCATATATACTCGTAATTCTTCTATTGTAATAGCAGGTATTTTGTTTTTTACACAATATCCGTATAATGCTATGTCTGATGTCAGTAATAATTTATCATCTTTTGTGGCTTCTATTAATGATATGTCTGTAAATCCGTATTTTAGAAGTTTATCTTCTGATAAAATAATATCTTTGTTTATGTAGGTCTCTTTTAATCGTTGTAATAATCTTATTTTCGAATAATATATAAAATCATAAAAAAATCCTTTCATTTCGTTTTTTGACAAATTCGAGATTTCTGCCAAGACCTCAGGAGTAATAAAAATTTCTGATTTTTCTAAAAAATTTTCTAAAAATTTCTTTACCAATATAAAATTATCTTCACTATAATTGAACTTCTTTATATTATGTCCGTAAAGTCCGGTTAAAACAAGTAATAATGGTCCTGTATCAATTACAATCCCTTTGTATTTGTAGAAATCCTTATGTAGATTCATTTTTCTTCTCTGTTGTTTCAATTTTATCTTCTGTTGTTTCAGTCATTTCATCAGATATGATGTCACCTTCAAAGTCCACTTCAACCTTGTGTGTTTCATAGTCAGAAGAAAACATTATTTTTCTGAATTTGCATATAACTATATATCCCTTTGTGTGTGGTTTGACAGAAATTGTACTAAAATCCAGCCATTCTATTAAGCCCATTCCTGCTATTTGCCTGGACCCTTTAACAAGTCCAAAGTAATCTTTAACTATTTTTACTGCTTCTACTCCTTTTATATTTTTTTCTTTCCCAGGTATATTTTTTATATTTTCCATTTTAAATTTCTGTTTTAAATTTCCAAATCAGAATTTATTTTTTACAGAATTTGTTTTTTAATTTTATAATATTTTTCCCAGGATCACCCTCAAATATTTCACTTCCCATTACAATAATATCCGCTCCGTTTTCAATAATCTTATCAACATTCCAAAATTTTACGCCTCCGTCAACTGCAATCTTTATATCTAAATTTTTGTCCGAATTACACTCATCAACCGCTTTCTTTATATTTTTTATTTTCTTAAAAACCTCATCTATAAATTTCTGCCCGCTATAACCGGGATGAACGCCCATAATTAACAAAATATCCGGCTTTCCTTCAGTCAGCAAGGTCTTTAATTCCTCTTTTGGCAGAAATGTTTCCGGATTTATTGCGAGCCCTGCTTTAATTCCAAAATTTTTAATGTCTTTTATTACATCAATGCATTTTTCAATATTTCGGTATGCCTCATAGTGAAATGTAATAATATCTGCCCCCAATCCGTAAAATTCTTTTATGTGGTTATGAGGATTGACGATCATTAAATGAACATCAGATAAAATTTTTAAATTTAAATCCGTTAAAATATTTCTCGTTGTCTTTACTATTACCTGCCCAAAGGTCAAATTCGGAACAAAAATACCATCCATCACATCAATGTGAATCATATCCGTATTTTTTATTCTCTTTATTTCATCCTTCAGATTGGCAAAATTTGCAGATAAAATTGAGGTTGAAATTATTGACATTTTTATAGATTATTTTGTCTTGTTTTATATTCCTAAAATTTCCTTCATCTTTCCGGTGTTTGTCCAAAATAAATTTTCAGAGTCAATATTTTGCGGCTTTCCCAAAGCAATGTCAAAATTTCCAAATTTTTTGTTTTTCTTAAATATTATATCCTTGCTCTTTTGGTCGTAGAATAAATGGTATGGAAAGCCCCTGTTTTTTATCGCATCATAATCATGTCCCGCATCATTAGGTACAAATCCGAGAACAACCGCCGAACCGAAAGTATATACGCGATGAGGGTATTTAAAATTTATCAGATATTCGTCTCCTTTTTTCATATCAATAATTGTTTCTTTCTTCGCATCTTCATCAACTAAAAGGAGAAATGCCCTTCCCCGTATTACTTTATAAATTTCGTTTCGTTCGGCGGTATGAATGTGCCCATAAGTCGGATACATTTCACCGCTCAAATTTTCTCCATGTTTTTCTTTTAATATTCCGCTGTTCATTATCGTTACATCACAGTTTATGCCGCTTTTCCCGCATATCTCTTTAAATTCCTTCAGTTCGGAAAGATGATAGACCTTATAAATTTCCCTGTTCTTTTTAATTTTGTTGCTATGTAACAAAACATTATCTTCTTTCATCTTGCCGAGTTCTCTGTTCCATCCCTGCGTTTTAATGTCCAAATAGAAATTTTTGCCCTTCTTTTTTATGTTTAAAAACTTTTCAATATCCATTTTAAATTTTGATAAATTTTGCTTAATAATTAAAAATACAAACTAAATTTCCGTTAAAATTTAACCTGATAATTAACATTAGCAAACATCTTTCAGACGCCTTTTTAGCACATCATCCAGTCTGCTTATGTCGTCCTTAAATTTTTCATTAAGCACAACAATTTTCACATCTTTTCTGCGCTCAACGATTGCCCGCAGCGCATTTATTTTTGGATCTTCATCATCCTCATCCTCCTCGTCAAGAAACATTTCCGTGGCATCTCCTTCCGAATCCGTAAGACATTCATGAATAAACGGGAATTTTCCGCGACAGGATGTTTCCATATCTGTCAGGGCATAAACAAAATACTCTGCCTTCTTTTTATCCGTATCAAGATGAAGCGATGAAAAAAACGCCGATAAATTTTGCTCAATATTTTTATCGTATTTTATTGTGCTTAATTTCTCGGCCAGCGGTTTTGCAATCGCAGCAAAGCAGACACAACCCTTAATCACTACCAAAAAATGAATTAAAACAACACCTCGTCCTGAATATAATTTTTGCCCAATTTTAACGCAATCTCAGCTTTGCCTAATTCCTTTCCCAGATATGCACAGTGTTCATTGCTTATTTTAAGGTCTTGCTTTGAGATATGAGCAAGAATTGCGAGATAAATTTCTTCCGCTTTGTTTCCCTTTATGCAAATTTTAGGATTTTCAGCAGGACTCCTGTTTTCACGCATCATCACATAAATTTTATCCTTAACAATTATCCGGAAATTTATTTTATCAAGTCGCTTTTTAAATTTAAAATTTTCCGCATCAAAAAAATCATTATTGCACTTTAATTCAAAATTTACCTTGTGTTTGTCCTTTAAAATCAGCAGATTAATTCCGACTTCCTTTGGCGGCTGATTTCTCCTGCCTGACAAATACATCATCTTAATTGCCGTATTTATTTCCCTGACAGAATTTTTCGCCTTTGTGCTATATTCCGGAGTAAAGAGCAGGTCAATTTTCAATTCATAAGCAATCGCGGTAAGCAAGGCATTTATTCCATGCGAATCAACATCCATCAGTTCGGTTACATTTCCAACGCCCATCAGCATTGCCATGTCTTTGTGCTTTTCCCTGAATTTTCCATAAAGAGCAATTGCTCCCGAAAGTCCGAAATTTGGCGGGTCAAGAATCAAATCGGCAATGATGTTTATATTTTCATTTCTCTTCTTTATATTCGCAATTAAATTTTCCAGAAATTTGAGCCGCTCGTTCGGACTCTTTACACCCTTCTCATCTCTCGGAATTACAACAATCGGAACATCAAAATTTTCAACAATTTTAAAATTTGTTGCATCAATACTCATGAGCATTCCCGCTCCATACTTCACACCTTCTAAAATTTCGTCCTGATTTATAGTATCAATTGAAAAAGGAACATTTGTAACTTCCCTGATTGCCTTAATTATTCTTTTAACTTCTTCGGGCTTTGCTTTAGGCATCATTCCAATGTCAATAATTTTTGCCCCGGCATCTGTAAAATATTTTGCTCTTTCTTTCAGGTTCTCATCACTCAACATCGGAGCATCGCAAATTTCTGCAACAACCTTTGGAATTCCGTTAAGCATTACATTGCTCTTTACTCCCTTTATTTCAAATTTTGCATTTCCATCATGAGCAATAAATTTTAATTCATTATTTAATTTTTCCTTTATAAGTTCTTTTAAAATTTCATCCGCCGGCTTAAAATGTAATTGCTCAATTTCCTGAACGGTTAAGCCCTCAATATTTTCAAGTAAAATTCCGATGTCACTTAAATTTTTTGTTCCCTTAATAACAACAGGAAAATTACTTTTTATTTTTATCTTTTCCTCAATCACCTTTGTATTTCCGGTAAAATTTCCGGGCAGAATTATAAAGTCAAAAATTTTGCCACTCCTTATGCAATTGCTTATCAAATGGACAACATCTGCGGATTTCATAAATGCTGCAATTTCAACATTAATGCCTAAAATTTCAACATTCATTCCATTATCTTTCGTTCTATTTACTTCCTTTTTTGCGTTTTCTTTTAATTTTTCAGAGGTGAGCAAAGCAATTTTAAAACATGCCATTTGAAATTTTTAAGATATTCTAAATTTAATCTTTATTACAAATTATTCTTTAAAAATTTGTTTTAAATATAATCTTTTGTATTTGTTTTTTCCTAAAATTTTGAGTTCATAGGTTATCTTTGCGAGTTCAAAAATTCTGAACTCGGGTTCAATGCTTAAAATATATGCTGTTCATTACTATTTCTTATCACGTGTGGTTTGGTTTTGTGTGGGTGGTTATATTACAATCAGCCAAAAGATATTCTACTACGCAATGCTAAATCCCAACATTAAATTTTTATGATGCAAAATTTATCCAAAAATTCACTGAAATTTATAGTGAATTCACTAACTTTTGATACTTTTGAAGTGAATTCACGAGTATTACCTCGATGTTGCCCGGAAATTTCAGAATTTGTTTCTAAAATGCACGAATAATAAAAATGTTACTTGAATTTCTGCTTTTTGCTTTTATCGGCATAATAATTGGCTTTATTACAGGGTTAATTCCTGGTTTTCACATAAATAATGTTGCAATTATTATGATTTCCTTACTTCCTGTTACGGGATTGCTGCCTTTGGAGTTTGCAGTTATTCTGATATCCGCAATGATCGTTCATCAGTTTATAGAATTTATCCCGACGCTGTTTCTCGGCGCTCCGCAGGAGGCAACTGCTTTAAGTTTGCTTCCTGCACAACGTTTAATTTTGGAAGGCAAGGCGATGGATGCCGCATACTTTACATTATTCGGGGCAATATTCGGATTGTTCTTTGCTTTAATTCTGTCGGTTTTTGCATTCCTGTTTCTTCCCGTTATTTATGAGGCGTCAAGAAATTTTATCGTATTTGTTCTCATAATTGTTGTTGCCGCTCTGTTGTTGTATGAAAAAAAAATTTATAAAATTTTAACCGCTCTTTTTGTATTTGTGCTTTCGGGATATTTCGGACTGCTCGTGTTAAATTTAAATTTCTTCTCACCGTCGCAGGTGTTTTTTCCCGTATTTGCGGGATTGTTTGGATTGAGTACCTTGCTTGTTAATGTAATCACTTATAAAGAGGGAAAGCAAATTTCACAGATTCCGAATGTGACTGTAAAACCATGCAAAAATTTCTATGCGGCGGGCTTTTTAG
This sequence comes from Candidatus Altarchaeum sp., assembly GCA_018260615.1. Classification (GTDB taxonomy): domain Archaea; phylum Altiarchaeota; class Altiarchaeia; order Altiarchaeales; family Altiarchaeaceae; genus Altiarchaeum. The sequence continues at coordinate 35,852 of JAGWDQ010000096.1, forward strand.
GGGCGTTTGCGGGAATGATTGCCGGAACATTGCCCGGGATAAGTGCTTCGCAGATAGGAACGCTGATGGCGATCGTTTTCAGGAATAGTGTCGGGGCGTTTATGATTTCGGTTTCCGCCATAAATTTATCAGACAGCATATTTTCGCTCATTGCAATTTATACAATCGGAAATGCGCGCAGCGGAGTAGCGGTTATGATTGATTCAATTATGGATATAACTTTCGGGGAAATTTTACTGTTTATAGGAGTTATCCTGTTTGTTTCGTTCTTTGCAGTTGTGCTTTTTCATAAGACATCAAAAATTGCAGTGAAATGGACGGGAAGAATAAACAGCAGAAATTTAAATATATTTTCTTTTGTATTGATTTGCATCGCAGTTATTATTCTTACCGGAATTTATGGGATATTTATTGCTTTGGTTGGAATGTGTATCGGGCTGATTTCAATATCTGGCAATGTAAACAGAACGCATGCGATGGGGGTTTTGTTAGTTCCGACAATTTTGTTTTTTCTGGGAATAAGATAGAAATTTATTGCAACAATTAGACCTACGATAATTATACTCATAAGTTTAATAAAATTTTTTCAACAAGCGAAATATATTTTTCGGGAATTTTTGCCATTCTCATTCCTCCTGCTAAAATTTCAGCATCGTTCCAACTTTTCTTTCTTTAAAAAAATCAGAAGAATACTCACACAAAGCCACAAAGTCACCAGGTTACAGAATATAACTCCTTTGTGTCTCTGTGTCTTGGTGTGAG
>JAGWDQ010000097.1 GCA_018260615.1 Candidatus Altarchaeum sp.
TATAAATTATATTTTCCTTTCAAAATATTTATATCAATCTTTATTTTTTATTGGTCTATCACACCGAGACACAGTCGCCTCGCTCTTGCTCGGAGATTTACAAATCTGTTGATTTTTAAATCACCTCATTTCATTCGGAGATTTTCAAATCTCTGCAATTTGAAAATGCTCGGAGATTTACAAAATGTTCTGAACATTTTGTAAGATTGAAATCCAAAGATTTCAGTATTTCAAAACTCTGCGTTTTGAAAATACTCTGTGTCTTTGTGGCTTTTTCAAAACCCAAAGGTTTTGAAAATATCCGAGCATTTTCAAAACGCGAAGTTTTGAAAATCTCCGAGCAACAGCGAGGTGAACAGCGAGGTTATTGTGTGAATATTTTATTATTTTTTTATCCTGCACCTCATTCCGTTTTTATATTTCAAAATTTCAACCGCATTTAAAAATTTAACCTCGCTTAACTCCTTCCTTAAAATTTCCCCGTCTTTAAAACATGCAATATGCAATTTTGCAATATTTAAATTTGTTGCTTTGCTTAACGCAATTGCAGATGTCGTAATTCGCGGATTAATCTCAATCAGGTAAATTTTTTCGTTTTTATCGTCAATCACAAAATCCATCCCGATATATCCCTTCAGGTTTAAATACGCACATACGAGCTTTGAATACTCAAAAATTTTTGACCTGCTCTGTTCATTTGCCTGAAATGGAACAACACCTCCATCGTAAGATACCTTTCCCCGAGCAAAATTTATGTGTTGCCTGTTTAAAGAAACAGGATAAATACAATTACCTGCAAATAAACAAACAGATATGTGAATTCCGTCAATAAATTCCTGAACGATAAAATTTTCGTTAAATTTTTGTTTTCCTGTTTTGACAAATTCCCCGTATGATTTTGAATCTTTAAAAACATAAGTGTCTCCGCATCCTGTCCCATAAATTGGCTTTATTATTATCGGAAATTTTATTGCGCCAATATAAAAATTAGAAAATTCAATTGTTTTTGGCATGGCAATTATTTTGTTGTTCAACTCTTCGTATAAATTAAATTTATTCAGTGTTTTGTTAAGTGCGTTTATTGGTGAAATGAGAACTTTGTCAAAGAGGTTGTGATGGTCTAAAAAACTTGAAATTGTTAGTAATTCATAGTTCGGGGCTATTAAAATTGTATTGTCCGAATTGCGAACATTTTCTAAAATTTTTTCATGGAGAAGCAAAAAATTTCTTTGTTTATTGTTTGATAGTGTGCAAACTTTAATTCTTTCTTTTCTCAGTCCTCTAATGATTAAATTTAACATTGCCTTTCCTTCGGCAATAAAATTTTGAGCGTTCAGTGTGGTGGCGTATTCAAATACAAATATCTTCATTTTTAAAATAAAATTAAAATTTATTATAAGGATTACTTTTTTTTTTCTTTTCTGCGATTTTCAAACTTGTTTGAAAATACACGAACGAAGTGAGCGTAGTTTTCTTTTTTTCTAAAAAAGAAAAGTGCATTTCCAAATACATTCATTTTGCGTTGGATAAAATTTAAATTTATTCTGCGGTTTACTTTTTCTTTCTTTTCGGAGAGTTTTCTTTCTTTTTTATAGTACAGGAAAGTTCGTTTTATTATCCTCACACGGAGACACCGTCACCTCGCTCTTGCTCGGAGATTTTCAAAACTCTGCGTTTTGAAAAAGACACAAAGGGGAAATACACTCTGTGACTTTGTGGCTTTTTAAAAAACTTGTAGTTTTTTAAAGATTGAAACCGAAGGTTTCAGTATGTGTGAGCATTTTTTTATCTAACAGCGGTTTTAGTGCGGGTTTTATTTTTGTCCCCTTGATTTAACACCTGCTGTCATTTGAAAACTTTTATTTTTAAATGTCTTTTCGGCATAAATATACTCCGAAGAATCGCTCGGAAATTTTGATGAAATGTAAGCATAACTTAATCCCGTAAATATACTTATAAATCCCACGAATATTGCAGAAATCCATATTGCATTTCCCGCAAGTCCCGCCGCCTGACTTATTAATACATATATTCCCGCACCTAAAATTATCCCTATGCCAATAAAGGTAACTTCTGCTAAATTTAATTTTTTTTCCATACGAAAATTAAAAATAAGATAAAATTACATTTAGAAATCAAAATTTTTTAGATAGTCATCCAATTACCTTTATTTCATAATGCCCTTAACAACTCAAAGAATGTGGAGTTCTTTTAACTTGTTCTCAATCCTTTGTATTGCTTCAAGATGAGCATTTGAGCCGGTTGCAAATATTTCGTCAAAAAGAGTCCTATAAAAAGACATATCATTGGTCATATAAGTAATTCCAATAATTCTTTTATCTTTATCTCCTTTCCATCCTATCAAAGTGTGATGATCTCCAATAATACAGCTTATGAAGTCGTCATGTTCCACATATCTTAATGCAACATTTGCACACCGATCTACCAGACCCATCCAATCTTTCTTGATCTCTTCCCAACCATTCCTTCCATTTTTTCGCACATATTCAATTATTGCCTCTTCTGTTCTTGGAAGTGAAAATAAATATTCTACAAATATCTCACCTTCTTTTATTTTCTTCATTAGCGCCTCATAGTATTCCTTTCTTTCTTTTGTTGCTCTTTCACTTGGAAGAATTAATGCAAGAGTCCTCGCAGCACCGCTAAAAAAATATGTGTCATTTACTGTGGCAATTGCTTTATTATAAAATACTTCATTGCCTCCCTCCTGAACGATTGTTGTCATTTTAATTACAGATTATTAAATTTGGTTTTAAATTAAAATAATTGGCTCTTGTTTTAATATCACGAGTTTACTCTCTATTGTCTTACAATCTCAAATAAGATGAGATTCCTTCAACTTATTTTCAATCCTATTTATTGCTTTTTCATTATCATTTGATGCCTTTTCAAAAATCATATCAAACGAATCTTTATAAAAACACATTTCATTGTTCAGATAAGTAATTGCAGAAATTTTTCTATCTTCTAATCCTTTCCATCCGATTAAAGTGTGGTGATTACCAATAATGCAACTTATGAAGTCATCATGATCAACCCATCGTAAATCCACATTTTTATATCTTATTAACTCCTGCCATTCCCTGCGTATTTCTTCCCATTGTTCAACTCCTGATGCGTTTGTACCAGTTATTATTTCTTCCTCTGTTCTTGGAAGAGAAAAAAGGTATTTTACTTTTATATTCCCTCCTTTTATTTTTTTCATCAGGGCATCACAATATTCTTTTCTTTCAGGTGATTCTCTTTCACTTGGAAGTATTAAAGCAGGCGTCTTTGCAGCACCTCTGAAAACTTTGGACTCATTAACTATCTGAATTGCTTTTTTATAAAAATGCTCATTTCCAATTTCTTTATCAATCTTAACAACCATCTTGATTTTAAAAAAGTAGTAATTTTAATATCACTTTTTTATTAATTTTTGAATGTCTGAGCCCATATTATAAAACTCTTCAAAATTCGCTTTTGCTTGTTTTGTGTATCCTATAACAAATTTTCCCTCAAATCCTATGGGTAATGAATAAAAATACATTCCAACTTTGTCGCCCGCTATAATTCCTCCCTTTTCCCCATTAAAAGGATTGCCTACGTATTTTATTTTATCCGCACTTATTCCCATTTCGTCTATTCGCTCTTGAATATCTTTTAATTTCTCGTCGCTATTTCTTTCTTCATATTTTAGCACAAATAAAAATTTTAAATTCTTTATCTTTTGCAGATGTTCCCTATTGTTTTTTAATAAATCATAAATCTCTTTTTCAAACCCGATTTTGTTATTCAAACCAAAAAGATTAGGATAATAAAAATAAAACACCTTGTTGCTTTTCTTAACAATCCTTTCAACTATTTTTATGAATTTTTCTTTAGAAACATCTTTGGGCTTTTTGTAAAGATAAAAAGATATAAATGCAGCCATAAATCCAACAAATATCAGTATTAATCCAAGAGGTACAAATCCAATAAATGGCAGCATCAATCCAATAGATATATATCCAATAAATTGTAGTATTACTCCTCCTGTGATTACATTTACTATTAACCCTGCTATTATGCCGGCAGCAATGTTTGAAATGAAAAGGTTCTCACTAGGCAAGATGTAATCTTTGACTTTTGATTCAATAAATTTGATAAAATCCTTCAAATCCTTTAATATCATTTTTAATTGAGAAATTAACCATTTGTCAAAAATTTTTTAAATTTAACAGGACTTACGCAGTCCAAATTTCTTTTAATATAATAAATGAGGATTATAAATAAATATATTAATAAAAATCAAAAAAATATTTTATGTAAATTTTGGGTAAAATGTTAGGTAAAATAGGAACGCGAAATCAGGGGATGAATCTGACCGCAGAGGTGAAATTATTCTGAGTACTTGTCTCTAACGACAAGACGGAATATGTCGCAACAAACGACATATCTCAATGTTCTACGGATGCAACAAAAGATAAATGTGGCATTCGTTGGAAGATTGAGGAATTTCACAGAGAACTAAAACAAATCACAGGTGTTGAAGAATGCGAATGCCGAAAGCAAAGAATAGAAGGGAATCATATTGCCTGTTGTATGCTTGTTTGGGTTAGTTTTAAGGATTATGTATATAACCCATTAGCACGAAAATTAAGCACTAAAAAAACAGGTATTTTTTCTAATTTTTTT
>JAGWDQ010000098.1 GCA_018260615.1 Candidatus Altarchaeum sp.
AATCAGAAAAATTTAGTAATTTAAGGGCGGATGTTCTTAATTCGCAACCACTCTAAAAAATCATCTGATTTTGGGCAAATTCATAATCTGTTAAATTTAATTTCTCAAAAGTAATTCATAATTGTGATGAGATTAGCATTTGCTGATTGACCTGTGCTGATAAATACATGATGAAAATCCTATCTCTGATAAATTTAAAATTTAAATAAATTGTTTGAAAGTGACTGAAAGGAAAATTATGCTCGCCGTAATCGGAAGGGACGGAGAAATTGATGATAATGTTAGGAAAATTTGCTACAACATCGGAAGAGACATAGCAAAGGCAGATTGTATTTTGATTTGCGGCGGAATGAATGGAGTTATGGAAGGGGCATGCCGGGGAGCGGTTGAAAATAACGGATTAACTATCGGAATACTTCCGACCGGAAATAAAGAAGATGCAAACGAATATGTTCAAATTTCCATAGCAACAGGCATCGGCTTTGCAAGGAATGCTATTATAACTTCCGCTGCCGATGGAATCATAGCAATAAACGGCAGACACGGGACATTATCAGAAATCGGATATGCGCTGGGCTATAACAAGCCGGTTGTTCTCGTTGAAGGAAGTAAAGGCGTGTGCGATGATGTTGATTTTTCAAAGGCAAAATTTGAAAATTTATATAAAGCAGATGCAGAGGATGCGGTAAATTTAGTCATAAATTTGATTGAGAATCGGATTGTTAAATAATAATTTTTGTATTCATTCAGAATGGAAACTTTACAAACATTTAAGGGTAAGGAAAAATTTATGTCAGTAAAAGAACATCTTGTGAAGGAACTCGGAACACTTGAGGAGAAACAATTATACGAAATAGAAGAGTATATAACTTTCTTGAAGTTCCGTTCACGGTTTGTATTGCCTAAATTTAATGAAAAACGAATTGCTCAACTTTATGTGGAATTTGCCAAAGAATATCAGGATCTTGCAGAAGAAGGAATTGCAGATTACACAAATAGTTTAACAAAGGAGGATGAACAATAATTTTAATTTTAAACATGATAAATAAACTCCTGATTTTCATGGGATTGTGCATCTTTTTTATTTTTACGATTGGCGAGAATAGTATAACATCTGACGAAGTAAGAACAGTCGGCACAAGTTCCGAAATTAATGTTTCCGTCAAAATTTCTAACAATTACGCTGATTTAAGTAATTTGGAAAATTTAAATTTAAAATTTTACCTGAACAACAAAACCGGAACACCTCACAGAATTTTTGGCAGAGAAACAAAAATTGAAGGTCTTAAAGAAACCTGCTTAAAACAAATAAAGGAAGAAAAAATAAAAGAGGAAAATATTCTGAAAATCACTGATAATTTTATTTCAGCTCACGAAAAATTTTTAAAAGTCAATCCTGCTGATTTAAAATTAGAAAAATTTGACTCTGACGGCGAAAACTATTATATGACTTATCAGCAGTACTATGACGGGATTCCTGTTTATCGCGGTGTTGTCGGTTTAACTATTGACAAGTACGGGAGAATTTTAGTTATGGGAAGTGATTTTCAGCAGGGAATTAGTATTTCCACAATACCAGAAATTTCAAAAGGAGATGCTATAAGAATAGCAAAGGAGGACATAAATTTTAATGACAATGAATATAAGATTAAAGAAATTTCCCTTATGATTATTCAAAAAGAGGATGCAGGATATACTTTAGCGTGGAATGTTTTTGTTCTTACAGAATCACCGTTAGGCGACTGGATATTTTTTATTGATGCATTTTCCGGCAAAATAATCAAAAAACACAATAACATAAAGTTTGGGAGTGTCAATGGAACAGTTAGCGGGATGATTTATCCAAAAAGATATGATGATGTCCGGCAGGAGAAAAATTTTAGTTATGAAATCATCAAAATAAATATGACCTCGGACAGTTCGGCATTTTACTCGGGAACTGGTACGGAAGGAAATTTTTATGATGCGAATATGACAACTCTGTTTCCAATAAACCTTTCTAATGCTACTCATGCAAATTTAACATTTCTCATTCAATACGATATTGAACCGGGCTGGGACTTCGTTTATGTTGAAATTTCAAACGATTCCGGAAATTCATGGAAACAACTAAAGAGCAGATATATGAGTTCATACGCGCACCCGCAGGTTTATGCACGGGGATGGATAAATAACTCGGTTGCATACACTGGAAATAGTTATGTTATGCTTGAAGAAAATATAAATATTTCCAATTATACCGGCGGAGAAATACTTTTAAGATTCAGATATACCTGCGACAAGTATGAATTTAAGGAGGGCTTTTATGTGGATAACATTTCAGTCATAACTGACTCGGGAGTTGTATTTTTTGATGACGCTGAAAATAGCAATGGAAAGTGGAATCTGTCAAAATTTAAAGTAGTTAATAAGTCCTTTAGTACTATGTATGCCATCACAGATAAAAACGGATATTATGAAATTACGGGAATAGAAAACAATACGAATATTCATTCCGAATTAATGGGTTTATATGTGGATGTAGATAATGGGTGCTGACCCACTAAAATTGGGATAATTAATGTTTGTCTATAAACTCACAATTTTTGTCATTTACGAATGAAATGAGTAAATATCCGAACGGAGTGAGGTTAAAAACATAATAATTTACCTTGCTTGAAAAATATAATTTTTAAGCAGATTTTTAAAAAATCTCTCACAAAATAATTATCCCAATTTAAAGGGATGAGTACCAGATAATGATAAACAACACGAGAGTGCATATAATTTTTTATGGAACGGAAATGGAACATATAACTGGAACTGGTTCCATCATGATACTTCTTACGGACAGCAAGAACAAAATGTATATTATCATGTAAATAAAATTCACGATTATTTCTCCGGATTTAATTTTTCTGAACTGGATTATCCGTTAAAGGCAGTTGTAGAAGCTAATGGTGTTGGATGTAATGCTTATTATTCTTCCGGCAGGGACAGAATAGCGTTTAGCGAGCCCCGGCAAAACTGCGAAAGTCCTGCGCTGGGAAGTGACACAATATATCATGAATATGCTCACGCAGTAGTAGATCATATCTACGACCTTGGAGAAAGTGGCGATATTATGGAAGATGCGATGCACGAAGCGTTTGCAGATTATTTTGCGTGCACTATCAATAATGATTCCATAGTTGCAGACGGATGGTCATTTGCGAGGAATCTTAATAATACCCGAAAGTATCCGGAAAACTGGAATAAATTTAACCCTCATATTTCCGGCTTGATTCTTGGAGGAGCATTATGGGATGTTCGCAAAAAATTAAACAAGACAATCGCGGACTCATTAATTTTTAAGGCGATACGAATTACACCTCACGCTTATAACTTTTCGGAATTTCTGGATAATCTGCTCATAGCCGATGATAATAACAGTAACATAGAAGATGGAACTCCTCACAGAAAAATTATATGCAACATGTTTTCCAGACACGAAATTTATTCGGAAGCAGGACTTTGTGAGAATGAATTAATAAATTGTGATGGTGATGACGATGGGTTTGACGCAACAGGCGAAACAAGTGAAGGAATATGTGACGGATATGATTGTAATGATAGCGATGCAAACATAAATCCAAACGCTATGGATATTCCAAACAATGGAATTGATGAAAATTGTAATGGTTATGACAACAGAACATATTATGGAGATTTTGATAATGATGGTTATGGAAATGCAACAAATAATGTAACGCAAGATACACCTCCGGCAGGATGGCCAACAGGATGGATTACAAATGCAGGCAAAGCAGTTGATTGTGATGATAGTAATGCAATTATAAATCCGGATACTGTGTGGTTTTATGATGCAGATAATGATGGTTATGGAAATGCAACAAATTATATAATAAGTTGTGATAAACCATCCGAAAATTATGTGCTTTATGATTTAGGTCTGGATTGTGATGATAATAATGATAGCATAACTGATGAGTGCTGCACAAAATTTGATTTTGATAATAATACAGCAATTGATATTTTTGATGTAGTAGCAGCACTTGAATATTTAAGCGAAGGGAAGCAAATTTATAACACTATTTGTTCCGAGGCAAATGGTAACGGAAGAATTGACTTAATTGATATGTTTGCTTTAATTGATAAGATTGTTACGGGAGTATAGAGTATGAGTTAATCAAAAATATCCAGTGACAAAATTTCACCCAAATCGTAAATTACTTTATCAGCCATACTTAAATCCTGATTTTCATTAATTCCGTTTCTAAATCCGATACAAAACATATTTGCACTTTTTGCAGAAACAACCCCGTTTTTTGAATCCTCTATGACGATGCAGTTTTCCGGATTTAAATTTAAAATTTTGGCCGAATGTAAATATATTGCCGGAGATGGTTTTCCTTTGCCATTAAGTTCGTCTGCACTTAAAATAACATCAAATTTGTTTCTTATTTTAAATCTTTTAAGCATCATTTCTATCCATGAATACGGAGATGAAGAAACCAGCGCAATTTTTAAATTTTTCTCTCTCAAATTGTCTGCCACATTGAGGAAATTTTGTGTAAGCTCACATTTATTTTCATAGACATCTTTTGCTATTTCGTCGTATTGTTTCAGAAATAAATTTTGAGCAATTTTTAAGCCGTATTGCTCTTTTAATACCTTGTAAATATCACTTGCACTTCTTCCGGTAATATTTGCCTGACCCTCTTCTGTCCATTTTCCAACTAAAGATAAAAACCAGTTCTTTTCCAAAACCGGAAAGTATCGCTCACTGTCTACAATTACCCCATCCATGTCAAAGATTACCGCTTTTATTTTCATTTTCTTAATAGTCCGGTATTTGTATTCCGGTATCAGTTTCCCTTTCCCAGAGGTTCCACTTGCCCAAAATTTCAATTATCTCCTGTTTTTCAAAATTTGTAACATCCATATTATAAAAATTTAAGTTTTTATCATTTTGAAATGATATTTTAGAAATTTAGAATCTAAATAATTATAAACCATTTTAAAAGCCCCAGAAGGGAATTGAACCCTCGACCTACTACTTACGAGGCAGTCGCTCTACCACTGAGCTACTGAGGCAAAATAAAAATTTTCAAACTGTTATTAAAATTAGGAAATTTAAGATAAATTTTAAATGAAATCTTAATTTAAATGTTTATAAAATGCTCTCCGAAATTAAAACCAAAATTTTATCGGAACTAAAAAAATTTGACGAAGGTGCATCAGTTGAATTTTCAGAACACTGCGACTTTGCTTCAACAATCGCATTTCGTTTGGCAAAAAAAGAAAAGAGAAATCCGGCACTAATTGCAGAAGAAATCGCAGCTCAAATTTCCAAAAATTTATCAAATGCTGTTAAAGTTAAAGCACTTAACGGTTATTTAAATTTCTACTTGACAAATAAATTTTATGCCGAAAATTTACCGAAAATTCCTGATTTTAAATTTAACAGGCGGGATGAAAAAATCATTTTAGAGCATACATCTGTAAATCCGTCAGGTCCCATTCACATCGGAAGAATAAGAAATGCAATAATCGGCGATTGTATAGGCAGGACTTTAAAATTTTGCAATTATGAAACCGAAACACATTACTATGTGAATGATATGGGAAAACAGATTGCAATAATTGCGCTGGCACGACAGAAAAATTTAAAGAAGGACATGGCCGAATTTGCCGACTTGTCCGACTTCATCAAAAATTTTGTCCGGAATGACTATGAAATTTTGCCATATTATATTGCGGGAAATGAGCACTATGAAACCGATGAGGACTTCAAAATTCGGGCTGATGAAATAATAAGAAAGGCAGAATCCGGAGACAAAGATGCAATAAATTTAATGAAAGAAACCGCAAAATTTTGCCTTGAAGGACAAAGACAGGCACTGGAAAATTTAGATATTAAATTTGACAAATTTGACTACGAAAGCGAATTTGTGGAAAACGGGAAAGTGAATGAAGTCATAAACCATCTATGCCCCGACAGGAAAGACAATGAGCCGGCAGAAATATCTTTGGAGGAATACGGAATTAAAAGAGAAAAGGGAAAAATCATAATTGCGAGAAGCAACGGAACATCTGTATATCTAGCGAGGGATATTGCTTATCATCTGCATAAGATAGGGCTAATAAACAAAACTGGAAATAATGGAAAAATTTTAAATGTGCTCGGCGAAGACCATAAACAGGAATTTTTAGAGTTAAAAACAATTCTGGAGAAAAAATTTGATGTTGATGCGGGTATAACGCTCAATGCAGTATTTTTTTCATTTGTCCATTTTGAGGGCAGGAAATTTTCAACGAGGAAGGGAAACATTATTACGATAGACGAATTAATAAGCGATGCAATAGAAAAAGCAAAAGGCATGATGCTTGAAAAAAACTTTGCAACAGAAGGTTACAGAGATATTGGAATTGGTGCCGTAAAATATGCGCTCCTTAAAATAGACCCGCAAAAGCAGATAAATTTTAAATTAGAGGATGCGTTAAATTTTGAAGGCGAGACGGCATGCTACATCCAGTACGCTTATGCGAGGATATGCCGGCTAATTGAAAAGAGCAATATAAGTGAGGAAGAAATAAGGAAATTTGATGTCTCATACCAAAATGTAGATGATGTGGAGTTAAATTTAGCGGGAAATTTAATTAAATTTTACGACATTGCTGAAAAAACATGTAATGAATTCAGGCCGAATTTGCTCGCATCTTATATTTACAATTTAGCAACATTGTTCAGCAAATTTTATGACAAATGTCCCGTGCTGAATGCAGAGGAAGATGTTAAGAAGCGAAGATTGCTGCTGGTTGTTTTAGTGAAATTTGTTTTAAGGAACGGATTGGATTTACTCGGGATTAAAGTGATTGAGAGGATGTAAATTAATACATTTTAATTGTTCGTCTTTGTACTCCCGAATAGTTACGAACAATATTAAAATTTAATTTGCTATATCTCTAATTTATAATTATATTTGAATTTAAAACGAAAAAATGGCAATAAGTATATGTAATGAGGGGATGGTTGAAATACCAGTAATGTACCGGAAAAAGTATGGGCTATATGACAATTCAGAAGTTATCATAGAAGATGACATCTTACATAAGGGAATATTATTGAGGCCTATTATGAAAAATTTAGAGGATTTCACTTCAAAACTTTCCGCAGACGAAGACAAAATTTTATCAAAAAAGACAGAAATAGTAGTTAAGAATATTATGAATAAATAATGGCTGTTCTAATAGACACAACAGGAATCTGGGGATTATACTTCTCCAATTCAAAGTATCACGAATTTATGAAAAATTTGCATTCAACAACTGAACTTATTGTGCCAAAAATAACTTTTGTTGAATTGATATATTCGGTCTATACTGCAGAAGGTATCAATGAGATGCAGAAACTTGGAAAGTTCCTTGATGTGTTGAAGACGGCAGAAAATATTACAATTCTCGAGGAAACATTGGATGATGTCACTTCGGCGTTAAATTTCTACGTTCTGCATGAAGATATCTTTATTACTGAAAAAGGAAACATGAGTTTATTTGATGCCATATTGGCAAGCATCTGGAAACGAACGGGACTTGTTTTTTATCGTACAGGAAAGTTCGTTTTATTATCCTCACACGGAGACACCGAGACACAAAGAGGAAATACACTCTGTGACTTTGTGACTTTGTGTGAGCATTTTTTATACAAGAGATCATTCACTCGGGAAATTTGGGGACAGGTATAATCTAAAATATAAAATTATTGAAGTTTAATATATTATATCTCAAAATTTTTAAAATGATTAATACTATAAATTTAAAGAATTTTAAACTCCACAAAGACACAACGATTGATTTCGGGAAGATTAATGTATTTATAGGGCCGAATAACAGCGGGAAGTCAAGTGTTATACATGCGATGGAGTTGCTTGCGAAAATTTCTACTTTTGGTGCAAATCCTCCGCCGGTTTCACAGAATCCATTTTACATTGATGTCGCAGAATTTGGCGACATTGTCAGCAAGGGAGAATATTTTTTAGAAATTGGAATTGAAGGTGAGGTTCCTTTGAGTGCTATTCTTTCACCATCCGAAAGTGAAACCGCAAAGAAATTTATAGCAAGTGAAAATATAAAGATTACGATAAAATACTGCTTAGAAAAAGACAAAGTTTTTATCAAAGATTACAAATTAAAATTGAAATTTTTAGGTGTAGATGTAGAAGAAATACCTGAGGAAATACCAATAAACGTAGATGAAAGTGACTACATTACCTCATATGAAATCCATTTTTTACCTTTACCTCCAGGCGGTACAAAGGAAATTATTACGGAGGAAATTATTATTGAAGATAAAACAAGAATTATGATAAGTAGTTTTGAGGGTATTTTGGTTGAAGGAAAAATAAAAAAAGAGAATAAAAGAGTTCTTGTAACGGTAGTAAAAGGCGATACCACCGACATACTTTTTTCTATTCTTAAAAAAATTATTGAGGATTCTCCACAAAAATTAATAGATTCATTTCATTTTGTTTATCCTATTAGGGGATTTGAATGGCAGGCATATGACATAGAGCAAACCAGAAAATCTTCAAATTTAAATCTTGATAATATTTCTCTTGAAGGAAGAGCAAAGAGTATTCCAAATGCATTTCACTATGATGCAAATCTTAAAAATGAAATATATGAAGCAATGAAGGATGTTATTGATGTGAAATTTTTTACTGAGCCATTAAGTCGGGAAAAAGTAAAATTACTTTCAGAAATTTCAAAAAAACGGAATATTCCGTTCTTATTTGAAGGTCTCGGCTCACATCAAATGTTATTTATGTTTCTTCCAATCGCTCTCGCAAAGCAAGGTGATACAATTTGCATTGAAGAACCGGAAAACCATTTGCATCCAAAGGCACAATACGAATTGGCAAAATTATTTGTGAATATTGTAAAGAAAGAGGAAAAACAACTTGTTATAACAACGCATTCGGAGCATATCATTTACGGATTCCTGAATTCTGTTGCTAATGGCAAATTAAAAAAGAATGAATTAAGGATATATTATTTTAAAGAACCTGTTGAAACAATACCGGATGTTAAAGAAGCAAGGGTTGAAAAATTGAATATTAATGAATTCGGACAGGTTGAAGGAGGGCTTCCCGGATTTTTTGAAACGAAAAGAAAAGAATTATCAGAATTTTTAAATCCGCCAGATAAAAATAAGTAAAATGGGAGAAAAATTGGTTCTTGATGAAAACATCTTCTATAAAGCGATCAACATCAATGAAAACAAACATAATGAATGTTATAAGTTAGTTGAAATAATTTATGAGACGAAACATAAACTTGTTTGTGATCAAAATCTTAAGAAGAGATATGGAGAAAGAATAGAAAATATTTCCCGGAAGGACACAGATGAAAAAGCAATGGACAATATCCAAATGATGCTTCGCACGAGCGGAAAAGAGGGATATGTGATAATGATAAATGAAGGATACAAAAGGAGATTAGAAAAGATGCATAAGGAATTGCTTAAGCAAATGAAGGGAAGCTTTGACGCTTATTTTAAACAAAATGCTAAAAGTAATAAAGAAGATTTAGAAATAGCAAAGATTGTAGCCATATCTATGGCTTATGCTCTGATAACAGAGGATTCAGAATTTTACAAGTGGATAAAAGATTTTTTGAATTCATATTTTGATAACTATGAAAAATTAGAAAAAATAAATACTTTGAAATCTGATAAAGCATTAGAAGATAAAAAGATAAATCCTAAAAACCAAAATTTAAATTAATATTTAAATTCATCCCAATACACAATATGAAGCTCGCAATCATCGGTGATGTCCATTTAGGAAAAGCCCAGAAAGGACTGTCTGAAAGAGAAGACGACATATACGACTTATTTTTAAGAATTTCTGAACGGCTGATAAACGAAAAAGTAGGCATTGTCTGTTTTTTGGGGGACTTATTTGATTCCTCACATCCCCCTGTTAAGGCAATTTCTGTTGCTCTCAATGTATTTGAAAATTTTGCAAAGAACAACATAAAAGTCATATTAATTGCCGGAAATCACGATATTCCTTCAATAAAAACGAGGATGTGTCCTGTAGAGATTACAAAAACGAATGAATGTATTATTGAAATTTCCACAAAAAATCCGGTATTTAAATTTAATGAACATAACCTTAATGTCTATATTTGTGGTGTTGAATATCATCCGCCGGAGAAGAGGCAATCACTAATTAAAGCACTGGAGAATATTTCATCATCCCTCTCGCTAAAGACCAATTCCGAAAAAAATTTAAATATCCTGCTTTTACATCAGGGTCTAAAAGAATTTTCCCCCGCAGAGGAAGAAATTTCACTTACGGAAATCCCGAATGTCTTTGATTTTATTTTTGTCGGACATCTTCATTTGAGAATGGAAAAGTCGCATGGAAAGACACATATAATTTTGCCCGGTTCCATAGAAATAGGAAGTGTCAGCGAGGTAGTTAAACAAATGCATAACGAAGCAAGTGTTATTCTGATAAATACGGAAACCGAAATGTATGAGAAAGTTAAAATTTCATTATCCAGAAAATTTATACATAAAAAATTTCCTTCTTCTGCAATTGCTCACGAATTGAAAAATTTAACGGCCGAATTAGAAAAAAGTGTTGTTGACGGAAAATTACCCTGGGTTTATCTGGAAATAGAAGACGATGCAAAAATAGGCAATTCGT
This sequence comes from Candidatus Altarchaeum sp., assembly GCA_018260615.1. Lineage (GTDB taxonomy): Archaea > Altiarchaeota > Altiarchaeia > Altiarchaeales > Altiarchaeaceae > Altiarchaeum. The sequence continues at coordinate 10,701 of JAGWDQ010000098.1, forward strand.
TAATAAATGAAAAAATAGCAAGAGCAACAGAAGGAAATGCGTTGTTTGTTCAAAAAGAGATCAGTTCCGAAGAAATGAACGAAAGAGAAACAAATACCGAAATTTCGTTTAAGGATGTCAATATCAGGGACATAATAAAGAGTTATTTTCCCAAATATAATGACGAGGTTTATGAATTGTATGAAAAAAGAAAAGACATAAGCGGTGCGAAAGAAGTTATGAATAAAATTTACGCTCAATTTAAAGATAATTATATCAGGCAAAAATTACCTGAAATGTGACAATTATTATAAAAAAATATAATGTTAAAATTTTAATATATAAAATAAATTTTAATATAAAAAACAAATACCATAAATAAAGTAAAAATTTTAAAATGTCAAGCAGAAAAACATCATCGGTAAAGCGAATTTTGAATGAACGAAGCAATTCCAGAAAAAGAGCACCTGTATGGGTATTTTTAAAAACAAAGAAAGTAAGATATAGTCCGCAGTCACATAAAAACTGGAAGAATTCGGGTATATTTTAATTTAAAATTTTTAATTTTGTCTTTGTAAATTTTTAAAATGAGCAGCGAGATAGATTATGAGGAAGCAAAAAATCTAAAAATTAACAGATATGTTATGATAGATAACGAAGCATGCAAAGTCATAGCAAGTGACCATTCAAAGCCGGGAAAACACGGAGAAGCAAAATACAGGATTGAAGGAATTGGTATATTTGATGACAGAAGAAGGTCTTTTATTATACCTGCAAGTCATAAGGTTGAAGTACCTATTGTTGATAAAAATACCGCACAGGTTTTGAATGCTACTAAAGATACCCTTCAGTTAATGGATATGAAGACCTTTGAGGTTTTTGAGGTTCCAAAGCCAACGGATATGGATATACAGTCAAACACTGAAATTTCATATATTAGCGCTGTTGGAAAAAGAAAAATAGTCCCGAAGCAATGATATTCCGGGAGATATGTCGGGATAAATTTTTGTTTTATTTTTTATTTTTTTGTGTGTTGTAAAAATTTAGTTCTTTTTGTGAAATTTAATAAACAACAATATGGATGCCAGGAAACAGGTAATTGTTATAGGGGTCTGCGGAAGTGTCGCTGCCGTTGAAGATGTGAAGTTAATAAGAGAGTTGAGGAGACAAAATTTTGATGTGTATGTAGTGATGAGTGAAAATGCAAAGAATATTGTAGGAAAGGATGCGTTGGAATGGGCAAGCGAACACAAAGTTACAGATAAAATTTCCGGTTCTGTTGAGCATGTTTATTTTTGCGGCGTGCAGGGGATTGCCGACCTTTTATTAATTTGTCCGTGTACGGCAAATACTCTTTCAAAAATAGCGTGCGGAATAGATGACACTTCCGTAACGACATTCGCAACAACTGCACTTGGAAGTAAAAAGAAAATTATTATCGTTCCTGCTATGCATATAAGTATGTATCATAATCCTTTTGTTGCAGAGAATGTTGAAAATTTAAAGAAGCAGGGAATAAAATTTGTTGAAAAATTTGAAGGAAACAAGGTTAAATTTCCGGATATTGATGAGATTGTCAGGGTTGTTAAGGAAGAAATTTCAAAATTTAAGGATTAAAATGCGCTCGCCGGGATTCGGACCCGGGTTTTCGGCTTGGAAGGCCGAAGTCCTACCACTAGACTACAAGCGCAAAGTTATAATTTTTGTAAATTATTTCTGTAAATAATTACACTTTATAATAAAAATTTAAATTTGAAATATATATTTTTGCCTGTCATCTAACAACATATAAAATGAATGAAGAATTTAAACATACTTTTGCGGAATTTATATCAAAGATAACAATGGCGCCATTATTGGCAATACCAGCATTTTTCATCTTAAATTTTGTTTTTCTGCACGGATTAGACACAAATTTTGCCGGAATAGAATTTATATGCCTTCTTTTCGGAACTATTTTACCCATTGCATCCATGATAATAGCCGTTGAATTAAAGAAGCGAAAGAATGAAAACACAGAATACGATTTGCCTAATAAAGAAGACAGAGTCATTCCTTACATACTTGCCATAATTTCCTACTTAACGGGAACAATTATTTTGTATTTCTTTAATGCACCTTTGCTCACTATCGGACTGATGTTTTGCTATTTTTCCAATACAGTGATTGCTTTTTTAATAAATTTTTTCTGGAAAATAAGCGCACATGCAATTGGTGTTACGGGACCAGCAACTGCATTAGTATTTGCCTTCGGATATATTGGTTTTATTTATGCTTTAATTCTTCCCTTTGTTATGTGGAGCAGAATATATTTAAAAAAACATACTGTGCTTCAGGTCATAACCGGAGCATTACTCGGATTTGTATTAACTGCGGTTCAGTTATGGATATTGTTTGGTGCATAACACATTAATAAATTATTGAAAACCTAATTCCTATTTGAGTTTATATCTAAATTTCAATTTTTAAAATGGAAATACAAAATTTTTATAAATTGTTGGCACCAAGACCCGTTGTATTGATTTCAACGATTGACGGCAATGGAAATTCAGATGCGGCACCTTATAGTTTTATAATGCCCGTATCTCAAAATCCGCCTTTAATTGGTTTCTCATCGGTGAACACAAGGAAAACACTGAAAAACATTCGCGAAACAAAGGAATTTGTTGTAAATATTCCAACCGAAGAAATTTTGCCGGATTTATGGAAATGCGCCCAATATTCCGGAAATGAAAGAAACGATAAAATTTCTTATGCAAATTTAACCGCCGAAAAGTCCGGGAAGGTTAATGTTCCGAGAATAAAGGAATGTATGGCATGGATTGAATGCAGGTTTTTCTTTGAAAAGGAATTTAATGACAGGGTTCTGGTTGTCGGAGAAGTTGTTGAATGTGAAGGCAAGGAAGGAATTTGTCCGCTGCATATCGGCGGGAATAAATTTGGCATAAGTTCCCGACGTTTAACTGTTTAAAATGGACTTTTACCTAATGCTAGGCATTTTTGTATTTTCTGTATTGTTTTTTGTCGGAACTGCATTTTTGATGAGGAGAAATTGTCAGAGATATTTGGGAATAATCTTTCTGATAAGGACAAAATACGGAATTAAATTTATTGAGAAAGCAAGTAAACTACCGGGATGGAAATTTATTGCCGACTTTGCGATTGTGGCATCACTATCCGGAATTGGCGCACTTTACTTATCCTCACAGGGCAGGGCAAAAAATTTATCCGTTATTTTCTTAATCTTCGGACTGTTTGCCTGTTTTATAAATTTTCATACAATTGAACTTTTTATTGCGGGCTTACTATTTGTTTTGTTAGTCGCGGCAATCATAAGAAAATTTCCAAATCATTATCTAATATTTGTTGTTTTTTCAGTCCTCATATTTACAATAGCATCTAAGGGCTATCTGATTATTTTTCCTCACGCACAGATGGAAATTTTGACAACCCTTCCCATGTCAATATTAATAAGCATATTCGGACTGCCTGCCTTTATAATAGGGGCACTGACAACTCATGCGTTCGAAATAATATTTGCAGGTTCTGAAATTCCCGGCGTATCGCCGATGCTTCCGAGTATCAAAGACGGAGAGATCGGACTCGGATTTTTGGGCTATGAAGGTATTTTCATTCCGATATGGTATGGAATAATCGCATTGATTATCCTTTTAACCTCGCACGAAATTTCTCACGGAATATTAAGTTATGTCCACAAAATAAATTTAAAATCAACGGGCTTATTAACATTCGGAATAATTCCGATCGGTGCGTTTGTTGAGCCGGATGAAGAAGGTCTGAAGAAATGTGAGGGCTATAAAAGAATGCAGATTTATGTAATGGGTTCTTTTGCAAATTTCGTCGTGGCAATGACTGGCGTGCTGCTCCTTACTCTGCTCGTTTCTGCTGCATACAGTCCTGATAACGGAATGCTTGTCGGAAGTGTTATGAATAATAGTCCGGCTTATTATGCCAATTTAAGTGAAGGAACAACAATATACAAAATAGATAATGAAAATCCATGGAAACAACTGCAAAATTTATCGCAAAATAAAACTCTGAATCTTGAAACAAATAAGGGAAACCGGACGCTTACAACAACACAGCACCCGAACATTGAAGGAAGGGGCTATATCGGAATTACTTACTCAGTACCAATAAATAAAGGTCTGCAAAATTTTGAAAATTTTATTCGTATTTTGACCGAACTTCTCGGATGGATAATTTTATTAAATTTTCTTGTTGGAATTACAAATTTAATGCCGATATCTCCTTTTGACGGGGGAAAGATGATTGAAGAAGTTATTGCTTCACTTAATTTAAATGAGGAAATTGTGAGACACATAATATTGGCAATAATAGGAATTGTGTTATTTTTGCTAATAATTAACGCTTCGCCAATTTTAAAGATAATTTCGGAGATATTTTAATTATTTTAATAAATTTTCAAAATGAAAACAAAAATAATTGCGGGAATATTTGTATTAGTGGTCTTGGCCATATTGCTAATCGCAGGACCTTATCTGTTTTCGCAAATTCAGGAAAAAGAGGCATTTAAAAATGTTGAGATTGACTTTGAAGGTCTTGAAATAAAAAACATTGACATGCAGCAAGTGACTTTAAATTTAAATTTAAGGTGCTACAATCCAAATAAAATTCCCGCCGTTCTTGACGGAGCGGACTATGAAATTTATTTACAGGGAATTTATATTGGTAATGGCTCTCTTAACGAACGACTAACAATTCCCCCGAATGAAACAAAAATAGCAAGGAGCGAAGTAAATGTCAGGTATGAAAATTTAAACCGGTTGTTAAATATTTCGGATGAGATAGTTAAAAGTGACGGGAAAGTTGACATAATGATAAAAGGTAATGCGTATGTTGAGTTCATCGGAAAGATTAATTTTCCGTTTAAAGTAGAAAAGGAAATAAATTTAAGTGCAGATGTTGTTGAAAAAATAAAGGGGTTGAAAAATTTTAAAATATTCTGATTCAAATTTCCAAAGTTATTTTTATATATAACCCAAATTCACCGGGTAAATGAACATTTTCACTTGTGATTTTGAATGATATTGGAGAGTTTAAAGTGTCTAAATTTACCTTAAAACTTTTTGAAATAAATTTAATTTAAGGTGTGAAGTTTAGTATAAATTATTGCTTATAAACTCCTATACTGAATTTTCCAGCAATTTTATCTTGCTTTTTAATGTCAGATATTTTACTTCTTTAATTAATGATAATTTAACATCCATACTTTTTTCTTTTGCAGCAAGATAAAGTGCAGCCGCAGCAAATCCCGCCGGCGATCTTCCGCTCAAAACACCGTTTTTGGCAACTGATTTTAAAATTTCTCCGGCTTTTGCTTCAACCTCCGGAGGAAGATTCCACCTGTCTGCAAATTTACTTAGATAATCCCCGGGAACACTTCTTATGCAGCTATTTATATTTACCTTATTTTGACTTTTTTGCCCGGGCACAATATTTACTTTGTCAGAATACATTTCTTCAGTTACGGGTTGCATATCTTTTATATATCTCCATGCTAATTGTCTTGTAACATCCGCTGCTTTACATATATCAAGAAACTGAAACGGAATTTTATGTACCTTGCACAATACATATATCACCGCTGCTGCCATGCCCTGAAAATTTTTCCCTTTTGTAAGGTGTTTTTCCATTGCGTTTTTATAAATATGTGCACATTCATCCTTCATGTATTCTATGTTGTTCCCGACATTAAGGGTACTTAAAACCCTGTCAACCTTTGATAATACAAGAACAAAATTTCTGTCTTTTGTATTTACTAATTTAGTCCTGTTTTGGAGTTTATTTATTCGTGACTGTTTAATTTTTGTTCGCACAGGTATAGGCGTACCATAAATATCGGTATGTCCGACTCCCACCCTTGTTGAAAGTCCTTTATCCCATAGTGATTCCTTTGTTGAACCGTTGGCTCTTTGAACCCCCGATACATCATTGTCAAATGTTCTCCACTCGTTTTCAGATGAAATAATCTGTTCTTCTAATATCATGCCGCATTTATCACATCTTATTTCACCGTGTTTTTTGTCGGTAACAAAATATGACTTGCAGTTCGGACAAACATACTTATTTAGATATCTTTCTTCGTCTTTTTTTTCCTCTGCTGCCGGTTTGTCTGTTTTTAGCGATTGAGCCCACAATTCTTCTAACTTCTCCGATTCATCATTATTTTTTTGTATAGGTACTTTTTTTTCTATCCTTTTTTTATCTGCTCCTTCCATATTGTCTGCTTTTATCCCTTTCTTTATATGATGGCTGATTAGACCATTTCTGTTGTTTTTTTCTGTTCCTGTTTTGTTTTAAAATTTCAACATCTTCTCCAACAATAGATGAAGTAATCCCTTTATCCCGTATATCTGCTACAAGAAAGAAATCACTCACTCTTCCGATTATGGTGGAAATTTTTCCGACACTTTTATCGTTGTATAAAATTTCATAATTCAGAAGTTTATTCGGATTAAAAGCCCCATACTTGTTCGTATATAATTCGCCTTTTGAATTCATTCCACCCATTATTCCTTCGGTATCTGTTCGAACATCTGCCTTTATTACAACAGAATTCTGCACAACACTTAAGATCTTTCCTTTCATTTTGAATAAATTTTATGTAAATTCATTTATTAATATGATTTCATTCCTAAATTTATACATTTTATTTTATTAAATTAAATTAAATTACAAATGGCAACACGGCGCAGTGAAAATTTAAAGTTATTAACAGGGTACCTTATAATATGGACATTAATATTTGCATTGCTCTTTGTATCCATCGGTGTATTTTTTACAGCAGCATCTGCCGATGTGATTATTGGAAATGTAAATTTAACTCATACCAAAGATATTTCTCTGTCTGCGGACTTTAAAAATAATGATAGCAATGTTATTGCATTCTCGTATAATGTCCTGTTTGATGAAAGAGAAATTTTAAGCGACAAATCCGAATTAGAGAAAAATGAGACAAAAACAGTAAATTTTATGCTTCCGGTTGAAACAAAAAAATCATTGTACGACTGCAAAAGGCATAATCTGACATTCTTTATATGGCTTGGCGGACAAAAAAGGACTTACACCGAAGAAATCATAATGCAAGGCGGGACATTTAACATTGAAATTTCTCCGGATGGAAAAAAGTGTTTTAGCGATACGATTGAAATGCTGATTAAAGATGAAGGCGGAAACATAGTAAAAAATGCAGGTATAATTATCGTTAAAGATGAGACCGAAGTTAAAAGAGATAATACGAATATGGACGGCATTTTTAAATTTTCTCCTTCTGCTTATGGTGTGGGCGAATATACAATTACGATCAGGGAGCATGATAAAATTTCCGCTCAATTTTACTGCGATAAAGCGATGAAATTTCCCGTTAAAGGAAGAATGGAAATCATGCACCTTCCGCAATATGCAAAAATTTCGGCTCAAGTAGAGCTATATATAAAGATGGATGAAATTTCAATAACATCCGGGTGGGGCGGCAAAAAAGTTATGGAATTTTATAATGTTGAAATTTTTAACAAAGATACAAACCAACGCAACATACTTTCTTTTTCGTCAAAAGAACTGGTTTTCCCTTTAAATTTTACCTCGCCCGGACATTATACAATTACCGCATCCCGCGGAGATGACTACTGGACTGACTCAAAGGATATTGAAATAGTTGATAAACCTGTACTTAACATTGATATTCAAAAAAATGTTAGAGTCGGGGATGTTGTCACCGGAAAAATTTTTGCAGATGATGTGATTTATATTGATTCACTACATATTGAAATTAAATACCCTGATGGCTCAATCACCATGCCTGCAACAAAAGACTGTAAATTTTCCTTTACTCCGCCGGTGTCCGGCGAGTATGAAATAACCGTTGAAGATGCGGAACACAAACAAAATATTGTGAAAATTTTTGCACTTGATGAAATGTTTCTTGAAATTTTACCCGATGAGAAAAATTTAAAGGTCGGGGATACCGTCCGATTTCGCATAAAGGACTCAAAAAATACCACTCTGAATGCAGAAATTTATGTAAATAACGAAATAGCCGCTCCATATTACAAAATAAAAAATTTAATGAACAATATATCCGTAAAGAAGGACTGTTTTATTCCCGTAAATAAAGAAATTATAGTTAGCGGAAATAACAAAATAAATATAGATAAAAATGTGCTTACTTACGGTGAAATCCAGACGATTTATTTAACAACCGAACCCAAAACAGAGCTCAATATCAAAATTATTAACAAAAACAATAGTGAAAAAATAGAAAAATCCGGAAATTTTGTTGAATTCATACCTGCTGTCGGAGAGTATTTTGTTGAATGCAGTAAAGAAGGATATTTAACTGCAAACGGGACATTTACAGTTATGCCTGCACAGATGAATGTAATAATTGACTATACGGAGGGAGAGATTATAGTAAAGATATTTTCAAAGGCAACCTATCTGCCAGTTCAAAATGCGAAATTTAATGTTTTGCTGCCAAGCGGGAAAAATTTAACATTGCTTACAGATGAAAAGGGAACGGCAAAATTTAAACCGACTGAATTTGGAAATCATAGTTTTATAATAGAAAAGGAAAATTTCTTATCCTATACAAGTTCTAAGAATATTTATACAATTGAGCCGGCAATTGCAGCCGCTGTTTTTATAATTTTGCTGATTGCGGCATTCATAGTATACAAATATGTTGCATACCGGAGATTTATTGGAAAAGGAGTTAAATCCGGCGGACAACCAGCGGGAGAAACAGGAAAAGGAAAGGGAAAGGAAGGAGAAGAAGGACTCGTGATAAGCACGGGTGAATTGAAAGAAGAGACAAACATGATGGGAATAGATGAATCGCCGTTGAGTAAAATCAGGTAAAATCAATAAATCAGGAAGCGTTGGAGAAGAAAAGCATATAGTTTTTCTCATATCCGATTAAAATATAAATCTAAACATACTTTGCAGGTAAATTGAATTTTTTATAGCTACCTTCGGTTTAAAATACATATTTTTCTTTCTCTTTCAAAGTTCAAAAACACGAAGAAAAACATTTACTTGTGAAGTTGGAACATATCAACAGTAAAAAAAAAAAAAAAATTTTTGTTCTTTAATTTACACTTGTCAAACTTTGTTGTGCAAATATCTATCTTTATGCAATTGTCTTGAATATGTCAGAGTTGCTTAAGACCCCTACAATCTTCTTTCCGTCAAACACAGGTGCTCTTCTAATTCCTGTCTTTGAAAACAATCTCGCACAATATTTAACACTCAATCCGGGAGAGACGGTAATCAACGGCTTTGTCATAATTTCGTGCACTTTTACTGCTTTTGGGTCTTTTCCCTGAGCAACGAGCTTGCTTACAACATCCTTTCTTGTCACAATTCCGAAAGCATCATCTACATTTCTTGAATTTACTATCAATGCAGACACCTTTTTTGCAAACATTGTATTCACTGCTTCCCCAACTGTTGCATTTCCATCTATATACACAATGTCCTTTGCCATTACATCCCCTGCCTTAACCACCTTTTTTTTTTACCATTTTGGTTTTTTAAATTTTTTTATATTTTATGTTTATCTTGATTTATGGCGATTTGTTATTTTTTCTTACTTTTACAACAATGTTTTCAACAATCCCGTATTATTAATCATTCCGACAATCTTCTTTCCGTCAAACACAGGTGCTCTTCTGATTCCTGTCTTTGAAAACAATCTCGCACAATATTTAACACTCAATCCGGGAGAGACGGTAATCAACGGCTTTGTCATAATTTCGTGCACTTTTACTGTTTTTGGGTCTTTTCCCTGAACAACGAGCTTGCTTACAACATCCTTTCTTGTCACAATTCCGAAAGCATCATCTGTATTTCTCGCATTTACTATCAAACTAAAGATCTTTTTACTGTTCATCATTTTTACCGCTTCTTCAACTGTTGCACTTCCATCTATATACACGATGTCCTTTGCCATTACATCCCCTGCCTTAACCACCTTTTTTTCTACCATTTTGGTTTTTTAAATTTTTTTATATTTTATGTTTATCTTGATTTATGGCGATTTGTTATTTTTTCTTACTTTTACAACAATGTTTTCAACAATCCCGTATTATTAATCATTCCGACAATCTTCTTTCCGTCAAACACAGGTGCTCTTCTGATTCCTGTCTTTGAAAACAATCTCGCACAATATTTAACACTCAATCCGGGAGAGACGGTAATCAACGGCTTTGTCATAATTTCGTGCACTTTTACTGTTTTTGGGTCTTTTCCCTGAACAACGAGCTTGCTTACAACATCCTTTCTTGTCACAATTCCGAAAGCATCATCTGTATTTCTCGCATTTACTATCAAACTAAAGACCTTTTTACTGTTCATCATTTTTACCGCTTCTTCAACGGTTGCACTTCCATCTACATATATTATGTCCTTTGTCATCACATCCCCTGCCTTAACAACTTTTTTTGCTGTCATTTTGCTTTTAAATTTTGTTTGTTAAATTTTTATAAATTTTTAGTTCTTTTTCTTAAAGAATTTTTGCTAAATTTTTTGCCGCTTCTTCCAGGCCATTATCGTGATTTTGTATTATTTTTATTGTTGCTCCTGTAAGTACACCATAAGCCATTGCTATTGCCCTGTTCATTTCCTGATGTTCTTTTATGCCTTCAATATCCTCGGCGTCTCTTTTTCGGGATATATCTTTTGCCCTTCTTCTTGAAATTTCTTCCGGTGATGCCTCAAGAATTACAATGGTATTCGGCATAATTTCTTTCAAAACCCATTCCGGAAGGCCTGGCAAATATCCATTGGGTGTCAAAATAGAAGCATGTGTATCTATAATAACATTTTCCATTTTTCCGATTTTTTTGGCGGCGTTTTTCTGGATTTCTTTTTGGATTTTCGGGTCAAGTTTTCTCATTTCGTCTCTATCTTTAACCAAGCCCTTGCTTTTTGCTTCATCAAACATCACATTTCCGTAATTAACATGCGTGTATTTTTTTTCTGATTCTGCAATTCCTTTTTCCAAAACTGTCGTTTTCCCTGTCCCCGGAATTCCGGTAACTACAATTTTCATCTTAAATTTTTTAAATTATATCTTTAAATTTTGTTTAAATGTTTAAATTTTCGCCAATCTTTTATATTTTATTTTGATTTATTATTAACAAAAAGAATTATGTTTTGGGGATTAAGTATTTAAAATAATAAATAAAAGTAGTATATATTTATAATATGTGAAATATGCAAAAAGTTATTATCAAAAAGTTAATTCATTTTTCACAATGGATTGTTTAAATCGCACTAAGTAGTATGGAAAGATTCAAATACAAAACAAAAATTTTTCACAATGGATTTAGAAAAAGAAACAAAACGGACTGATTTAAATGCAAAATTTTTTGGAATTGATACATTGCTTTTAATGGAAAATGCGGGAAAATGTGTTGCAGAGGAATGCAAAAATTTTGACAAAATTTTAATATTCTGCGGAACAGGAAATAACGGCGGAGATGGTTTGTGTGCTGCAAGACATTTGCTCGCCGAAGGAAAGGAAATTCTGATTCAGTCATTAAAAGGAAACAGAACTTATGAAAATCAGAAAAATTTTGACATTTTGAAAAATTTTGCTGATATAAAGGTAATAAGAGATAGCAGTGAAATTGAAAAACTGAAAGAAGAAATTTTAAAATTTAACCCTGATGTTATAGTTGATGCACTGATTGGTGTCGGAAGTAAAGGAAAATTAAGGGAACCAACAAAAAGTTTGATAAATTTGGCAAACGAATTACATTGTTATAAAATTGCCGTTGATATTCCTACGGGAGACGATGAAATAAAATTTAACGCAGATAAAGTTATTTCTTTTGAAATCGGAAAAACAAACGACGCAATAATTAAGAGCATAGGAATTCCAAAAAAAATTGAACGGATGTGCGGTGTCGGGGACTTTTTAACTGCATTAAAGGAGTATAAAGGCGATGAACATAAAGGATATTTCGGAAAAACATTGGTTATCGGAGGAAGCAGGGATTATATCGGGGCTCCGTATTTAACTGCAAAGGCATCGCAAAAATTTAATGATTTGACTTATATCGCAACCCCGAAATTTGTTCAGAGACGAATTTTTGACCCGACTTTGATATTTTTGCCGTGTGAAGATGAAGAGTATTTGCAAAATTTAGTGGCTGATTATGCGAAATTTGACTGCATAGCAATTGGAAACGGAATTTCATTAAAAGCAAGCAAGGAATTAATAAGCAATGTTGTTGAAAAATCAAAGAAGGTTGTTATTGATGCAGAGGCATTAAAGTTAATAAATCCGGAAATTTTAAATAAGCATTGTATCATAACTCCGCATCTGGGAGAATTTAAGGCATTATTCGGCGTTGATTTGTATAACGAAAACACAGAAAACAAAGCAAAGGTTGTGCAAAATTTTGCGGAAAAGTATAATACGACAATCGTGCTTAAAGGAAAGACAGATATTGTTGCAATTCATGAAAGGACTAAATTTAATGAAAAGGACTGCATACGATTAACTGTCGGAGGAACGGGTGATGTGCTTGCGGGAATTATTGCGGGAATTTACGCTCAAAATGATGAGCCATTTGAAAGTGTGTGTGCGGGAACATTTCTGAACGGACTGGCAGGGGAAATTTTATTCAAAAAGAATGAAAATTTTGATGCAATACAATTGGTTGATGCAATTCCGGAGGCAATAAAATTTTGCTTAAATTTTTAAACTTAATATTGGTTAATTTTAATTTATATCAAATTATTTAATAATAAAATGAAAGGAGACAGAATATAATTTAATATGTATGAAATGGGGGACAACCCAAGTGGAATGCAAAAATGAAAATTGATAAATATAAAGCATTTATTGCTCATAGTTTTGATGAAAAAGACCAGGAAATTGTGGATTGGATTACCTATAAATTAAAGAAACATTTTGAGATTGTAACCGGCGCCAAACCGGAAGCAAAAATATTAACCGAGAAAATTTTTCCAAGAATAGATAAATGTAATGTTTTTTGTGGTATTCTTACAAAAAGGTATCCCAATGATAAAAATGAATGGGTGACATCTCCCTGGATATATAATGAGACAGGTTATGCTCTTCTTAATAAGAAAAAGATTTTAGTATTTCTCGAAGAAGGGGTAAAAGATTTAGGAATAGTTTCAAAAGATTATGAATATGTTCCTTTTAATAGGGAAAAAATAAAAAGAAAAGATGGGATTAAACAATTGAAGAAAAAAATTGAAGATTACGCAAATAGTTTGTATAAAGAAACAAAGATACAACCAATTCATGAGGTGATAGAGACAACGGCTAGAATTTCAATTTATAACGATGGACACATAATAGAAGACATTGAAGCAACACTCAATACATTGTCAGATAATTTTAAAAACAGATTACAGGATCTTTGGCTTGATGACTGCGCTGGTAAAGATATAAATTTAACACCGTTAAGAAAAAAATTAAAAAATTTGGATTTAGGTTTCGCGAGCAAAAAGAGATTTTTCGAACAGACATTCTATGCGAGAGTATTGGAGCCAAAATCCATTTATATATCCAATGTTGAGGCGATAGATAAAAATACAACGGATGATGAAATATCTTTTAATTTAATTTTTAAGTCCTTAGATGGAAAGCAGATACCTGCTAACACAAGAATAAAGTATGCGTGGGGATGGAGTTGTCCTAATGCATTTCCGTTCAGGAAAGAACAACTGAATAACGGATCGCTTAAAAAGAATGTTGAGTATGCATCTTATACACTGGAAACCACTTGCGAATATAATCTTACGATTATCATAAATTTTGAAAAGGGATATAAAATAGGAGAATATCCATTTATAGAAGTGTGTAATCAGGATGGGCAGATGATTCAAAGAAAAGAGTGTTCTGATTCTGATATTGAAGAAAAATTGTATTACACTACTTGTTATTTTAAGATGGGAAAAGTACAACCAAATCATAAATTTATAGTCAAGTGGAAACCGTATTAATCAAAAATTAAGATTATGGACATATATGATGTAATAATTATAGGTGCAGGTCCCGCAGGAATGTTTGCCGCTTATGAATTGTGCAAAAGTAAAACCAATTTGAAAATTTTAATCATTGACAAGGGAAAGTCAGTTGAAAAAAGAAGATGTCCGATGAAAGAAACCGGAAAATGCACGAATTGCGAAACCTGTGATATTATGTGCGGTGTCGGAGGTGCTGGAACATTTTCCGACGGTTTGTTAAATTTAAGACCTGATATAGGCGGAAATTTGGAGGAATTCACAAAAGACAAAAATACTGCATGGGAACTTGTAAACTATGTTGATGAAATTTATCTTAAATTCGGAGCACCAAAAGAAAAGTTAGGGACCGATAAAGAAAAGATTGACGAATTAAAGAAAAAATCAGCAAGTGTCGGAGTAAATTTTGTTGACATTCAGCAGAGACATATGGGCAGTGACGGAGCAACTAAGGTTATAAAAAATTTTGCGGATGAGCTGAAAAACAAGAGTGTTGAAATTTTAACAGAGGAAGAAGTGCAGGACTTGCTCGTTGAAGACAATATCTGTAAAGGTGTTATATTAAGCAACAACAGAAAAATTTTTTCTGACTTTACAATTTTATGTCCCGGAAGGATAGGTGTCGGATTTACTTCCAAGGTAATAAATAAACATAAAATTTCTGCCAAATACGGAGCAATTGACATCGGGGTCAGGGTTGAGGTGCCGGCAATTATTATGGATGATATTATAAGCATCAACAGAGACCCGAAATTTCAGTTATGGACACAGCAATACGGGGACTTTGTCAGGACATTTTGCACAAATCATCACGGCTTTGTCGTTAAGGAGAATTATAAAAATTTTGTATGTGTCAATGGACATTCCTTACTAAATGAAAAATCAGAAAACACAAATTTTGCCTTTCTCGTCCGCATAAATTTAACGGAGCCGCTGGAAAATACAACGCTTTACGGGGAATTATGTGCTCATACGGCAACCCTGCTCGGAGGAGGAAAGCCGTTAATTCAGCGACTTGGTGATTTAAGAAGGGGAAGAAGGTCAACACCGGAACGATTAAAGAGAAGTTTTGTTGAGCCGACACTTAAAGATGTTACGCCGAGTAATTTAGCAATGGCTCTCTCGCACAGAATTCTTGCAGATATTTTGGAGGGACTGGAAAAGCTGAATGCTGTCATTCCGGGTGTGGCAAGTGATTCAACATTGCTTTATGCTCCTGAAATTAAATTTTATGCGATGCGGGTTGAGATTGACAAATTTATCACCTCACTTCGTTCGGAGATGCTTAAATCCTCTGCGGATTTAAACATGCAGACATCTGTTAAAAATTTATTCGCAGCGGGAGACGGGGCGGGATTAAGCAGGGATATAATTAATGCATCGGCAACGGGGGTGCTTGCGGGAAGAGGGATATTAAATTTTTTAAAATGATAAGGTGGAGAAAATTTTGTAAGTAGAATAAAACATTTAAATTATGTAAATTTTAATTTAATAAACCACATAATCATTTAATTAAATAATCCTGAAAATGGGAAAAATACATGAAGAAATACCAAAGAGGCACTGGGATGACGCAAAATGGTCACGAAAGCATGCGACAGAGTTGTGGGAAAAATATCCTGAAATGTGGATAGCAATTGTTAATAAAAAGGTTGTAGCTTTTGGTAAAAATTTAAGTAAAGTAGAAGACCTTGCACAAAAAAAAACAAGAGCAAAATATCCTGTTATAGAATTTGTAGATGGTGGCAGTTGCATATATTAAAATGAATGGTATGTGTATATCTATATAAAATCGTTATATTGTAGTCATATTATAGATTTATCCGATTATCAAATTGATTTTCGTCCAAAAACAAAAATCAACGGATATTGACAGGATTTGCCAAAATCTGCACCCGCGATGCATAACTCAATATCGCTGCGACATAGCGAATCCCTGATATAAACAAATACATAGAATGATTAAGTTGTATTTTAAGACAATAAAGGACAAGAAACTAAACGAAAAATTTAAAGACATTGAGATTTTGAGAATCGTGTGTGGCGTCTTATTTAAAACCGCAGATGGCAGAAGTAAGAAATACGATGATGCCATAATTGATACGGGTGCCTTTATCTCGTTAATTCCGTATTCAATATGGAAAAATGTCGAACATAAAGAATTTGTAAAACACAACGTGAAGGGAATCATATCAAAAAAAGAATGCTCACTTGATGTTATAATCGGGAAAATCAAAATCAGATTAATAGACGAGAAAAATGAGACGCGCGAAATAGAAATACATTCCTATCTTGCAATGACTGATGAAGTTCCATTAATCATCGGACTGAAAGATATATTAACAAGATTTAAGGTTTGCTTTGATTATGGTGAGGATGAAGCATGGATTGAAGAGAAAAAATAAATACAAATCATTCCGGGTGTGGCAAGTGATTCAACATTGCTTTATGCTCCTGAAATTAAATTTTATGCGATGCGGGTTGAGATTGACAAATTTATCACCTCACTTCGTTCGGAGATGCTTAAATCCTCTGCGGATTTAAACATGCAGACATCTGTTAAAAATTTATTCGCAGCGGGAGACGGGGCGGGATTAAGCAGAGATATAATTAATGAATCGGCAACGGGAGTGCTCGCGGGAAGAGGGATATTAAATTTATTGAGCATTTAAGAACAAATTTCTAATTCTTTAGACATTTATTCTAATCTAAATGAAACTCTTTGAAATTTCTTACGAGGTCTGCAACAAGGTCGGCGGAATTTATACAGTATTAAAGACAAAAGCACCCTACATTGTAGAACATTACGGAAGGGAAAATTACACAATGCTCGGATTCTATAATCCGAAACTTGCAATAGCAGAATTTAACGAAAAAGAGCCAAATCCCGAATTAAGCAAAATTTTCGCCGAACTAAAAAGCAGAGGAATTGAATGTCATTACGGAGAATGGCTGATAAACGGTTATCCGCAGGTAATTTTGCTTGATATAAAAAATTTCTGGAAAGAAAAGGACAAAGTAAAGGAATTGCTCTGGAAATTTTATAATGTTGATTCCCTGTTTTCTTCTTATGAATTTGACGAGCCATTATTGTGGAGTTATGCATGCGGAATGCTGATAGAAAAAATATATAAAATTTTTCCAAATGAAGATAAATTTATTGCTCATTTTCACGAATGGCTTTCGGGAGCGGGACTGCTTTATTTAAAAATGCAAAATTTACTGATTGCGACTGTCTTTACCACACATGCAACAATCACAGGAAGAACACTTGCAAACATGGGAATTGACTTATATGATAAAATTTATGAAGGACTGTCAAAAGGTCAGACATTTCCTGTTGAAGATAGCAGAAATTTTGGAATTGCAGATAAACATACAATAGAAATCGCAAGTGCCACTAATGCGGATGTATTTTCAACTGTAAGCGAGGTAACAGGTAAAGAAGCAGAGTATTTTCTGCACAAAAAGCCGGATATCATTCTTCCGAACGGAATTGACATTGAGCCGGGCATAACCATAGATGAAATTACAATAAGGCGAAGGGAGAACAGAAAGTTCATGAGAAGTTTCCTTAATGCCTATTTTTTGAGATATTATAACATTGATACGAACAGAATACGAACTCTTTTTATTTCAGGCAGATACGAATTCAGGAACAAAGGGATTGATATATTTATTAAGGCGTTAGGAAATTTAAACCGAAAACTTAAGGAAGCAAAAGAGAAGAACGAGCGGTTAAATTTTGATGCGGTTATTGCATTTTTCTTCATTCCGTCGGATGTTAAAGGTGAAAATTTAAGGGTTATGAGAAATGTGATGATTTATGAAAATATTGAAGGTCTGGTGGATAATGAAATTTTTAACATACGAAACAAAATAATCGCGAATATAGTAAGCGGAAAGATAAACAAAATACCGAATGAAAGTAATGAGTGCGGTAAATTTTTTTCATACGAATTTATAAACGCCTGCAGAGATGTATTTGCCCATTTTGATGAATTAAGGGGACAAAATCCTCCGATAAGTGCGTTTGATTTAAGGTCTGAAACCGATGCAATTTTGAAGTCATTAAAGGCAGATGGCCTGGAAAATAAAGAGGAAGATGTAGTTAAAGTCATAAATTATCCCGTTTATCTTTCACCGAGAGATATGTTTATAAATCTTGATTACTATACAGCAATTTCTGCCTTTGATATGGGAATTTTTCCATCGTATTACGAACCGTGGGGATATACTCCGCTTGAAGCGGCAAAATACGGGGTAATTACGATAACAACTGATTTGGCCGGTTTTGGAAATTTTATAGAAAAGAAAGACGGAGGAGGAATATATGTTATTCAGAGAACGGGCAAAGATGATGAATATGTTGTTGAAAATTTAACAAAGAAAATTTTGGAAATTTTAAATTTCTCAGACGATGAACGGGTGAAGGCGAGGATGAGGGCGAGAGAATTGGCAACATTTTGTGACTGGAAAATTCTGGTAAATAATTATTTTGAGGCACACAGAATGGCGATGGAAAAGATGAAAAAATGAAAGCAAGAGAATAAAATCAAAGACAAAAGAAGAAAAAAATGTGTTAATGTATCGCGATATCATTGAATCTGATTAAACCGCCCCTACCTGCCTCGCGAGTTTTTCACAGTATGCAAAGTATTTCTTTCTTTCTATATATTCTTTATCTGTTGGCTTCAGGGACTCTATCCTGTCCATTTCTTCTATAAACCTTACTGCATCATCTCCCGTTATTTTTGTCCCCAGTTTAATTGGTCTTGCCATTTTTAAATTTATTTAAAAATATCCGAACAATAGTGAGGTTATTTTGAAATTTGAATATCTGTTTGAATAATTACATAATAATTAACTTGACTTTGTCATATTTCAAAACATCATCTAAAAATTTAAAATTTTTAAAGCCGAAAATTGCCGAAATACGAATTTAAAATTTTTATTTTTAAGCAATAAAAAAATCACACAGATTTTTTTAGATTGAAAACTCAATGTTTTCAGTATAAAGCATTTAAAATTTTAATCTGACAAAGTCAAGTTAATTTTAATTCTTTAAATAATTTTAATTTTAAATTTTTTGTAAGTAAAATTTCAGACAATTATTTTTCCATCAGATTTATCAATTCACTCCTCAAAATTTCCATCCCGTTCTGCGTTAAAATTGATTCAGGATGAAACTGGAATCCGACAAAATTTCTTCCGCGCAGTACGTGTATCTCGTTTGTTTGTTTATCATAACTTATTTTTACTCCGTCCAATTCTCTTTCATACCTTCCGGCGAAAGTATTGTAAAACCCGACAATTTCCTTTTTGCCAAATAAGTCAATTGTTTCCTGCACTCCCTGAAATGGCTTTTCCTTTCGGACAACCTTTATTCCGAGCGACTTGCAGATAAACTGATGCCCCAGGCACACACCAATAAATTTTTTACCCGATTTAATAAATTTCCTGGTAATGTCTGCAATAATATTCATTTTTTCATTTTCCATATCATTAGGATTTCCCGGACCCGGGCCAATTATTGTTATGTCACTCCAATCATCATCAAAATCGTATTTGTCGTATCTGATGATATTTACTTTTGCTCCGATCTTTGATAATATGTGTTTTAACATATAACAAAAATCATCTTCATTATCAATAATTGTGATACATTTGCCCTTTATTTGCCCGCTCATATTAGCTTCACCTTCCTGACTGAAAAACCAGAATTTGGATAATTTTTGATTCCTTTGTTGTAACCTCTCAAGCACTTCATCGTCTTCTCCAACATAAGGTAAAATTTTTAAAGGTGTGCTTTTTGCATGGCTTTGAACACCATCCATGACCTCTTTGATTTTTGCTTTTGTCTCGGCAACCTCTTCCGACGGAACAGAATCCCTTACGAAAGTTGAACCAACCCTTGTTAAAATCTCTCCATGCTCATCAATTTCCACAGTTCTTATCAAAATAGGACTATCCAAAAATTCCATGCCTTCTTCATTCCTTCCTATAAGAACTATCGGGCTTCCGTAATATCTCCTGTCTTCCCCTTCGTATTTATAAATCACCCTGCAGGCACTTTCAAGAGGACTTCCCGTAACAGTTGCAGCATGCATTGAGTCCCTTAAAATTTCAATTATATCTTGAGCGCTTTTGCCGCTTAATAAATATTCTGTATGAATAACTGTTGACATCTCTTTTAACAAAGGACCTATTATCATTCCGCCTTGAGCGCAAATCTTTGCCATCATTTTTAATTCCTCATCTAATACCATGAATAACTCATTAATCTCTTTCTTATCCGAAAGAAAATTTAGAAAGTCATTTTTAACTTTCCTTAAATTTATTTTCTCTCCCGATTCTTTTCTGAATGTTCCGCTGATTGGAAGCATTTTTACTCTGCCATCCTTTACGGAAATATGTGTTTCCGGACTTGCACCGATCAGAAATCTGTCGCCATTGTAAAATATAAAATTCCAGTGACTATCGGATTTATTCATCAGAATATTTTTATAAATACTTAATGCCTTATTGACTGACATATTTTTAATTTTGGCAGTTCCCTTTCTTGGGATAACAAAATTAGCACCTTCTCCATTACCAATCTCATCTTTTATAACACTTTCTATTATCCTTTCGTATTCCTCATCGGAATAATTATATTTCCATTCCTTTTCTAATTCAATTTTTTCAGCGGGGAGAAATTTATAGAGTTCTTCTAATGATACATTTAATTGTCTTTCAATGTCAATACATAAAATTTTTGCTCCATCGTCGTGTGCCTTAAAATTTCTCTCTTTTATCTGTGAGAAAGGAATCGCACTAATCGTGTCAAATATTTCGTTCTTTACAATTCCTTTTTTTCTCGGAATATCATCAAGGTTATCTAATTCTGTTGCTTTTCCTTCAAATACCAATGCATCTATATCCCCCTTTCTTTTGATTATGGCAAACGGTTCTTTGCCTTTGGATAATCTTTCCAGTAAGTCATTTAAATTTGTTTCCATTGTTTGATAGCATAAATTTTAAAATTCAATTACAATTAGTATTCTAAAATATTAATTTTTAAGCATCTCCATGTGATTCTCCTAAAACAATCCCGCTCGCAATTATATGTGCAAGTCGTATCGGTTCCGGAATTAACCCGCGTGTTGTTGAAATTTTAACAATTGCCTTCGCATCGCTTAAATTTATCCCGCATTTTTGAATGTATAAATATCCTTTTCTTCCGTCAACACTCTTAACTTTGACCTTTTTCGGCTTTCCCGCACTTTCAATCAGTTTCCATCTTTCTTCAAAATCTGCGAAATTTTTTAACGCATTTCTTATTCTTTCAAAATCTGGAAATTTCCTGACAACTACAATTACGGGAATATGCGTATCCTTAAAAATTTGTTTAATATTGGCAATGTTAAATCCGGCATAAGTGATCCCGTCAAGCATTATTATTCGCAAGTCCTTGTGTCTCGTCTTTTTCAGCATGTCAATTATTGTCTGTGTTATATCTTTTCCGTCAACCTCTGCTTCTCTCTTCATAATCCCGTCCATAAATGAGCCACCCCTGAACATCACTCCGATAATGATTGCTTTCTTGTCTTTTCTGAAATCAAATGGTCCGTCATCTATTCCGAGAATTCTGATTTCTTTCTTTATTTTCCTGAATTTTACATTATCCATATAAATTTTAAATATATTTATAAAACATAATTATTTATGATATATAAATTTAACAAAAAAGAATATAAAATTTAAATATTAATTTAAAATGCCATTGCCAATTGATGAATATTCAAAAAAAATTTCCGTATTTGGAAAAGGAACAAAAACAAAACTGCTGGTCGTAAATATACTGAAAGACGGTGAAAAGTCGTATTCTGAAATTCAGAAAAATTTTCCCAGAACATCAAAATCAACCCTTTACAAATATTTAAGTGAATTATATAAAGGCGGAATAATCAAAAAACGGGTTGAACGGACAGACGGAAGAAGGCCGCTTGCTTTTTATAATTTAAATTTTCTTGCAATAAATTTATCTCCCTCGGGAATCCGGGATGTTATTGATGGCAAAAATAATGAAAACAGCGAAATTTTTGCGAAAGTAAATATATCCGTAAAGGGAAAAGGCATTACCCTGAAATTTTCCCAGAGCAGATTGCTCAATGACCTGCTTTCCGCAGGTATAAAAATAGAGGATGCGGTTGATGTATTAAAAGAACTAAAATCGGGACTATATGAAGGTATTACGACAACCGAAATAAAGGATATGGTCTGCGAAATTTTAGAAAACGATGACAAAAAACTTGCCAATATATTTGCCGTGTATATTGATGATAAATTAAAGGTCAATTGCGACAATGACATTGAAATTTGGACAGAGGATGAAATTTCTCATAAGTTAAAGGATTACCGAAAAATGACTGAATTTACCGGCGATGAATTAAAATTTTTATCTCACAAAATAGTCAGAGACATAAAGAAACTGACATTGCTTCCGACAAAATCACTTGTTGAGGAACATATAAAATTTATTGCGGAAAGTTTCTAAAATTTTTCCGTTTTTCCGGAACATCTAAAAGAAAATATATAAATTTATCAGCAGGTAACAATTTTTTATCGTACAGGAAAGTTCGTTTTATTGTTCTCTAACCTCGCTGTTGCTCGGATATTTTCAAAAACTCCGCGTTTTGAAAATCGCACCAAGACACGGAGACACAAAGGGCGATGTTGCTCTGTGACTTTGTGGCTTTTTCAAAACCCAAAGGTTTTGAAAATATCCGAGCATTTTCAAATCGCAGAGATTTGAAAATATCCGAGCAACAGCGAGGTGAACAGCGAGGTTATTGTGTGAGTATTATTCTGATTTTTTTATCAAAAAATATTTTGTTTTTTATTCTAATTCGTCTTCCCGATTTATTACCCTCCTCATTTCTTTATCTTTACGTTGTTTTTTTCTCTTATCTAAAAATCCGTATGCGGTTCCGGATTTTCCGTGATTAATGAGCATCAATATTGCCTCTTTTACATCTTCAACATCCTCATAATCACCAATTATGCCTATGCCCTCCTTTCCCACGCACACATAACACTCTGAAATTTTTTCTATGGTATCCAGAACACTCCTGTTTGTTCCTATGATCCTCCCCCTGACGGGTAGAAATTTTTTTTCAGACAGAGGAATGAATTCATAAGTGTAATCCTTATAATCCTTTGTCAATAATAATGCCTTTTCCGGACTAAATCCCAAACTTATTGCATCAACTACATTTTCTGCAAGCATTTCATAATAAGGTGAACCGGAAATAGTTACATCTGTTCCCGTGACTAAAATTTTTGTATGTGTTTTTTCCTCTGTTTTCTTTTTTATTTCTCCGTCTTTTCCTATCAGCACACCAATTCGGTCTTCTGCTATCTTTGTGTATTGCATTTTTATCTTAATTTTAATGAATTATAAATTACTATTTTAACAAATTATAAATTTCCTTAAAAATCAGTAAACCTTAAAAAATTTTATATCATCAAAACAAAATTTAATACCTATTTTAAAATAAACCGTATAAAAATTATCAAAAATGAAATTTAAAGCAACAGCAATAGCCCACCCGAATATTGCATTTGTTAAATATTGGGGAAAGAAGGATGAGGACTTGAGAATTCCGCTCAATAACAGCATATCAATGAATCTGGGAAATTTATGGACAAAAACAACAGTTGAATTCAATGATTTTGATGACGATATTGTCATAATTAACAAAGAGGTTGCAGAAGGAACAGCAAAGGAAAGAGTAGTTAAACATCTGGATAAATTTAGAAATTTAGCAAGCAATGTCTTAAAGGCAAAAGTTGTAAGTGAAAACAATTTTCCGATGTCTAGCGGGATTGCATCATCGGCGTCAGGATTTGCCGCATTAACAATGGCAAGTGCATCCGCCTTAAATTTAAATTTGAGTGAAAAGGAATTGAGCATACTGGCACGACTGGGAAGCGGTTCGGCGTGCAGGTCTATTCCCGACGGATTCACAGAATGGCTGATGGGAACCTCTAATGACGACTCTTATGCTGTCTCACTTGCTCCTGCAGAACATTTTGAAATTTATGACTTAGTAGTTATCATTAGGAATGAAAGAAAAGAAATTTCCTCAACGAAAGGGATGCAAAAATTTAATCCTTATTTTTATGCACGGCTTGCCGAAGTTAGTGAAAATTTAAATTTTGTAAGAAAAGGTATAATTGAAAAAAATTTGAAAATGCTTGGAACTTATGCTGAAAAGGATTGTATATCTATGCACACCGTGATGATGAATTCGGGATTGTTTTACTGGGAGCCGGAGACATTGAAAATTATTAAGGAAGTATGGAATTTGCGAAAGAACGGAACAGAATGTTATTTGACTATTGATGCAGGCCCGAATGTTCATGTTTTATGTTTGCCTGAAAATAAAGAAAAAATTAAGGGGAAATTTAGCGAATTAAATTTTGAAATTTTGGAGTCAAAACCGGGAGGGAAAGCACGAGTTATTGGAGAAAGTTTATTTTAAATAGGACTTACGCAAGGTAGACACGAATCCTCGGGTTTTTAAGTTCGTTTACCAGATAATTATGCAAAAGGCCTTCTTTAAGATGGTAAATTGTCTCTTTAACTTTATATCCCATTAGCACGAAAAAAAAATAAAAAAATGAGGGTCACCCCTATTTGTTTGTCC
>JAGWDQ010000099.1:0-1946 GCA_018260615.1 Candidatus Altarchaeum sp.
TTAATTAATAATTTACAAGAATATAAGTGGCCTACTTTCATATGCTACATAACCATAACTTTTGGGTGATCATCCCTTTAAATTGGGTTAATTAATTTACGGCAGATCTTTTAAAAATCTATCGGAAATCTGAAAGATTTAGGAGTAAATAAATTTTTAGATCCTGCAAAGAGGGGGCTAAAACCTCACAGGTTTTAGTGAATCTAAAGATTGAATATTATAAATTTAATTTCACACATTAATAACCACTAAACTTAAAAAACAAATAAATAATTATCTCAATTTAAAATTTATTTTAAAGATTGAAAATCTTGTAGATTTTCAGTATTTAAAAACCTTGCAGGTTTTTAAAGATTGAAAATCTTGTAGTTTTCAGTATTTTAGCGGGTCAGCACCGAAATTTTTCCGCCGTTTGATAAATGGTGGAAAAAAAGCAAAGATATTTAAAAATGTGCTCAAATATATTTAAAATTATTAAGCGGATTATATAAAAATTTAAAACAATGAAGGAACACGAAGCAAAAGACAAAAGAAACGTCACCTCACTTTGTTCGGAGATTTTAAAAATTTCATTTTTAAAATGGTGAAAGAACAATTAGATACGGATACACGAAAAGAAATAAAAAATTTTGCCGAAAATTTAAACCATAACGACGACTTTTTGTTAGTAAGCCATCACGATGCCGATGGTATGGCAAGCTGTGCAATAATCGCCGACTTATTAAATTTTCTCGGAAAAAATTACGAGTTTAAAATTTTAAGACAGTTGGACAGTGCCACAATAAAAACGATAAATACCGAACATAAGTGCATAATATTTACTGATATGGGCAGCGGGCAAATTAAATTAATAAGCGAAAATTTTTCAGACAAAAACATTTTTATAATTGACCACCATCTTCCCCCGCAGGAGTATTTAAAAACAGAAATAAAAACAGAAAATTTAAAAATTTACCATGTTAATCCGCACATATTTGGTATTGACGGTGCCTTTGAGGTATCAGGCAGCGGAATGTGTTATTTTGTTGCCCGTGAATTGGGAAGGAAAAATCTGGCTGATATTGCAATAGTCGGAGCAGTAGGAGATATGCAGGACAGTTCGGGAGCCCTGACTGGAGTTAACAGGGAGATACTGGAGGATGGAGTTAAGGAAGGAGTGCTCAAATTTAAGAAAGATATAAGATTGTTCGGAAGAGAAAGCAGACCACTGCCATATATGCTTGCTTATGCCACTGATCCGTTCATACCCGGTGTAAGCGGCAGCGAAAATACGGCATCTGACTTTCTTTTATCTCTCGGCATAAAACCGAGAAATGATGACGGCTGGGTTAATTATGTTGATTTAAAATTTGAAGAAAGACAAAAGCTGCTCTCCGCATTGTATGTAAAATTTTTAAATTTCAATCCCTACGCTGCAAAGTTACTGATTGGAGAGGTTTATACACTGCTTAAAGAAAAGAAAAGAACTCTGCTGAGGGATGCGAAAGAATTTGCGACATTACTTAATTCCTGCGGAAGACAAAAAATGCCTGAAACAGGAATTTATGTGTGTCTCGGAGACAGGGATGAAATGTTTAAAAAGGCACTGACTGTTCTTGAAGGGCACCGGCTTATGATAAGAAGAGGGATAGAGTACTTAAAGCTCAACGGCTTAAAGGAGAGAGCAAAATTTTATTATTTTGATGCGAAGAGTGCAATTGACGAGAATGTTGTCGGAATCATTGCGGGAATGTCTTATTCGTCGTTAAATTTAAACAGGGATAAATTTATTATCGGACTTGCGGATGACAGCGAAGACATCAGTATGAAAAAAATTTCGGCAAGGGCAAATTTGGACATAGTTAAAAAAGGAGTGGATTTGGGAAATATGATGAGGGAAGGATGTAAGGCGGTGGGCGGTGAAGGAGGGGGGCACAGCATTGCGGCGGGGGCGAGAATTCCGAAGG
>JAGWDQ010000099.1:2046-34500 GCA_018260615.1 Candidatus Altarchaeum sp.
GTGGGCGGTGAAGGAGGGGGGCACAGCATTGCGGCGGGGGCGAGAATTCCGAAGGAAAGTGTTGGGAAATTTCTGGAAATTTTAGATGGGGGGGAAATTTAAAAGTGTAAGGTGTATTTATGCAAATTTAATTTTTGATATTTAATTTATTTATGAATTGTTATTATATTTTTAATGCAGGTAAGATAAACTATAACGATTATGAAACAACAATTAGGGCAATTTTTTACAACAAATTCGGACTTTATTTTGCAGGGATTGGAAAAATTTATTAAAAATGAAGAGGTTACAGACCCTTTTGCAGGAAACTTGGATTTGATTAAGTGGGCAAAAAAGAATGGCGCTAAAAATGTTATAGGTTTTGACTGTGATAAAAAATATGCGAATAATGTTGGTGTTTTTTATAATGATTCAATAAACTCCCCCAAAAAATATAAATTTGTCTGCACTAATCCACCTTATTTACATAAAAACAAAGCGGACAAAAAAACAAAAGAAAGATTTTTTTCCGGCGATTATTCTAATTTTGAAGATCTATACCAGGTCTCAATATTTTCAATTTTGAACTGCGAAAAAGGTATTTTAATTGTCCCGTTAAATTTTCTTTGTGCGGAAAATTCAAAAAAAATCAGAAATTTATTTTTTGATAAATTTAATATCGTAGAATTAAATATTTTTTCAGAACAGGTCTTTGAGGATACAACCTACAATGTAATATCTTTTTATTTTGAAAGAAAGAAAGATGATTTGGACAAAAATAAAATTTTCGCAACAATTTTTCCGGAAAAAAAGGAAATAACTTTCACAGTTGAAAAAAAATTTAACTGGCAATTAGGAGGAGATTTTATTGACAGGATTAAAAATACCAAAAACGATTTGGGGGTTTTCCGTCTAACTGAGGACTATCTGCAATCTGGCGAATATGAGGTAGAAATGGCACTCCAAAATATTAAGGACAAAAAGACATTTCGCATCAGTCAGGACTTAAAGAAATTGCTGGAAAAGAATATTCTGTTTTTAAGGGCAATAGACAGCAAAAACGGAAAGAAAATTCAACTTGAAGACATAAGAAAATATGGAATTAACGGACTTGTCGGAAAAAAGACCTCACGAAATATGGCGTATTTGATTTTTAGAAAAGAAATATCGATTAACGAACAAATAGAATTAATGAAGAAATTTAATGACGAATTAAATCAAGAGAGAAACAAATATTTTTCATTTTTTTTAACTAATTTTAGAGACAATAACAGAAAAAGAATTTCTTTTGAAACGACCTATAAATTTTTAAATAAAATATATTATGAAAAAAATTCAAAACAATCTTCGCTATTTTGCACTATCCCGGAATAATCAGGAAAAGATTTTGGACGATTTTTATGTTTTTGACGAAAAGCACCCGCAACTGCAGAAATATATTGCCAACACTAAAGAAATTAAAAATATCCTGATAACAATAAGGACATTACAAAAGAAAAAGGAGAACAAGAAAGTTATCGCAAAATATTTTTTGGAACTTTCCAAAATAATGGGAAAATTTTCTAACTGTTCGGAATTTGGTTGTTTTATAAATGCATGTGATAGCTTTTTGGATTTTGCTAAAAAAGATATTGTTTTGCTTGAAAAAATCGCAGAGAGGTATTTTGATAAAAGAATTTTAAATGAAGCGGTTCCTGAAGAATGGGTACAGGCGATTATAGATTCAAATTCCGCCCGCAAGAAAGGAGAAGGTGGAGAAAATAAACTTTTGAATATTTTAGAAAAATACGGTTTTCAGGAAGTAAAAACATGGGAAGCGTTTTTTAATAAGCAAAAATGTGCGGCTAAATTTTCAAAAATTTTTAGTGTAACAAATGTCCGAAAAAATTTAAACATTGAATTAGCTACAAAGAAACAAAATAAAAAACTGGACTTGATTATCAAATGTGGTAAAAATGTCTTTTTATGCGAAGCAAAGCACTTAAACACTTCCGGCGGCGCACAAAATAGCCAAATTTCTGAACTAATTGAAATTATTGGTCTGAAAGAAAAAAATAAAAATATTTCGTATATTGCATTTTTAGACGGAAGTTATTCAAATATTCTTTTAGGTGATGCAATCGGAGGAGATAAATTGATGACACAAAAGAAAGAGATTGGGGAATGTTTAACTCGTAATCCCAGCAGTTTTTGGGTAAATACTACGGGTTTTAAATCATTGATTTCAGATTTAAATCAAATTTAAACAGGGATAAATTTATTATCGGACTTGCGGATGACAGCGAGGACTCAACTATGAAAAAAATTTCGGCGAGGGCAAATTTGGACATAGTTAAAAAAGGCACGAATTTGGGAAATATGATGAGGGAAGGATGTAAGGCAGTGGGCGGTGAAGGAGGGGGGCACAGCATTGCGGCGGGGGCGAGAATTCCGAAGGAAAGCGTTGGGAAATTTCTGGAAATTCTGGATGGGGGGGAAATTTAGGTTATTATCTGTTTAAATTTCGTATAATAATTTGCAGCAGAAACAAAATATATCCGGGTTGTTATGGTTATTTGGAGAAAGCGAAATCACTTAAATTATTTAATTTAATATACCTCTATCTAAATTATTATTATTAAATTTATTAAAATGGATATATTAGTAATATTGTTGGTTGGATTGATAGTAATAGGAATATTGGTTGTTATTGTCTACAACAGCCTTGTATCTTTAAGAAACATAGTAAAAAACGCATGGTCACAGATAGATGTTCAATTAAAGCGAAGATATGATCTTATACCAAATCTTGTTGAAACGGTAAAGGGCTATGCAAAACACGAAAAAGGTGTTTTTGAAGAGGTTACAAAAGCAAGAGCAAATGCAATGAACGCGCAAGGGGTTGCGGGACATGCTGACGCAGAAAATATGCTTACCGGTGCTTTAAAAAGTTTGTTTGCTGTTGCAGAAGCATATCCTGATCTTAAAGCAAGTACGAATTTTATGCAGCTGCAGGAGGAACTATCGGGAACAGAGAGCAAAATAGCTTATGCAAGACAATTTTACAATGATTCTGTAATGACCTACAACATAAAAATTCAGCAAGTTCCAAACAACGTAATTGCAGGAGTTTTTGGTTTTAAAGAAGAGGTGCTGTTTAAAACAGAAGGTGTTGAAAGAGAACCTGTTAAAGTTAGTTTCTAAATTGAATATCTCCCAAATGGGAAAAACAATGTGTTTTTAAATAACCCTATTATCATCCGGATATTTAAAATTTATAAAATTTTAAATAACAATACACAAACAACAACATGTAAATTTCTTCGGACATTTCTTTGAAATGTTTTATATTCGGAACAATAACTAAAATTTTGATCTTACTTTAAATATTAAAATGGAAATTTACAAACAGATAGAGGAAAACAAAAGAAACTCGTGGCTTTTGTCCATACTGTTTTTTGTGATAATGTTTATTTTAGGATCTATTATTAGTGAAATCATAGGACTCGGAACGAGGGGAACAATTTTTATAATGATTCTTACCTTAATTTATACTGGTGCCATGTATTATTTTCTTGGAAATGAAATGATATTAAGTATAAATGGCGCGCATGAAGTAAAAAAAACCGACTATCTTTATCTTTTTAACACTGTTGAAGGTTTAAGTATCGCAGCGGGAATTCCGATGCCTAAAATTTATGTAATTAAAGATCCATCTCCTAATGCTTTCGCAACCGGCAGAGATCCGCAACACAGTTCAATTGCTGTAACAACCGGGCTTCTTGAAAAATTAAACCGACTTGAACTTGAAGGTGTTATTGCTCATGAACTTTCACATATAAAAAATTTTGATATAAGATACACTTTAATTGTAATTTCAATGATTGGTGCTATAGGAATTCTTGCAGGCGTTGCATCACGTATGGGGAGGTTTGGAAAAGGAATGGGAAAAGGAGGTAAGGGTGCAGGACCATTGATAATAATCGCTGTAATTCTCGGAATCGTTGCACCAATAGTTGCCCAACTGATTAAATATGCAATTTCAAGAAAAAGGGAATATCTGGCAGATGCCAGTGGTGCGCTTCTAACAAGATACCCAAAAGGACTTGCTGACGCACTTAGAAAAATATCCCTGGCAGAACCGATGAAATCACCGGATAAAACATCAGCATCATTATATATTTCAAATCCGTTTGGAGAAAAATCACTGAATAATTTACTTAGTACACATCCACCTATAGAAGAAAGAATAAAAGCGCTTGAGAAAATGTAAAACCATCGCTTGAAAAATTAGTAATTTTTTGCGATTATAACAATGCAGCCCAATATTAGTTTTTGTCCTTTTACGAGTTATACGAGTAAATATCCGAACGAAGTGAGGTTATGTTTACAGGTCAATTAGGCGTGAAAATTGAATTATTTAGTGTCCATCCATAAACTCACAATTTTTGTCATTTAGGAGCAAAGCGACTAAATATCCGAACGAAGTGAGGTTATTTTCAAAATCGCAAAGATTTTGAAAATATGAGAGCGAAGCGAACTTATTTACGAACGAAGTGAGGATAAAAACATAATAATTACTGAAAATCTTTGGATTTTCAATCTTACAAAATCTATAAAATTTTGTAATTACTCTGAAAAAGTTAAAATTTTTTCAGTCTACAAGCGTAAGCTTGGAGATATTCGGAAACTCAAAGTTTCAGATAAATCATATACTTTGTGGATGAACACTATTTAGCATATCAACACAATATTTACGGATTTATCATGTCCTCAGTCCATATGGAACCTGCCCAATAAAACGAAATAAATTTTTCAAAAAGTAAAACTTGAAATTAATGAAAGAAAATTTTAAATTTTGACCAATTAAATGACTATTGAAAAATGACTATTGAAATATTTAAGAATTGGATAAATGTATTAATCAAACCAAAAGAGGTATTTGCACAGGAAAAGGGAAATGCAAGTTTAGGCAAAGCAATAAAAATAATTTTGATTGCAGGACTTATTGCA
Source organism: Candidatus Altarchaeum sp. (assembly GCA_018260615.1). Classification (GTDB taxonomy): domain Archaea; phylum Altiarchaeota; class Altiarchaeia; order Altiarchaeales; family Altiarchaeaceae; genus Altiarchaeum. Next base: position 7,018 of record JAGWDQ010000099.1, read on the forward strand.
GGTACTTTTCATCTGGTTGCGTCGTTTATTTTATTTGATGTTTTCTCTTTTTATAGTATGGGCATTATATTTGCTCCGATTTGGCTTTTAATAACATCCGGAATATATTATATATTTGCAAAATTGCTTAAAGGTAAAGGAAATTTCACAACACAAACATACCTTGCTGCATTGGTTTCTGCTCCGTGTATGCTAATATCAGCAGCAATAAGCATATTTCCTTTTATTGGAGCAATTATTATATTTCCCGTATTTTATGAATTATATCTTTTAACATTAGCATTAAGAGAAGTACATCAATACTCAACAGCAAGAGCTATTCTTTCATGGCTAATTCCTATGCTTATAATAATAATTGTTGTGATTATTGTACTTGTTGTTGTGTTTATGTCCATAATATCATCTAGGAATCCAAATATTTAAAATTAGGTGCTCATCCCTTTAAATTGGGTTAATTAATTTGCGAGAGATATTTTAAAAATCTGCTTAAAAGAAATCTCAAAATTGAATATTATAAATTTAATTTTAAACACCATATTTATAAAAATATTGGCAAAAAAACAAATATATAATTATCCCAATTTTAGTGGGTCAGCACCTAAAATTAATGAAAGAAAATTTTAAATTTCACAAAATTAAAATGACCATTGAAATATTTGAGAAGTGGATAAATGTATTAACCAAACCGAAAGAGGTATTTGCTGAAGAAAAAGCATACGCGAGTTTAGGAAAGGCAATAAAGATAATATTTGTTGCGGGAGTTATTGCAGGTATTTTTGGCATAATTGCTAACTATATTTTGCTTTCTTTGATGGGAACATTGCTCTCCTTGCCATCCTCATATACTCATTCGTTTCCTTATGGCGACTTTTTTGGAACGCCTTTATCTTTACCGGAATATTTGGCACTTTCGTTTGTAGCTGGCGTTATATATGCTCCAATTATATTTTTAATATTCTCCGGAATAAACTATCTATTTGCAAAATTGTTTAAAGGCGAAGGAAACTTCACAACACAGACATATCTTATTGCCTTATTTTATGCTCCTTGTATAGTGATAACATCTGCATTAGGGATAATTCCATTTTTCGGAGGACTTTTAGCACTTTTTGTACTTATTTATGAATTATATCTTTTGACATTGGCATTAAAAGAAACACACCAATATTCAACGGGAAAGGCGATACTTACATGGTTAATCCCATTGATTATATTGATGGTTATTATGTTTGTAATTGCTATTATGTGGTTCATTTCTATGGTGCCCTTTATGAATCCAAATATTTAAAATCAATGAAGGAAAATTTTAAATTTCACAAAATTTCATAAATTTAAGGACACCTAATCAACCAGAGCATTAAAAACAATTATTCAATCTCAACCTCAACACTCATAAAAACAGGCCCCTTCAAAACAATTCTTTTATTTTCATTACTTATAAACCTTTTTGCCCTTCCTTTAATCATTATATTTACATCGGAAGGACTTTTAGCCATCTTGATTTCAAAGGTAAATTTTCCCTTCTGTCCTTCTTTAACGTTGTTCTCAATCTCTTTCGCAAAATAATTTGAAATTGCATACAGGAAATTTAAATTTGCCTTTATTCCTTTTTCTTTTATATTCTTTCCTTCTTCCCCGAATTTTTCAATATCCCCGGGAATTCCATATATATTTCCATCCAGAACATAAATTTCATTCAGTGCCGCCGGACCCAGCAAATTTTTATTTTCTTCGTCCTCAAATACAGAAATTTTAATCCTGCGATTCATTAAATTTCCTTCAAAACACAAAAATTTACAGGGTGATTTTTCATCAGCATGAATTTTTGCCGTCTCATAAATTTTGCCGGCAATATTTATTCCTTCAGCTGTTTCCGGAACAGATAGCAGACCTATTGATTTGGCAATTTCTTGAGCGCTTAAATGCACATCTTCATAAAACTGAGGATATAAGACCTTTCGGACATCACCGATATTGTTCCTGACCATCAAAATTCTTTCAAGTCCGAAGCCGATGTTAAAAACATCCACATCATCCGGAATATTGTAATTTTTCAAAGCCGTTCTTGAATACATTCCGCAGTCGGCAATTTCTATGCCTCCTGAAAAAATTTCATACTCTTTATCCTGCACATAATAATTTGATGTCGCCTTCTTTTTGGTAAAAATAATATTCGCAAAACCCATCTCATTTAAAATTTTCTCTGCAACACTCATTCCGTCTTCAATCTTTAAATTTTTGTCAACGAGCATGCAGGATGCCCCGTAATGTGCCCTTAAATGTGTCGCATCTTGTTTTTGCTCTCTCCTGAATCTTAATCCGATGGAAAAAAATTTTAACGGCAATTCCGCCTGTTTTTCCATCTCCGCTTCAAGTGTCAGAAACCACGCAGCCGTCATGTGAGAACGAAGGGTTGTTCTACTGCATACCGGTTCAATATTTTTAAATGCGGGAAATAAATCAAGGATTTCCATTGCCTGCGTTGCGTTAATTTTCAGGTTTTTAATCATTTCTTCAAGCATATTGTCTCCTTCAATAACACCTTCCCGGTAATTCCGCAAAATTTTCTTAAATTTATCCGTGCTTATGTATGGAGCAATTTTTTTTATTTTTGTAATATCATCATCACTCATTCCTATATCCGGCCTCGGAAGTCCGCCGAGATAAAAGACCCTGTCAAGGATTACAGGTGCTTCTTTTCCATACTGCTTATATACATCCTCTTCCTGAATAAACACAGGATTTTCAATCTCATCAAAACCAATACTGAGGAAAATTTCCCTTGTTTTTTGTATGAGCGTGTGGATTGTATGTGCTTTGCCTTGCGTTGTTTGCATCGTAAATTTTTAAATTTTTTTGAGAATGTTTAAAATTTTGGTTAATCTTCTGTTAAATCGCAATATTTTTTTATTTTATCTTTAATTTTTAATAGTTCATCATAGACACCTCGTTTTTTCGCATTTTCTTCAATATACTTTTCGTCTAATTTTCCTATTTGCCTTACATAAATTCCGATTGCATCATTTATGTCATGCTCTCTTGCGAATATGAGTTTGTTTATTATTGTGTCTTCCGGGGATGCCATAAGTATTTCAACGCCATTGTTATCAATTTTTCTTTCGGTCTTAATTGTTTGTTTCTCTCCTGCACCATAAGCACCCTTAGCATCTATATGATATACAGAAAGCGTGTCAAATATAGTAAAATGACTTTTCTCTTTTAATGCTTCTTGTATTTCGTACTCGTCAATTGAAAAACCATTTGCACATAAAACATCAACAAATTCCTGAATTTTTTCATGTTTCAAGTCCATTATAACATCAACATCTCTCGTAGTTCTGATATTCCCCCAACATACAACTGCTATGCCTCCTACTATTGCATAATCAATATCAAGTTTTTTCATAATTTTTGCAATATCTGTTACAATGTCCTCTAGTGTTCGTTTTTTATCTTCGTTCATTTGTCGCTAATTTTGATAATTTTTCGGCAAAGTTGATCATGTCAAACATCACTTTTAAGGTCTCTACCGGTTTTTTATCCCTCAGGGCAATAGCGTCCCTGATCCATTCTCTTTCTGTTATTTCTTTAACTTCCCGGCGCAATTTTTGTAAATTTTGAGATGTCATTTCTTATTAATTACACTTTGATTGAATTTAAAATGATTGTGCTCTTGCTGATGTAAGGATTAATGCCCTTTATTTTTGAAATTTATTCATCGCTTAATTATATATCCGGTCCGGGAAGTCCGCCAAGATAAAAGACCCTGTCAAGTGTTACCGGTGCTTCCTTTCCGTATTGTTTAGATACATCTTCTTCCTGAATAAATAAAGGATTTTCAATCTCATCAAAACCAATAATAAGAAAAATTTCTCTTGTTTTTTGTATGAGCGTGTGGGGCAGATGTGCTTTGCCTTGCATTGTTTGCATCGTAAATTTTTAAAATTTTTACAATAAATTTCACAATAAATTTGTAATGCAATGTTAAATTTTACAATTTTTACTTCTTAATTTTTGCTTTTTAATATTTAATTATAAACTTTAATTATTAATAATATTTTAAATTTTAATTATTTATACTAAAATTTTAATCCTAAATTTTAACTTTAAATTTTAATTAATAAATTTTAAAACCATCAAAATGGATTACGACCTTATTGTTGTCGGGGGAGGACCTGCAGGACTTTCTGCTACATTGACCGCTGTATGCTATAAATTAAAAACACTTGTAATTGATGCTGCTTCTGCGGGAGGAGCACCGATGAATAATTTTCCGTGGAAGATTGTTGATAATACTCTTGGATTCAGGAATATGACCGGAAAGCAGGTTGCAGATATATTTGTTAACCACATAAAAGAAGAAGGTGTTGAAATAAAAGAAAATGAGAGTATTGAAAATATAACAAGAGATGATGCAGCCGATGAAATTTTAGTTGAAACAAATAAAAATAAATATACTGCAAAGGCGGTGGTGATAGCAATAGGAGTACTCGGAAAGCCGCGAAAGGCAGGTGTGGAGGGGGAAAATTTAACTGGTGTAAATTACACACTCACAGATCCAAATTTATACAAAAACAGGAAGATATTAGTTGCCGGCGGAGGAGATACAGCTGTTGAATGGGCAGTCGGACTTGCTCATGCAGGAGCGGAAACATCCATAATGCACAGGAAAGATGTATTCAGGGCAAATGAAAAAAATCAAAATGATATTGCGCAAAGTAAGGTTAAAATTTTGTGGAATACGGAAACAAAGGAAATTTTAGGAGAAAACGGCAGGGTTAAGAAAGTAATGTTCGCAAATAACCAGTCAAACGAAACAAAGACAGAGGACTTTGATGAAATTTTTCTCGCATTAGGTAATGTTCCGCACAGTGATTTTCTTGAAAAAATAAAGGTTAAGACAGATGAACGCAAGATGAAAATTTTAGTTGATGAAACAATGAGAACAAGTATAAAAGGCATCTTTGCAGCAGGAGATATTACACAAAAGTGGCTTAAGATTCCGGAGGCAATCGGTGAAGGGGGATATGCAGGAATTTGTGTTTATAAATACATAAAGAATCCTTACTGGGCATAAGGGTTTTGTATCAGTATAGTATTGGTACAAAAACGCAAAACGCAGAAATTTATTTGTTTATCTATAAATTCATAATTTAATACACATCTAAATTTTATGGTTCGGTTAGATGAATAAAGAATGGCAACAAAAAATGTCCGAAAACAAGAAAAACGTATGTGAAGAATTAAAAAGAAATCTAAAAAATGTCAGATTTGAAACACTTTGTAAAGCAGCAAATATATTCGGTTTTGAATTTAAAGGAGGCAAAGGGAGTCACAGAATATTTGTAAAATCCGGTGTCAGAGAAATGCTTAACTTTCAAAATGTTGATGGAAAAGCAAAACCATATCAGGTTAAACAATTTTTAAAAGTTGTTGAAAAATATAAACTATTAGAAAATGAATAAAATCCATAAGTATGCAATAGAAATATTTTATAGCGAAGAAGATGAAGGATATATTGCAATATTGCCGGAACTTCCCGGCTGTTCTGCATTCGGAGAAAATGCAGGAGATGCTTTGAAAGAAGCGATGGTAGCAATGGATCTGTGGCTGGAGACCGCTGAAAAAGAGAGGATAGAAATTCCGCAACCATTGATGTCCGGAAAAAGTTTTCTGAACGAGATAATGAACATGACGAAAATCCGGCAAACTGTAACCGCATGAAATTTTAAAATGGATTCAAAATTTGAGGGTGTTAACTAAAAATACACCCTGTTTCGTTCGGATATTTCAGAAGCAAGTTCTGAAATCATATAATAAAATTTAGTAGTTTTCATTCATTTAATAAAATAAATAAATTTTTACAAATTTAAAATAAAATTTAAATATGGTTGCATCTGAAAAACAGGAACCGGCTCATTCGGTCATAGTTGCCGGCGGGGGAATTGGCGGTATGCAGGCGGCACTTGATTTGGCGGAATCCGGCTTTAAAATTTATCTTGTTGAGAAAAATCCGAGTATCGGAGGGACCATGGCACAATTAGACAAGACATTTCCGACAAATGACTGTTCTATGTGTATTCTTTCCCCCAGGATGGTTGATGTAAGCAGACACCGGAATATAGAACTTTTAACAAATTCCGAAATAGAAAGAATAGACGGATTTGCGGGTAATTTTAAAGTAAGAGTTAAGAAAAAAGCAAGATACATAAATGACAAATGTGTGGGGTGTGGTTTGTGTGCAGAAAAGTGTGTGTTAAAGAACAAATTTCCAAACGAGTTTGATGAAGGTCTGCGAAAAAGAGGGGCAATATACATTCCGTTTCCTCAGGCGGTTCCTCTGAAATACATAGTTGATAAGGAACATTGTCTTTATTTAAAACACGGAAAATGTGCGCAGAATTGTGTTAAGGCATGTGTTGCAAATGCAATTGATTTTGAGCAAAAAGATGAAGAAACTGAACTTAATGCGGGAGCAATAATTTTTGCACAGGGATTTGAGGACTTTGATGCCCGTAAGAAGTACCAGTACGGATACGGAAGATATAAAAATGTTGTTACAAGCATTGAGGCCGAAAGGATGATGTGCGCGTCCGGGCCTTCTAATGGTATCGTATTAAGACCATCCGACAGCAAATCGCCAAAAAAGATCGGCTTTATACAATGTGTTGGTTCAAGAGATAAAGAAAATGAATATTGTTCATCAGTTTGTTGTATGTATTCAACAAAAGAGGCAATAATAATAAAAGAGCATCAGGATGCCGAATGTGTTCTATTTTACATTGATATGAGGGCTTACGGAAAGGATTTTGAGCAATATATTGAACGGGCAAAAAATATGAATATAAAGTATCACAGATGCCTGCCTTCTATTGAAGAAATGCGTGATTCAAAAAATTTAATTTTAACTTATGAAACCGAAGACGGAAAAATAGAACAGGAAATATTTGATATGATTGTTTTAGCAGTTGGTTTATGTCCTCCGAAGGACAATAAAAAAATTGCAGATGTCTCGGGAATTGAACTGAATAAATATGGATTTTGTAAGACAACAGAAACGGCACCGGTAGAAGCGGGCAGGGAGGGAATATATGTATGCGGTGCTTTTTCAGGTCCGAAAGATATTCCCGAAACAGTGATGCAGGCGTCTGCAGCAGCATCCAAGGCAAAGACATTGCTTTCAGATTCAAAAATAAATTTTGTTGAGGAAAAGAAGCATCCTACTGAAAGAGAAACAGGAAGCGAACCGCGAACAGGTGTCTTCGTTTGCCGTTGCGGAATTAATATAGGTGGAGTTGTCAATGTTCCTGATGTTGTGGATTATGCAAAAACACTGTCAAATGTTGTTTATTCTTCTGAAAATACTTACTCCTGCTCGCAAGATACGCAAAAGAAAATAAAGGATGCAATAGAAAAGTACAATTTAAACCGGGTGGTCGTCGCGGCATGCTCGCCGAGAACTCACGAACCGCTTTTCAGGGAAACACTCGTTGAATCCGGACTTAATCAGTATCTTTTTGAGATGGCAAACATAAGGGACCACTGCTCATGGGTACATTCTCATGAACCGGTTAAAGCGACAGAAAAAGCAAAAGACCTCGTGAAGATGGCTGTCGCAAAAGTAAATCTCGCCGTGCCTTTAAAGATAACAACATCTGATGTTATCAGGTCAGCGCTGGTGATTGGCGGAGGCGTCAGCGGAATGACTGCCGCACTTGAAATAGCAAATCAGGGATTTAGTGTTTCTCTTATTGAAAGGGACTCTGAACTCGGGGGAAATTTAAAAAATGTACATTATACTCTTACTGATCCGGATATATCAAAATTTTTAAATAATTTAATTGCTCAAGTAACTAACAACGACCTGATTAAGATATATACCAATACGGAAATTAAATCAGTTGATGGCTATGTCGGGGACTTCACAATCAATACTGAAAATTCTTTGGGAATTTTCAATCTTAAAAAAACTACAAGTTTTTTTAATATAATAAATTTAAACAATACTGAAAATCTTTACGATTTTCAATCTTTAAAAAATCCACAGGATTTTTTAAATACAAATAAAGACACACTAAAAGGAGGCGTTATTATAGTTGCTACCGGGGCACAGGAGTACAAACCAAAGGAATTTATGTATGGCACAAATCCGGGAATATTAACACAGTCCGAATTTGAAGAAAAATTATCAAAAAAGGAGGTTAATGCAAAAAGAATAGCAATGATACAGTGTGTCGGTTCAAGAAATGACGAAAGAAATTATTGTTCAAGAATTTGCTGTAATGTCGCAATTAAAAACGCATTGAAAGTTAAAGAACAAAATCCGGATACGGAAATTTTTGTGCTTTACAGAGACATAAGAACTTATGGATTTAATGAAAAATTTTATAAAGAAGCAAGAGAAAAAGGCATTATATTTATTGGATATGAAAAAGACAAACAGCCAAATGTCAGTGTTGAAGGGGGAAAAATTTATGTTGAAGTTGAGGACAGATATCTGCATGCGAATATCAAAACAGATGTTGATTTTCTGGTTCTTGGTTCTGCAATAATTCCGCGGACAGATGCACATAACTTGTCAGAGATGCTTAAAGTTCCATTAACACAAAGTGGTTTCTTTTTAGAAGCACATATGAAATTGCGTCCGGTTGATTTCGCGACAGAGGGTATATTTATTTGCGGGCTCGCACATTCACCGAAATTGCTAAATGAGTCCATTTCTCAGTCATTAGCTGCTGCCGGACGGGCATCTATTCTGCTTACAAAAGGCATCGTCCAGACCGAGGCGGTTTCATCGGAAATTGACAGCGAAAAGTGTATCGCATGCGGAAACTGTATCGTTGTTTGTCCTTATAATGCGCTTAGAATGAACAGAGACAGCGAAAAACACATTGTAGAATCAAACCCGTTACTTTGCAAGGGCTGCGGGGCATGTTCGGTTGTTTGTCCTGTAAAGGCAATAAAAATGAAGAATTTTACGGATATTCAGATAAACAGCATGATAAAAGCAGCACTTGAAACAATTCCTGACAATGAACCAAAAATTATCGGCTTTGTATGTAACTGGTGTTCTTATGCGGGAGCAGATAATGCAGGCGTTTCAAGATTTCAGTATCCTCCCAACATACGGCTGATAAGGGTTATGTGTTCGGGCAGGGTGGAACCGGAATTTGTGTATAATGCGCTGCTTCTCGGAGCGGATGGTGTTTTTATTGGGGGCTGCCATATTAATGAATGTCATTATATTTCCGGGAATGTGCATGCCGAGAAAAGAATTAAAAATAAAAAGGGCGTCAAGGAATATGTTAAAGACGCGGGATTGGATGATAGAAGGGTGCGGCTTGAATGGGTATCTGCTGCGGAAGGACAAAGATTTGCAAATGTTGTTAAGGAATTTACAGAAGAACTGAAAAATTTAGGTCCGAATCCGTTAAAATTAAAAATCAGGTAAAGTAATAAGAACAGGACTTACGCAAAAGCAATACAATTTTTTGGTTTTTAAGTTTTTTTTACAAAGCGAAATGCGTAAGTCCTAAAGAATACTAAAATTCAAAACTAAAATTCAAAAAAAATCAAATGGTAATGCGAACAATAGAGGTTAAAAAAATCTCTTTTGAGGTGGAAAAGGACAAGATAAGAGCAATCATCAAAAAGATAAAGGAATTATATGATGACTTAAAAGTCACGCGGGAAGGAAATATTGTTTCTGTCAGCGGTGATTTGGACAATTATAAAAAAAGAAATATGTTAATATATATTTTAACCGGGGGCAAACATGGGCAGAATATATAGAGCAGTAGAAATTTCAGGTAATGGCGGGAAGGAAATTGCTGTGGCAATTGTGGATACAGGTGCAGATAAGACAGTTATAAGTCAAACACTGGCAAATAAGATTAAAACCGAAATGTATGGGACATTTTATGCTGTCTGCGCATCACAAACTATGTTAAAGGGCAGATACGCAGATGTTGTAATAACAGAAATACGAAGCAAAAAGCAAACAAAAATGCCGGTTGGCGTCTCAGATGTACCATTTGACACAGATGATATTGATGATGATGGGATAGATGTTATATTAGAAAAAAATTTAAAATTTAATAAATAATCCATAATAAAAGATAAGATGGAAATTAAAGAAAATAAAAATAATTTAAGGAATAATATCATCAGAAAAACAAAGGGCGAATTACTCAAATGTTTTAACTGTGGAACATGCAGTGCAGGTTGTCCTGTCTCACAAATTTCAAATTTCAATCCGAGAAAAATTTTAAGAAAACTTATTTTGGGAATAAATTTGGATGAAGACATAATGTCCTGTGTCACTTGTTTTACCTGCACTGCCCGCTGTCCCAATGGAATTAATATACCAAAAATCATTGATGTTTTAAAAATACAATACAACATTGAGGGAATAAAAAACAACAACACGAAATTTAATGAGGCATTCCTTAATACGGTGGAGAAAAACGGACGGCTTTATGAAGTGGGAATGCTTTTAAAATACAACATGGATACGGGAAATTTATTTCAGGATGCCGAGTTTGGACTTCCGTTAATGCTGAAAGGTAAAATAGGAATTCTTCCTCACAAGTCAAAGAATGCAAAGGCGGCAAAAGAAATATTCAGGAAAGTGAAGGAGATTGATGAGAGGGAATGAAAACATTAAATTTAAAAATTTAAAACTTACTGTATAATTTTAATAGCAAATAATAAATAAAATATCAAAAAATGGAGAATGTTACCTTAAATGTAGTGTATAAGGAAATACAAGATTTGAAATCCGTGGTGACCTATCTAAAGCACCTGCTGGAAGAAGAATATGAACTTAGTGACTGGGCAAAAGAGGAGTTAAAAAATGCGCGAGAGGAGATGAAAACCAAGACATTCTCTCACGAAGATATTATGAAGAAATACGCATAAAATGATTTTTGGAATTGAATGGAGTGAGCGGGCTGAACAAACACTCTCTAAACTACCGGGTTATATATCGTCCAGAATAGTAAGAAAAGTAGACATCAAATCTGATCCGTTTCATTATTTGGAACATTATGAAGGAAACGATGTTTACAAACTCAGGATAGGTGATTATAGAGCATTAATAGATGTGGATTTTGAGAATAAATTATTAAAGATTGTAATTGTAAGGTATAGAAGTAAAATATATGAACAAAAACTATAATAAAAATTCAAAAAGATGATTAAAAAAGGATATTATCCGGGATGTTCTGCCAGCGGAACATCAAAGGAATATGCAATGTCAACCAAAAAGGTCTATGAAGCGCTGGGCATAGAACTTCAGGAATTAAAGGACTGGATATGCTGCGGTTCAAGTCCTGCGCACAGTTCATCGCTTCTTTTGGCTGATGCACTTGCACTTAAAAATTTATCTCTCGCAAAAGAGCAGGAACTTAAGGAGCTGATAGTTCCCTGTATGGGCTGTTATTCCAGATTTATATTTGCCAGACACGATTTTGAAAATGACGAAGAACAAAGAAAAAAAGCAGAGGAATCAACGGGTGTTAAATACGGTGATGCCATAAAAAATATTGAAATTATACAGCCATTGACTCATTTAAATGAACACATTGCTCAAATAAAAAGCAGAATATCAAAAAAAGCAAACGGTCTGAAAGCAGTATGTTACTACGGATGCGTTTTTACGCGCCCGCCTGAAATCACACACGCAAAAAATTTTGAAAATCCTACAGAAATGGACGAATTAGTGAAAGTTACGGGTGCAGAAATTTTGGACTGGAATTCAAAGACAAAGTGCTGCGGCGCTTCATATTCAATAACAAATCAGGATATTTCGTTTAAATTGTGCGCTCAAATTTTAACTGACGCAAAGGATGCTGGAGCGGAAATAATTATTGTCGCATGCCCTTTATGCCAGAGCAACCTTGATATGAGGCAAAAGCAGATTGAAAAAAAATTTAATAAAAAATTTAATATTTCTGTGATTTATGTTACTCAGTTGCTGGGGCTTGCACTCGGGTATTCTTATAAGGACTTGGGACTTGATAAGGAGTTTTTGGATTCAAAAAATTTATTTATGTCTAAGGGAATACTTTAAACGAATTACTCAGAAAATTAAATTTAATATTAATTCATTAAGTCAAATTAAAAATATAAGCAAATTTAAAAATGCAAAAAATAAAACTTCACATCACTTACGCTCACTTCGTTTGTGTATTTCCAAAACTCTGTGTTTTGGAAATCGTTCGGAGATTTCAAAATTTGTGAAATTTTGAAATGAGCCAAAAGAATTTTTTGATGATATGGCGTGGATGATTATGTTGCTTATTTAAAAAAATTTAAAATTTAATAAAATTATAATTAGGAGGAATGGATCAAAAACAACTCAAAGAACTCAATGAAGTTATAGAAAACGGTGAAACCGAGGAAGTAGAATTCAAGAAATCAACCGCTCAGTTAGAAAAGGGTTTGAGAGCAATATGCGCTTTTTTAAACCATAAGGGTGGGACAGTATATTTTGGAATTGACAATGGAAATTTGGTCGGACAGCAGGTTTCTGACCCTACCTTAAGATCAATATCACAGAAAATCAGGCAGAAGATAAAGCCGGAAATAAGTCCGGAAATTACGGTTCATGGGGACGGCAGGGAGAAGATTATAAAAGTTACAGTAAAAGAAGGACTTAATAAATTATATTATTTAGATGGAGTTGCTTACAAAAGAGTCGGAACAGAAAATCCTATAATCCCTCCGGAAGAAATTGAGAGAATTATTACGGAGAAGCGAAAAAAGGGCTGGGACTCTGAAATTTGTGAAGGGGCAAATTTAGAGGATATGGATTGGGAAAAAGCAGAGTGGTTCAAGGAAAGATACGAGTTCATAATCAAAAGAAAAATCCACACTTCCCGTGAAGATTTGCTAAAATCTTTGAATTGTTTGAGATTAGTGGGCGATAAAAATAAGCCGACAAATGCAGGAGTTCTCTTATTTGGTAATGACCCACAAAAATTTTTCCCGAATACACGAGTTACAATAGTGATCTACCCATCTACAAAAGTCGGGACCAAACACAGAGATATAAGGGATTTTCAGGGATGCCTTTTGGATATAATAGATGAGACCAATGAATTTATAAAGAAAAATACCAATACATACTCCTATTTAAAAGAAGGTCAGCTCGCAAGAGAGGATATAAGTCAATACCCTCAATTTGTTCTGAGGGAACTTCTGGTGAATGCTGTTGCACATAGAGATTATACTACTTCAGGTGCTAGGGTAATTATCAAAATTTTTGAAGACAGGATAGAATATCAATCTCCCGGACCCCTTCCTGCGGGAATCACGCCCGAAAATATTCTAAAGGAGACCTCTCACAGAAATCCCATATTAATGAAGGTCCTGAATAAAATAAAATATGTTGAAGAAGTGGGTGAGGGATGGGACAGGATTATGGATGAAATTGAATCTCATCCATTACACCCCGCATCTCCAAAGATAGAAAACACAGAGGCAAGTGTAATAGTGACTATATTCTCTCCGGAGGATTTTGAATTTTTTGGTTTAGATTTGAATGACCGGCAGAGAAAGGCGATAGAATATGCCCGGAAAAGGGGTAGTATAAGCAAAAGAGAATATATAAAATTAAATGAAGTGTCCACAAGGACTGCTCATATTGATATAAAAGAACTTTTCATAAGAGATATATTTAAAAGGACTGGTGTCGGAAGGGCAACAAAATACAATGTGAAATAAAATTAATTATAAAAAGTAACCGAAAAGTAACCGAAAAGTAACCGAAAAGTAACCGAAAAATTAATGTGGTTGCCCGGACCACCGCAACAGAATACCTAAGGGATTTAATTTTTACCTCACCCAATTATAAAAATCGCATTACACAGGTTAAATAAAAAAGGTATCATAATCCAGCCGGATAAGTTTGTGTATGTCATACCTGATAAAATGTTCAGAGAGTATATTTTGAGAGTAAGTGAAATCCGGCGGTAACAAGAGTAACAAAAATGAATATGATTTGTTACCTCTGTATCCGGGATGTAAATAAAGAAAAAAATAAAAATTCAAAACAATAAAATATAGATAAAATGGAAAATACGAATAAAAATTTAAGATATTTAGCCATTATGGTGTTGTTTGTAGGAATAATAATGATAGGTGGATGCATTGGAGAGAAAAAAGAGATAGAATACTCCACCCATAGTGGTGACAAATCAACATTTAAATATCCTAATAACTTGGAAGATATGGATCCTTCAAAATTAGGTATGCCGCAATTACAGGATATTAAATATATTATCAAAATGGAAAAAAATAAATACTCATTTATCATCTTTGTATCGGTAGAAACAGAAAGGGTACCTATAACTGAAAATCAGTTAGATTTATATATTGATGATATAAAACAAGGTTATGGCATCACTGGAAGTGGAGGATTTAGTGTGATTGATAAAAAGATAGTGAATGATGATGAAGCGATAGTTGAAGGCAAAGCAGGAAGTTTACACTTTAGAACAAAACACTTAAACTGCGGTAACGATAAATTTAATACATTAACATTCACCTCTCGTGAAGACAAATGGAATAATTATGAGGATACTGCGTCATATGTTATTGACTCATTCAAATGCGTTTGACACTAATAAGTATACAAAAAATTTACTTTAGAATGCTCCACGACATCAGATAACATAGAATATACGCTACAGCTTCGCATTGCCTTTCAGGAAATTTTGCTACACAAAACTTCGGATACACTCATTCCGTTAGGCGACATATTACTCGGTGAATATACAAAAAACATCATAATTTGTATTTTCTGTATTTAAAAAATTAGAAAACAGAAAAATAAAATTAAAAATTCAAATAAAACAAAATACAGATAAAATGGAAAATAAAATTAAACAAAACAGGGAAAAGGTAAATATAAATGCAAAATTAGTAAGTACAAATTTAAATGCCTGATTTAATAATTAACCAGATAAAAAAACAATACCTTATAAAAATAACACAATAAAAATACATCAAAATGATTACAGCACAAAGAAAACCAATGGAAGAAATAGTAAAAAATTTAACCGGCAAGAAGAAAGTACTCGTAGTTGGTTGTAATGGCTGCACCGCTTTTCACAGAGTTGGTGGCCAAAAACAAGTGGGAGAATTTGCAAAACTGCTCAAAATTAATACGAAATTAAAAAATTTAGATATTGAAATTATAGAATCGTGTGTTGAGCAGCAGTGCGGAAAGGAACTTGTTGAAGATGCATTAAATGAAGTTATAAAGGGATGCGATGCTGTTATTTCGCTCGCCTGTGGTGCAGGAGTTCAGCAAATCGCAGAAATTTATGAAAAAATTTTGGTTTATCCCGCAAATGATACATTTTTGGTTGGAATTGAAAACAGGAAAGAAGAAAAACTTGTTGAGGTCTGCAGGGGGTGCGGGGACTGTATTTTGGGCGAAACAGTAGGAATATGTCCGAAAACAAGATGCAGGAAGGGATTATTAAACGGACCCTGCGCAGGTGTTCACGACGGATTATGCGAATTAAGCACAAAGGAAAACAAAATACCATGTGCGTGGATAGAAATCTGCAATAAAATGGTTGAGATGGGAATGAAGGATAAAATTTTGGAAATACGGATGCCATGAGTTAATGAGGGTATAAAAATTAAAAAAATAAAATTTAAAATTCAAAGTAAAATGTCCGAAGAAATTTCAGTCAGAATCATAAAGCCAATAGTGTGGAATTTTGAGGTTGTAAACGGAGAAAACGCATTTAAGGAAGTTGTATATTCGGCGAGGGTTTCAGGAGTTCCGGATGTTGTCCAAGATGATAAGGTATTTTCAATGATGGTTGAAAATGATTATGGTTCTGCACTGGAACATATAATAATAAAATTTGATGTTAAGATGAGCAAAGGAAATGCACCGGAACTGCTCGAACATAGAATAATGAGCCACAGTGGATATTCAACGAGATATATTGAAGTCAGCAAAGGGATAGATAAAGATAGCGAGGGTTACGAAGTCATCGTGCCATTACATTTATTGGGTGCTGAATATAAAGACGAAACCACAAGAATAATAACTGAAAATTTAAGGGCTGCAATATCTGCATACAGGGAGATAAATAAAGGCGGTGTTCCGAGAGAAATTGCCAGATATGTTCTGCCTTTTGCGATTGCCGCCGGGACATATCATGTAACGATAAATTTAAGGTCGCTGTTAAATTTTTTGGGATTACGATTATGCGTCAGAGCAGCACCCGAAATCAGGGCAATTGCTTCGCAGATATACTTTGCTTTAACTGAAAAACTGCCGCAATTAAGAAATTTAATCGGATGCAGGGGATTTATGAGAGGTTGCTGTCCCGAAAGCGATGTAACAGGAGTAAGAATAGGAAAGCAGATAAAATCATATCCTGTTTGTATATTTAAATCCCCGGAAAGCGAAATTTACATTCCGACAATAAAGGAAATGAGAAATAATGCTCAAGTTATTAAATTTGATAAAGAAAAAGCAGTAAAATCACAGGAAA
Source organism: Candidatus Altarchaeum sp. (assembly GCA_018260615.1). Classification (GTDB taxonomy): domain Archaea; phylum Altiarchaeota; class Altiarchaeia; order Altiarchaeales; family Altiarchaeaceae; genus Altiarchaeum. The sequence goes on from JAGWDQ010000099.1 coordinate 23,544, forward strand.
TTTTATTTAAAAAATGGGCGGAATGGGAATGAATAAAAAAAATGGAATCAGATAACGCATTAGTTGTATTTCATGGAAAGGGTATCAGAAGAATGTGGTATGATGATGAATGGTATTTTTCAGTGGTGGATGTGGTGCAAGTTTTGACAGATCAAGTTGATGATTATACTGCCAGGAAATACTGGAATAAACTTACACAAAGGTTGAGAGATGAAGGAAGTGAGTTGGTGACATTTTGTCACCGACTGAAATTGGAATCTTCTGATGGAAAAAAATATGATGCTAACTGTGCCAATACCAAAGGTTTATTTCGTATTATTCAGTCAATTCCTTCGCCTAAGGCAGAGCCATTTAAGCAATGGTTGGCTAAAGTAGGCTACGAGAGAATACAGGAAATAGAAAACCCCGAACTTGCACAGGAAAGAGCAAAGGAATACTACAAACTAAAAGGTTATCCTACGGAATGGATTGAAAAACGGCTCAGAGGGATTGCAATCAGGCAGGATTTAACAGACGAATGGAAACAAAGAGGAATTGAAGAGAACAAGGACTATGCTATTCTTACAAATGAGATTTCAAAGGCAACATTTGGAATACCTATCAAAAATCATAAAGAAATAAAAGGTCTTGACCCGAAGTTTAAAAACCAGAATTTACGAGACCACATGACGGATTTGGAATTAATTTTCACGATAACCTCACTTCGTTCGGATATTTTCAAAACTTCGTTTTGAAAATGCTTGGCGAGGCATCAACAACAGAAATAGCGAGAAGTAAAGATGCACAAGGTTTTAATGAAAATATGAATGCTGCAAGAAAAGGCGGCGGAATTGCAGGAAATGCGAGACAGGAATTAGAATACGAATCAGGAAGGAAAGTTGTAAGTAGTGAAAATTATTTGGAAATTACAGGTAAAGTTCATAAAATTAAGAAATTAGAGGACAAAAAATCAGAAAAGAAAACCGGCAAATAATTAAAATGGAATCGGATAAAGCATTGGTGGTATTTCAGGGAAAAGAAATCAGAAGGGAGTGGCATAATAATGAATGGTATTTTTCAGTGGTTGATGTTATAGAAGTTTTAACTGACAGCCCTACTCCGCGACAGTACTGGGGTAAAGTTAAGGACAGAGAATTTGAAGAACTTGAGTTGTCCCCAATTTGGATACAACTGAAATTACTGTCGGCAGATGGTAAAAAATACCTGACTGATTGTGCAAATACTGAAAACATGTTTAGAATTATCGAACTAATAAATAATTAAAAATAAATTTAAAATTTAAAATAAATTTAATTAAAATGGGTCTATTAAGGGAAAATTTTAACAGGAAATTTATCGCAACGGGAGAAGTAAGTCCGCCGCCGTGTCCGGACAAGACACTATTCGCACACGAGGTTGAGGAAATGAAACCGCTGATGGGAAGAATTTTGGGTGTAAATGTCGTTGACGGTCCCGGAGGAAGGGTGCTGATGTCATCGCTTGGAGCAAGTATATATATGATTCAGCACGGCGTTGAGCCGATACTCCAGCAGGTTGTCCGTGACAAAAACAGAGTTGCATTACAAAACGACCTTCTCAGTGCAGCAATATTCGGGATAGAAAATGTGCTTTCAATTGCAGGAGACCATCCCGCATGTCCGGCATCAGATAACCCTAAATCAAAGCCGGTCTATGATATGGACTCAACGACACTAATCGTTATGCTGAAAAAATTAAACGAAGGAAAATTATGGAACGGAAAGGACACAAATTATGAAAACAAAAATTTAAACGCAAAGACAAATTTCTTCATCGGAGCAAGTTTAAGTCCCACTTCATCGCCACTTGACGGAGAAATTTATAAAGTTAAGAGAAAATTAATTGCAGGTGTGGATTTCTTTCAGACGCAGGGAGTATTCAGCATAGAGCCGCTCACAAATTTTCTAAATTTATACGAAAAAACAATCGGTGAAAAAATATCCGACAAAGTCCTCGTTGGAATCGTTCCGATATGGAGTTACGGTATGTTTAAATATTTACTTACTTTGCCGGGAATAGTTGTCGGTGAAAAATTTCTGAATGAGGTAAATGAGGCAAGGAAAAAGCAAAAAGAAACGGGACAAAAAGGGCTCATTGAAGAAGCGGGGGTAAATTTATGTGTTGACTTGGTTGATAAAATCAAAAGTTTGGGGGTTAAAGGTGTTCATATAATGCCTGTTGGGAATTTGCACGCAATGAAGGAAATTATGGATAAAGCGGGATTGTGAGAAATTTTTTATCGTACAGGAAAGTTCGTTTTATATCCTCACACGGAGACACCGAGACACAAAGGAGAAATATACTGAAAATTCTTTGAGAATTTTCAATCTTTAAAAAATCCGTGAGATTTTTAAATACTGAAAATCCGTGAGATTTTCAATCTTTAAAAAATCTGCGAGATTTTTAAATACTGAAAATCCGTGAGATTTTCAATCTTTTAAAATCTATTGATTTTAAAATCACCTCGTTTGTGCTCAGAGATTTTAAAAACTTCGTTTTTAAAATACTCTGTGACTTTGTAGCTTTGTGTGATTTCAAAATCTTGCAGATTTTGAAATCTCCGAACGAAGTGAGGTGAGCATTTTTTATTTTTGACTATCTTTTTTGGGAGTGTTAACCAATTACTTAAAATAGACAAAGTTACGGATTAAATTTATTTTCTTATTGTATAATCTCATCTGCGAAATTTTAATAATATCCGTATTTTTTCTTCTCTCTCTTTACTTCTCCAAATTTCAATACCCTTAATCCGTCTGTCAGCAGACATTCATCATTCCGGTCATTAAATTTTTTTATTATGTTCTCAAAATTTTTGCTTACTGCATCCCTGCTTTCCTTGTCGCTCATTCCCAAAATTTTTCCGAATGCCGTCAATGTCTCTGCGGGTTTGTATTCAAATATATTGCCTGCGAATGTTGAAATAATGTAATTGACTTTAGACCTTTTTGCGAGCAGGAAATTCTTTTTCATAATTGCGAGTTTCTTTACTCTTTGCATTCCCCAACAATTTAAAATTTCGGAAAAACCGAATGCGAGCGAGATAAAATTTTTATTCATATTTTTAAATACAACCTTATCTATAATTTCGTTTGCTATAATAACATCAATTTCATTATATTTCGTGAGCTCATTTAATATTTTGCTGTCTTTGCTGTCAGTAATGTTGCAGAATATGAGCCGAGCGGGATTTCTTCTTATGTTTTCAATAGAAAATTTCTCAAACAGTAATCCGCTTAAAATTTCCTCGTTACCTTTGATTTCTTCTCTGCTGCTATCTTTTTTATTGCCTTTATTTTCCTCAAATTTTTTTAACAGGATGACTGCGCTCTTTCTATTCTTTCCTTTTCTGTCGGAGATGTCAAATTCCTTTGCAATTTTCAAGACCTCTAAATGGTTTTCCTTTTTAAATATATCATAAGTTATCATTGAGTGAAATTTAGGACTGAAATTTAATTTATTTTGAATTTTAAATTTAATTATGTATTCTATATAAAATTTTTCATAATGGACAATAAAAAAGAAAACGAGCAAAGCGAGCACAACAACCGGAAAAGAAATCTGTATCTCGTATCAGTATTCGGTCCCGACAGGACAGGAATATGCAGGGAATTTTCAGGAATTTTTGCGAGGCGAAATTTAAACATAATTGATGTTGAGGCGATAGCGATGCGAGGATATTTTATAATGCCTTTTCTCGTTGATTTCGGAAAGGAAGATAAAAAGAAATTTAAGGAAATTGAAAAGGAATTAAAAGAAACAGCGTTGCGGCTGAATATTACAATAAAAATTGAAGAGTATAAGGAAGAAAAGAAGGAAAAGAAGATAATTTACATTTCAACAATAGGAAAAGACAAGCCGGGAATAATTTACGGATTCACATCTTTATTTGCGGGTTTAAATTTAAATGTTGAACGGATGAAGACAATTGGAAGGGAAGACCTCGCGGTTACGGAATATCGTCTGGATATCGGAGTTCAGAAAATTTCAGACATACGGAAAAAAATTTATGAAAAGGCGGGTGAAATCGGCGTAGATGTAATTGTTCGCGACAGGAATACTTATGAAAGGACAAAGAAATTAGTTGTTTTTGACCTGGACGGGACACTGATAGACAAAGAAATTATTGATGAAATTGCAAAATTCGCAAATGTTGAAGATGAGGTTAAAGCAATAACAAAGGATGCGATGGAGGGAAAGATTGAATTTAAAAAAGCAATAAAAGAGAGAGTAAATTTGTTTAAAGGAATGGATGTAAAAATTTTGGAAGATATGGCAAAGGAACTTGAATTTACACCGGAGGCAAAGGAACTGATTTACCGGCTAAAGGAACTGAATTACAAGCTCGCTATAATAAGCGGTGCATTTACGATTTTTACAGACGCATTGAAGGAAAAGTATCCCGTTGATTATGTTTACGGAAATAAGCTTGAGATTAAGGATGGAAAACTGACCGGAAATTTAGAGGGAAGGATTATAGACGCTTACGGAAAAGCCAGAATAATGAAGGATATTGCAAAGAAGGAAGGAATTAGCGTAAGCGATGTTATTGCAGTGGGTGACGGGGCAAATGACAGGATAATGATTAAAAAGGCGGGGCTTGGAATTGCATTAAATCCGAAAAAAATTTTAAAGAAATTTTCGGATGGGGTAATAAGCAGGAATGCGATGAAGGATTTGATTATGTGCATTGATAAAGAGAAGGGGTTTTAAATTTAAAATGGGATTAAAATTTTTTATAGCGTATGAAAAAACAGCCGGGAATCATATTGCAGAAAATCTAAAAGAATCTCTTGAAAGGTATGAACAATCAGGGTATGTTAAAGAAGCATTTATGGCGCCTCGTACTATATAAGCGAACACTTTTTGTTAATTATTTAATTATTATATGTAATTATATATTCTTTTTGTTTTTAAAAAATTTAAATAAAATGAAAATGAAAAAAGAAGAGAAAGAGAAAAAAAGAGAAATTTCCCTAACTCTTGAAGAGGTGTGGAAAATAATAGACGACAATAAAGAAGAAATTGAGGAAGAAATTAGAAAAGAGGAAGAAAATGAGATAGAAACAGCTCAATATTGTAGAACTTATGTAATTAGGTAGGTTGTTTTATAAGAGTAACAACATTTTTTTATAAAACAATTTATTTTTTTCATTTTTTCTTTATATTTTCCTGTTGGTAATTATTATTTTATGAAAGTGTATATGTCTATCAACTTTATAATAATAAAATGGTAACTTTTGATAGTGTCTTATTCCCGGACAAAGGAAGAAACAGAAAATTATATCTATCGTTTCTGCATACAGAGAGTGAAGTTATTAAGGCATTTGAAGATGTGTTTCCTTATAAAGAATCGTCTGTAATGAATGAAATAAAAAGAAGAATCTCACCTTCTTTTTTTGAAAATATTAGGACATTTATTCTTGAATATCCTTACACGGAAAAAGAATGGAGGGAAATATATAATCTTCATTATGGCAAAACCATGTATGAAAACACATCACCGTTTGTGTTTAGACTTCATCTGTTAACCGGAAAAATAAACACATTAGATGATATATCTCAAGATTCATATTTGGGGTATGTAACAATAAGACCGCTACCTATAAATTTTATTTCAAAGATAGTTTTGAAACCAAAAAAAGAACTTTATAATGTTGGTCCAGACGAACAAATATATATGATTCTGATAGACCAGAAAATACATCTAGGACACAAAGAAATAGAAATTAGTACATTTCCGTTCTTTGCTCAGGATTCCATGGTTACTGTTTGTGCACATGCAGATATATTAATGATTGCAAATATAATGCACAAAAAGTATGGGTGGGAAGAAATAACCGTTGAAAAACTTGTTTTGGGGTTGCCGCCCATATATCCTTCTGGAAGGGGGTTGCCATCATATGACGGATTAACTCCTGATCAAATAGGATCTTTTCTACAGACAAAGCAATGGTACAGCAGGATTAAAGGTTTTAGGAAAACTGACAATGCCAAAGAGGCAGAAAATACAGTTTTAGAAATTTTAAAATATATTGATTCCAGAATAGAAAGTGCGATACCATGTATTTTAAGTTTTCAGCATCATGTGTCAATTATTTGTGGACATACAATGAAAGACGATGTAAAGAACGGATATATTGTTTTTGACGACTCCGGATACCATATAAACGAATATCTTAAAAAGACAGAGGACGATAAAAATAAAAATCTATGGTTCGCCACCAAAATATCTCTTGAAAGATTGAAAGAAAGATTGAAAGAAAAAATCATGGGGGAAAGCATACTTCTTTTATATCCTGAATTTGAAAGGGAATATTTCCCACTTTCAAGTGTGTTGAGATGCGTTCTACAAATTCAAGAACATATATCACGGACATATAAAATTCAAAAAGAAGAAATAGATCATAGGATACTTATAATAGACAGTAAAAAATTGAAAAAGGAGTTGTGGAATAAAGGTATTCACGAGTTTGATGAATTGTCCATTCCTCATTATGTTTGGTATATAGAGTTTAGTAAGAAAGGCAACCCTTATGAATTGTTAGGATGCATATTAATTGATGCGTCTGCTCATAAAAATGATAGTAAATATTCCTATATATCGTACGAAAAAAACGGGAGCAGGTTACTATTTTTTAAGCAGAATATTCCCAAACCAAATAATATAATTTCCGTGTTATCTCCTTGTTAAAATATCTTCAAGAGGATAAAAAAGTTACCTGTTTTTTCACAAGTATTTTCATATAATTTATACTTTTCTCATTTGGTGACACTTATAGGGCTTTAAATTTAAAATAGAAGTATAAAAACTTAATAATTGTTAAATTCATAACATGGAAAAATTTCTCATTTATGCAGATATTTTGGGATTTGAAGAATTAGCAAAGGAAATTGAAATTAATGAAAATATACCGTCACTTAAAGTAAGAGACGAAATTTTAAAAGAACCGGTAAAGACAGAACTTGAGAGATTAAAAAAAGAAGGTAAAATTTATGGATATGAAAAAGGCAGCGATAATTGGATTTTGGTTTTGAAAGAATTTGATTTTATATTTGAAGTTGTTTCAAGAGTTTTGAAAATTGAAATGCCTGTTGGAAAACATGCAGCTAAATTAACAAAAGATTATGAAAACATTCCTCTTGAAATTGCAATAGGTTGCTACGGGTTTGATAAGTGGGCTGAGTTAGAAGGAGATAAAATCTCGTGCAATGACAAAGTTATAAAATTTCTTAAAACATATATTATTCCGATATATTCCAACACTTATAAAAAAGAAAATTCATTTGAAATAGGGAAATGGGACTTCTCAAAAGAACATTTGAAAAAGGAGTTCTTAAATAAAGGAATTTCATTGACGGAATGTTTAATTGAAGAAGAAATTAAAGATGAGAGGTGGAAGGTGATTGATAAGCTGAATAAATACATAATTGAAAAAGATAGAAGTTCCTTTAAGGTCTATAAGATACTAACAGAATCTTTTGTTATATGCACAAATCATTTTTTTGAAGAATTAAAAAACAATAGTAATGAAAAATATTTTGTTGAGAATGAGTTTACATACACTAATAAAAAAACAAAGAAGGATGAAAAGTATTACTTACTCAAGAAAGAAAATGTTATTAAAGAAGGAAAAATTCCAGATTTTCTTAATAAAATCGGGCAGCAATCAAAAAGCGATTTTTCAGGAGCATTAATTGATAGAATATTTGTTCCCCCCGATGAATATGATGAAATAAAGAAATCCTTAAAGGATAAAGGAATTGTTTTTATAACCGGAACTGCAGGATACGGAAAAACATATCTGGCAATAAGATTGCTCTGGGAAAAATATGATGATGAGGGGTATATTCCAGGATGGATTTCCGGAAAGGAGAAAGATGAAAGAAAAGATGTCAGAAAAAGGTTGACAGATATTGAGGCGGAATTAAAGCCAAAGCATATAATCTATTTTGAAGATCCTTTTGGAAAGGTTGAATACGAAAAAAGAGATGATTTAGAGGAGAACATAAGAGGAATTATTGACAGTGTAAAAAATAAAAGGGATTGTTTTGCAATAATAACATCAAGAAAGGATGTTTTTGAAAAATTTAAAAAGGAAAGTTTTTCGGCTGCTAAAGAGATAGAGGCGATTGAAAAAGAATTAAACATAATAAAACCATCTTATAGTGATGAAAAAAGAAAGAAAATTCTTGAAAAATGGGCGGAAGAGAAAGGATGCAAATGGTTATCAAACGAAAAATTAAAGGAAATTATTTTTAATTCAATTAATGATGAAAGCAAATTGCCATCACCTTTGGCAATTTATAATTTTGTTGTGGCAACAAAAAATGAAACAAATAAAAATACAATAAGGCAAAAAATAGATGAGTATTCCAAAGAACTTCCGGAAGTATTTGCAAAAGAAATTATAGAATTATCCAAATCTGGGAGGAAAGACAGGATGCGGTTTTTGTCTTTTATTTTTGTTTCTGAAAATTTTGAAAAGAAATTTGTTAAGCAGGAATATGAAAAATTAAAAGAAGAAAATTTTGAGGATTTTGAAAAAATTTTGAAAGAAGAATACAGAGTTAAAGAAGAAGAATTGTTTAAGAAAAGAGTATTGAATTTTTCTCATCCGTCATATTCTCAAGCAATTCCCTATGTTCTTGAAGATGTAGTATGTAGAAAGATATTTTGTAATGTTTTAAAAGAATTGGCAGAAAAGGACTCTGCTGCCGGAGATGTTGCACGGGCAGTTGCTGAAAATTTTGAAAAACTTCCTGATGATGTGAGAAACCTGCTTTTTGAATTGGCAAAAAAGGACTCTGCTGCTTGGGATGTTGCATGGGCGGTTGCAAATAATTTTGAAAAACTTCCTGATGATGTGAGAAATTTGCTTTTTACGGATAAAGTTCAGAAAGGGCTTAAAGAAATTATTGAAAAATTTTCAAATAGTGGATTTAAATGGAATAAAGAAAAGGCCGAAAAATTTAAAAAATTTCTAAAAAATGAATAAAATTATTAACAAAAATTATAACAAAATATTATGAAAAAATTTCTCATTTATGTGGATATTTTGGGATTTAAAAATTTACCAGAGGAAATTGCAAAAAATACTAAATTTTATGAAGATACAATAACGGAAAACTTTTTCACAAAACCCTTTAGGAAAAGAATAGATGAAATTACCAAAGAAGAAAACATAAAACTAACAAATGGGAAAAGTGAAATTGAGGGATCTAAAGGTTCTGATAATTATGTTTTGTTTGTTAATGATATTGACAGAGTTTTTGAAATTTTACACAAAATCTCAACAATAAAAATACCCCATGAGGACTACGGATATATTCAGATGGAAATTGCTGTAGGTGTAAAAGAGATTGATGAGAGCGAGGATATTGAAGATTGGATAAACCGCAAAAAGACAAAACAGTTTCTTCACGAGGATATAATAAATCCATACAAAAAATACAAAAAAGAGAAAGATGGAAAATCAACAGAAGAAACATTTATTGTCATCACTAATGACTTTTATAATGAACTTGAAAATTTTAATAAAAAGAAATTTTGCGAAGAGATAAATTATAAAGAAAAGCATTTTTATTATGTAAAGAAAGAATTAATTGAAAGAGAAGAAAAGATTTCGGATTTTCTTAAAGAAATTAGGCAATCAAGAAGTGATTTTTCTGGTGCATTAATTGATAGAATATTTGTCAAACCGGATGAATATGATGAAATAAAGAAATCCTTAAAAAATAACAGGATTGTTTTTATAACAGGAACGGCAGGATACGGAAAAACATATCTCGCAATAAAATTGCTCTGGGAAAAATATGATGATGAAGGATATATTCCAAGATGGATTTCTATTGGCAGTGGAAGTGAAAAAGAAATAACCGAAGTAGCGAAAGAACTTATAGATATTGAGAAACATTTAAAGCCAAAGCACATAATTTATTTTGAAGATCCTTTTGGAAAAACAAAAACAGTATATGAAAGAAGAGATGTTTTAAGAGAAAGGATAAAGGCCATAATAAATTCTGTAAAGAACACAAAGGATTGTTATGTTATTATAACTTCAAGAAAGGATGTTTTTGAAAAATTTAAGGAAGAAAGTTATTCTATTGAAGAAATTGAAAAATTTGAAAAAGAGTTAAACATTATGGCGCCGTCTTATAGTTATGATAAAAGAAAGGAAATTCTTGAAAAATGGGCGGAAGAGAAAGGATGTAAATGGTTGAAGGATGAAAAATTAAGAAACATCGTCTTTGATTTTATTGGAGATAAAGGAAAATTACCGGTGCCCCATAATATTCATGATTTTGTTGAAGCCACAATAGAAATAAATGATGAAACAGAATTAAGGAAAAAGATAAAAGTATATTCTCAAGAAGGTGAAAAAGCATTTGCAGATGAAATTACAGGACTATATAAATCTGATAGGAAAGACAGGATGCTGTTTTTGTCTTTTATCCTTGTTTCTGAAAATTTTGAAAAGGAATTTATCAAGCAGGAGTATGAAAATCTGAAAGAAGAAAATTTTGAGGATTTTGAAAAGATTTTAAAAGAAGAATACAGAGTTATACCTACTATTTGGGGAGTTGGTGAGAAAGAAATATTGAAATTTGCTCATCCGTCATATTCTCAAGCAATTCCCTATGTTCTTGAAGATGTAGTATGTAGAAAGATATTTTGTAATGTTTTAAAAGAATTGGCAGAAAAGGACTCTGCTGCCGGATATGTTGCATGGACGATTGCTAATAATTTTGAAAAACTTCCCGAAGATGTGAGAAACCTGCTTTTTAAATTGGCAGAAAAGGACTCTGCTGTCAGAGGTGTTGCACAGGCGATTGCTGAAAATTTTGAAAAACTTCCTGATGATGTGAGAAACAAACTGCTTTTTGAATTGGCAGAAAAGGACTCTGCTGCCGAAGATGTTGCATGGGCGATTGCTGAAAA
>JAGWDQ010000100.1 GCA_018260615.1 Candidatus Altarchaeum sp.
TATTACAAACAAGTAGTTGGTTTTATCATCTTTCCACAAGTTATTGAGAAGTTACAATTTACTCTTAAAAAAAGCAAAACATAATTGTCGGATACCTCTACAACATATAAATGTTGTCGCGATACTTGTCAAAGGGTTGTTTTTTATTGCCGGTTGTGTAATGTTTTTGGACGGTATATTGGGCGAATTCTCTAATTGGATATTGCTTGTATTTTTATTAATGGTTCTTTTTCATACTCATTACTTACAGTTAACATATTTGTCATGTCTCCCCAGTTTATGCCATCTTCAGAATAAGTTATAAATATCTCCAAGCCATCCCCCTCAACCCTCATACATTTACCTTCTTGAGTTTGTATCACATCATAAATAGGAAATACTAGTTTTTTTGGCAATATACAATTTTCCGTTTTTCTGTAATATTGCAGATCGTCTGAAGTAGCTCTCTTCGGTAAACTCCAATTCACTCCATCTTGACTTTGTAGGTATGAAACTGTATAGTTGTCACCGCCACCCTCACTCGTTGCCCAGAATATTCTAAGTATGCCATTCGGTTCTTCAACTATTTTCAAATCATCAATCCTGTACACCAAACCCACAATTGTCATATCTCCCTCAACACCCCTCATATCTTCATCAACACCCCCACTTCTTATTATTTTAGAAGTGTTCCAATTAATTCCATCTTTTGAGTACGCCATCCATATACCACTATCACTATCATTAAACTCATTATATACCCACACAATTCTATAGGTACCATTTCTGTCTTCAATTATTGAAGGAAATGATGAATGATGTGATGCAAACATTTCAGGGTTACTCCAATTTGCTCCATCTTGTGATTTTGACATCCAGATTGTATATGTGACAGGTTCGTCTGTAGACATTTCCCAAATTAACCAATATTCTCCTTTTGAATCCTGAAATATTTTTATGTTTTCAATACCATAAGTAGTCTCAAGACAGCCCGAGCAAAATACTATAGCAATTATAAATATTATTTCTATTGTATACATCCCACTCATAGTTATTGATTTTTTCATATTTATTCCTTTAAGTATGTTTCTGATAATAAAAGATTTCCTGCATATTGTCGTGATTTTATCAATATTCTTTTTTCAGTGTCCACCCAAACCATTTTCCTTATACCTACTTCTCTTATATCTTTTTCTTCTTGATTTTCATCTCCATAAAGCACTTCAACTTTAAAGCAATTTCTTTTACCAATTTTTTCTATCCCAAGATGGTTATGTCTGATATAAAAGGGAACATATTTTTTGCTCTTATAATTAATTAAATTTTGAAGATTAAATAAAAATGTCGATATATAATATTTTTAACTACGAAATTGATTGTTTTTATATCAGTCAATTTTCCATCCTCGCTCTCTGTGTGAATAGACAATTTTTTCAATTTCAAATCCAAAACACAGAGCACAAATAAATTGATCAAATTTTTTGGCAATTTTATTTCTTGTTTTAATACATCAATAAATCCATATTCACTCTCTTTGTCTTTTTCTCCCTTTCGCCTTACTATTCTTAAAAAATAGATTTTTGTTTCTTTAAACTTTTTGGATTTAGGGGTGGTTTTTTGGAGTATTAGGACACCCTATAATGTTGATTTCCCGCATCCACTTGGTCCGACAATACTTAAAAGTCACCTTCATCTATGCTTAAATTTATTCCTTTTACTGCTGAAAATTCATTTTTCTTTACTTTGTTAACTTTGTTAAATTTCGCGCCAAATTTACTCTTAAAAAAAGCAAAACATAATTGTCGGATACCTCTACAACATATAAATGTTGTCGCGATACTTGTCAAAGGGTTGTTTTTATTGTGAGTTATGTTATGTTTTTGATGTGATGCTGTTGGATGAATCCTCTACTCTAATTGGGACTTGCTCATATCTTTATTAATGGTTCTTTTTCATACGCTTTACTTGCAGTTAATATATGACTTATGTTCCCCCAGTTTATACCGTCTTCAGAATAAGTTACAAATATCTCCAAGTTATCCCCATCAACCCTCATACATTTACCTTCTTGATTTTGTACCACATCATAAATAGGAAATACTGGTTTTTCCGGCACCATGCAGTTTTCCATTTTTCTGTAATCTTGCATATCGTCTGAAGTAGCTCTCTTTGGTAAACTCCAATTCATTCCATTTTGACTTTGTATGTATGAAACAGTATAGTTGCCGTCACCGCTACTCTTTGCCCAGAATACCCTAAGTGATGTGGAGTTAGATTCTTCAAATATTTTTAAACCCTCAATCGTACCCCCCAAACCATTAACTATCATATCTTCATTAATACACTCGCTGTTATTTATTATTTTAACATTATTCCAATTGATTCCATCTTTTGAGTATGCCATCCATATACCATCTATACTGCCATTACCAATCTCATATGCCCACACAATTCTATATGTGCCACTACTATCTTCAATCATTGAGGGATTTGATGAATGATATGATGCAAAAAGTTTAGGATCACTCCAATTAATACCATCTTGTGATTTTGACATCCAGATTGTATATGTGACAGGTTCGTCTGTAGACATTTCCCAAAGCAACCAATATTCTCCTTTTGAATCCTGAAGTAATTTTATGTTTTCAATACCATAAGTCGTCTCAAGACAACCTGAACAATAAATTATTGCCATAATTGCAAATATTATTCCTATTGCGTATATGCCTCGCATATATATTGGTTTTTCCATATTTATTTCTACTTTAAGTTAGTTTCAGATAATAAAAGGTTTCCTGCGTATGTTTGTGATTTTATCAATATTCTTTTTTCAGTATCAACCCAAATCTGTTTTCTCATGCCTAATTCTCTTATATTTTTTTCTTCTTCGTTTTCATCTCCATAAAGCACTTCAACTCTAAAGCAATTTACTTTACCAATTTTTTCTATCCCAAGAACAGTATATTTAAAATATCCTGAAGATACATTTCCTTCAGTAGAGACATTTATTTTTTCTTTCCATTCTATATTCTCTTTTAAGGATAACATCCTTTTTAATTTGACATTATTCTGTTATTTTTAAATTTTAACCCGTTGTCTTTGGAATTTCCGAACGAACCGCTGTTATTTCTTTATAAATTTCAGCAACCTTTTCTATCTCATTACCTTCAAGAATTCTCTGCAATTTTCCCTGATATAATATTCCAACCCTGCTTGCTATATCCTCAACCTCTCCGAGAATATGGGATGAATAAAATATTGTCATTCCTTCCTTGCTTAACTTTTTTAGTAAAATCTGAATGTCCATTTTTCCTGTCGGGTCTAATCCGGAAGTTGGCTCATCCAAAAACAGAACCTTTGGATTTTTGACAAGAACGCATGCAACCCCCAGTCGCTGCCTCATACCTTTTGAGAATTGTCCGGCTTTTCTGTCCTTTGCACTTTGAAGTCCGACCATATCCAGAACATCATTAATTCGTTCTTCCTTAACACCTCCGTTTAAGTCAGCGATATAGCGAACATTTTGTCTTGCCGTTAATGAACTATACAAATATACACTCTCCGGCAGAAATCCAATGTTTCTTTTGACTTCAATCGGATTCTTCACTATGCTGTATCCGTTTATTATTGCATCCCCTTCTGTTGGTTCAATTAAGCCAACAAGAATGTTCATCGTGGTTGTTTTTCCCGCCCCGTTAGGTCCTATAAAAGCAAAAATTTCTCCTTTATTTACGGTTAAATTTAAATTTTGCAGTGCTTTGAACCCGTCAAAGTCCTTTGTTAAATTTTTACATTCAATTATTGCTTCGTTTTTTGTTTCTTTTATTCCTTCATTCGCATTATTTTCCATTTTTATTGATTTTGAATTATTTTTGATTATATTAATACAAAATTTATTATGTGTTTTTATTTTTTCGCCTCCAATTTTCTTTCTCTTTCAATTAATTCTCTCTCCATTCCAATTTCATCAGGTCAATTCGTCACGCAGTGCGTGACCATTTGGAAATGTTAAATAAAATTTCTGATGTTTCTTTACCTTTTTAATCGTCTTCAATAATAATTTGCCAATTCCACCCGCTATTTTTTATTTTCTTCCGAATTTCTTAAATATTACAATTAGAACAATTATAGCAATTCCGATTATTGCATATCCGAGCCATTGTGAAGATGCTGACTTCGTAATAGTAACCCTTATCTGATCTTCGGATGTTTCCACTTCCGCTGATTTCGCCTTTATAATAATTTTATAATCATTAACACTTGCGTCAACCGGCGGCCTGATCTTTAAGGTAAATTTTCCCGTTGTTTGCGGCGGTAACGAAGCAATTTTTGACGGAACTACGCTTATCTCCCAGCCGGTTGGCTTTGTTACATCAAGTTCAACATCTCTTAACTCGCTCAATCCGGTATTTTGAACCTTGATGACGGTTTCTTTCTCCTGTCCCGCTTCTATAGTAACCCATAAATCATCAATCCGCAATTTCATTGCATTGGAGCCCTGAATTAAAATACTTGCATTCAATGTTGTGTTTGCTTTTCCGTAAACATTAATTTTAAATTTATATTCCCCGATTGTTGCATCGGTAGACGGATTTACCTGCAAAACAATGCTTTTTGTTGCCCCCGTATCAACTTCGGCACTTGAGATCTGCGGAGAATTTCCCGAACTTTCCTTAAATTTATATGTCCAGCCCGCCGGAAGTTCTTCAACCGCCAAATTGTAATTATCTTTTGCTCTTCCTTTGTTTTGGATGCTTAACGAATATTCTATCGCCTCGCCGACAACAGCACTTTTTGTTGAATATGGTGATGAAATTTCAACTGCATAAATTTCCTTTTCCTGTCTGACATTTACTTCAAAACTTAATGTTTTTGTTTGTTTGCCTTTTACACTTGTTATTGAAATATTAACTTTATAAGTTCCCTTTTCTTCATCGGAAGGCGGGCCAACTTTGAATAATAAATTTAATGATGCGTCCTTTGTAACTTCAACCTCTGTAATTTCTTCACCCTGCGTATTTGTAATATAATATTTCCAGTTCTTGGGAACACCTGCATTTAGCCGGAAAGTATCTGCACTTTGATTGTTGTTAAGATTAACCTCAAATTTTACCTCACTTCCGGCATTGACTGCTTTTCCTCTATACATTGAAGATGCATCAAAATCATAAGTTCCCGTAGAGCCGGCTGTTACCTCTGCAATAAGTGTTAATTCGGCAGGACTTTCGGAACCAACTTTAACCCTGAATTTGTATTCTCCACTTTTAATATTTTCAGGTGTTTTTATTTCAATGTAAAAATTACCTGTTTTTCCGGATTGCACAAAAATTTTATTTATTTCGTTGTTATCCTGATTTAAAATCCGGTATTTAAAATTTTGATTTGTGTCAAGAAGCTGAATTTCGAAGGTTGCATCCTTTGTTCCGATGTTTTGTATATTAACATTAAATTTTTTTGTTTCACCGGAACCGATAATTACAGAGGGAAAATTTGAATAAACCCGTGCGGCATAATCCTTTGTTGTGTATGCCTTTGAAATTTTAATTGTCTTAAAATTTTTGCCCGGTTTTATGTCATAAGGATAACCTTGAGTAGTGTAATCGTCATGCTCAATAGTTATTGTGTGGGTTTGTGCCGAAACATTTTCAAAAACAAAATAGCCGTCATCACCCGTTCTGTAGCCCTTGTCAAGTATATTTACTCCTGCATTTTTGACTGCCATTCCGGATTCGGCATCTACCACAACACCTTTAATCTCTGCAATTCCTCTTATATCTATTTCAAGAGATGAATTTTGGGAATTATTGTTTAAGGTGAGCTGCTTTGTAGTATTTTCATAATTTTCTTTTTTTACCGTAATATTGTAGGTCTTTTCGTAAGAAACATTGATTAAAATCTGAAAATTTCCGTTTGCGTTCGTTTTTATTGGCTGTAGAGAGAGAACATCCGCACTTGGGCAATTATTGCTCTCACAAGTAGAACCCAAGGCATCATAGACCTTAATTTCCGCATCTCCGACAGGGCCGTAAAAGTCATTAACCGTTCCGTTTATTTTTACTATTTCTGCCGATACTCCGTTAAATATTAATAATCCCACCAGGACCGTCAATATCAAAGTCGTAGTCCTTAAATTTTTTAACATTTTACCTTTTAACATTTTGTTTAAATTTTATAAATTTTTTAAATTTTAATTTTTTTAAATTTTAGAAACCAGATTTGTTTCTGCGCCTGTTATACCCCCTGTTATTCTCTGCATTTTAACCAGAATTCTTTTTTCTTTATCTATCCAT
The DNA here is from genome assembly GCA_018260615.1 of Candidatus Altarchaeum sp. GTDB lineage: Archaea > Altiarchaeota > Altiarchaeia > Altiarchaeales > Altiarchaeaceae > Altiarchaeum. The sequence continues at coordinate 6,270 of JAGWDQ010000100.1, forward strand.
ACAATCCATCTGGTATTTATTTTATTATTTTCTAATAAAGTTATTTCAGTCCTAAAGCTGTCCCTGCTGTTTATTTTTTCAACACCTGTGACTTTATATGTCATTTCCACTTTGTATCCTCCTGTCTGCTCATCTACAACCTGACTCCACATAAAATTTTCATTTAATGCGAGCATCCACTGGCTAAACACAGGCACATCCAAAGAATTTCCGCCGCCCATGTTCCTGTTTCGCGTGGCATTTATCTGCGTAGCATTCATTAAATTTCTTGTGAATGTTCTTCCCATATTCAGCATGGCATTTGCCAGGTCCCCTGTGAATGTCAGTTCGGTACTTCCTGTCTTTGTTACTACCTCTGTTATTTTTCCTGTTTCTTTGTCATAGTAATAAATCGTATTTTGCTGCTGATTTTGACTCATATTCTGGAACCTTTGCTGTTGCTGAGCTGATAGTCGTGATGTCATGTTTCTTTCTTCGGCTGAAATTTCTCTTGTGGTAGAAGTAGAAACCGCATAGCAGTCCTTATTATCAACCTTTTCCATTTTCTCAACATAAAACACCGTATTTGTAATTTGCGTAGATGTTCTGTTCACATATTCACATCCAGCAGGAAGTTCTTCTGTTGAATTAACCTAATTTTGATTATCATCACCAGGTCTGCCTCCACCCATTCCTCCGCCCCTTGCAGGTTGTCCGTTACATATAAGTGTTTGCATTGTCATTTGCTGGGTTGTTTTGTATTCATACTTTTTTCCGACTGTAAGCGGAACATTGGCGTTCTGATTTAAATTTTCCTCTGTTACTTTATATTCCGGCATAGATGAATGTGCCGTGCCTGCTGTTTGTTCAATATACGACTCATCTCCATTAGAGACGCCTCCGTTTCCTTCACCCTGAGAGGATGGATTTAGGATTAAATACCCTCCGACAATTATAAAAACCGCTGCTATCAAAATTCCTATCGCAACTATAATTTTATTTGACATTTTGTTTAAATTTTATAAATTTTTTGTATTTTTGATTATTTAACTTTCATCAACAAGTTCTGTTGTGCTCGTGGTTAAACTGCCTGATTTTGTTGTTTGCTTTACTATTATCCTTTCATTTACATCAACCCACATAGTGCGAATTGTTTTGTGCTCATAATTTTTCTTGCCTTTAAACATCGGATCTTTTATGTTGCTCTCTGCGGTTTCTGTTATTTCAACATTAAAACAATCCCTGTTGTTGATATTCTCTTGTCCTTTAACAGCATAAGTGGAAATATCTTTACTTTCATACATATCACTGCTTGAATTAGTGCTTTGCTCCCAGATAAAATCATCTTTCAGAGCAAGCATCCATTTTGAAAATAGCGTTGAATGTGTTGACGAACTTTCGGCCATTGTTCCGGTAATTGTTGTCGTGCTACCGTCAGGGGAAGAATATTTCACCTGAATGACATTTCCTGTTTCTTTATCATAGTAATAATAAGTTATATGATTTGACATTACCTCTTGCATCCTTATCGCCCCTTGTGTCATGTTTTCCTTCTGTTCTTCAGATATCTCTGTTTTGCTTTTTTCGGAAATAACAAAACACTCTTTTCCCTCAACTCTTTCAGTTTTTTCAACTGCAAATTCAATAATTATATTTTGAGTTCTTGTTTCATTCTTTACCACACATCCCGAAGGAACAGCAGAATTGCTTTCATTATTTTCATCATCGCCACCAGTTTGCGTAAAGGTAATGGTACTGTGCCCACCCCCAGGTGTTATGCACTCTGTTGTTTGCATTGTGTTTTGGCTTGTTTGCTTATATTTGTATTTATTGCCGACTTTAAATGATGGATTTGCATTCTTTTGAAGTTCAGTAGCACTAACAGTTATTTTTGGGGAATGTGCCTCTCCAGACGAGAGTTCAATAAATCCTGCATTATTATCCTGATTTTCAGATGTTTGTGATGGATTTTGCGGATTTAAAATTATATATCCTCCAACGATTATCAAAACTGCTGCAATTAAAACCCCTATCGGAACAATATATTTTGACATTTTCGCTTTTAAATTTTATGATATATCCTGCCTTAAAAATAAAATATACGACGCAATGAAAAACATAACTAATGCCACAACAATCGCAATAATATTTCCCCACACCATGCTTAAACTTTCGCTTATCGGATGCTTTACCTGTTGTCCGAATCCGAACTGCATATTTTGCCTGTTCTCAAAGTACGGATTTAAGATTACCTGATTTATATTTCTGAAATTTTCGCTCGGTGATAAATAAGAAATTTGCTGCTGTAAATTATAATTGTCCTGATACGCTTTTTGCATTGCTTTTCCCTGACTTCCAAAGGTATATGACGGAATCGGAGCGGCAAAAGAAGCAATTGCACTCGCAATCGGAGAAATTAATAAATTTACAACTATAAATATTGCAATTGCCGCCAATAACGCATTTACGCTCTCTTTAAGAAAAATTGAGAAAAACATTCCGATAACAACAAAGGCAAGCATATAAAGGAATGTAATTAATCCGAAAAGCGTAACCCTCAGCAGGTCATCTCCGTCGGGAAATTCGCCTGTTGTGCTGCCAATCACACCGATGCAGATAATTAAACTCGTCAGAACAACGACAAAAATAAGAGATATAAAACCGAGAAATTTACCGTTTATTAAAGTATCCCTGAATAATGGCTGAGTCAGTAAAAATTTTAATGTTCCCCTTTCACGCTCTCCGGAAACGGCATCAAATCCGACAACGATTCCTATAATTGCACCGATTATCGCAACACTTGCGCCGGAAATTAAATAATTAAAAGCAGTCAATATTGACGGCTTTGGCATGTCTATCTTTACGGAATAACCCGACCCCTGATAGCCGGTCATCATATCATTATATGACTTTAACTCCGTCTGATATGCCTGCGCTCCCTGATATGCCGCCAAAAGCAGCATTACTACAAAAATTCCAAACAAGACAATAAATCTCATACTTCTCAGATTCTCCGAAAATTCCTTTTTTGCTATAACAAATATTGGTTTCATTTTAAAATTTAGTTAAAAATTTAGTTATTATTAAATTTGGTTTATAATGAAATTTAGTTAAACAAAAACAAGAGCATTGGGAAAAATTTTGAAATTTTAGTTCTGTGATTAATTCCGTGATGGGCGTTTAATACAACTCTCCTTTATTTTTGTATCTGATATTTTATCGCAGAGTGACGCATCGTGCTTTAGTTCTGCGACCTGCCTGATGCATGTTTCTTTTCCCATCGTAGTTGAAATTTTATCGCAAAGTGAAACATCTGGTTGTTTTGTCGTAGCAACGCGCCAAATACATGTGTCTTTTCCCAATATAGTTGAAATTTTATCGCAAAGTAAAACATCATGCTTTGTTTCTGCAATCCACTTAATACACGCATCTTTTGTTGAAGTATTTGATATTTTATCACAGGCATAAACATCCTGTTTTGTCGTGGCGACTTGTTTAATACATTCATCTTTTATGGATGTATTTGATATATTATCACAGAGTGAAATATCCTGTTTTGCTTCAGCAACACCCTCAATGCAATATTCTTTCTCCAAAGTAGTTGATATTTTATCACAGAGAGAGACATCCTGTTTTGCCTGTGCAACCATTCCAATACATCCGCATTCGTCTGATGAGGATAGTTTATCACAAAGTGAAACATCCTGTTTTGCCCAGGCAACCCATCTAATGCAGCTTTCTTTTCCTTCAGTGTTGGATATTTTGTCACAAAGAGAAACATCCTGTTTTGCCTGCGCAACCTGAATAATGCAGCTTTCTTTCCAATTTGGTTTTGAAATTTTATCACAAAGAGAAACATCCTGTTTTGTTATTGCAATTCTCTCAATACAAAAGTCCTTTTGTGATGAAGTCGTTGTTTTATCACAAAGAGAAACATCTTCTCTTGTTTCGGCAACTCTTGTAATACACGCATCTTTTAGGCCTGCATCGGATATTTTATCACAAAGAGAAATATTCTTTTTTGTTCCCATAGCAACCATTAAAAGACAACTATCTTTTATTGATTTTATTGAGATTTTATCACAAAGAGAAACATCTTCCTTTGCTGCTGCAATCATTCCGATACAATGTTCTTTTTCCGATGTTTTTGATATTTTATCACAAAGAGAAATATTCTTTTTTGCAGAAGCGACTAATCCGATACAGTAATTTTTTCCTGATGAAGTTGATGTTTTATCGCAAACAGATACATCTCGTTTTGCTTTGGCAACCATTCCGATGCAATTCTCTTTTGTGGATTCAACAGATATTTTATCGCAAACAGATGTATTTTCTTCCGCAGCAGCAACAAAAGGAATACAATAATTTCTTCCTGACTGATATGATATTTCATCGCAAACAGATACATTCTTTTCTGACATTGCAAAAAGAGTAATGCAATCCAATCCATATCTTATATTTTCAGGTTGGCAATAGGACATACCTTTCTTCTTTATTTCTGAGTACAATTCGCCCCTATATTTATAACACTCGTTATAATCCGCAGGTGTTAAACTTGATACATCGCAATATACCTCAATTGCAGATTTCTCTTTTGGTTTTTCCTCAATGCATCCGCTAAACAATACAATTCCCGCAACAATTATGGCTATCCCTATAGGTACTAAAATTTTATGACTTTGCATTTTGTTCTATTTAATTTTAATTTTTTAGTTTATTTAATTGTAAATAAATTATATCCGAACGGTAAATATATTGTTCTATGAACGACCGTTCAGAAAGCAAAGAACAACCGTTCACTTCTTATTTTGCTTCACTTCAGCGATTTAAACCACCCCGTTAATTTTACAGAATGCATCATATATGTCCTGTCTACTTCAACAATCTTTCCCTGTTCCAGCCGTGTTAATGCAGCAGATAAACTTGACCTTGAAATTCCTGTTCCGCGGGAAATTTCGGCTCTTGTCAGTGTTTTATCGTACTTAATCAAAATTTCAACAACAGACAATTCATTCTGTGTAAGTGTTCCCATAATATCCTTCATCCCTTTTGTAATTTCAAAAACGGGCGGTAGATTTTTTGCTTCCGGTTCATCTTTTTTAGGTCCTTCATTTTCTTCATACCGCTCTTTTTCAGCATCATCGTTAATTTCGGGTTCTTTTGTTTCGTTTACTTCTGTTTCCGCATTTTTATTTTCATTTTTATTGCTTTCCGTTTTATTAAATTTCCAAATTTTTCCAATTCCGAACACTGCAAAAATTACCATAATGACGGCAACAACTGCAATAATTATCCAAATCATTAAATTTCCGTCCATGTTTTCGTCTTTGTTTTCGTTATTACTTTTGTTCTCTGTGACATCACTTTTTTTGTCAGTTTCAGAGAAATTTATCTCAAATTCTGGAATTTCATAATCCGTTTCGGAGAAATTTAAATACGGCAGAAGTATGAAGTCAAAAGTAAGCGGTTCGGTGGACTTTATAATTGTAATGTTTTCTTCATCTGCATATTTATCACCTTCATTGTTAATATAAAAAGCAATAAAATGATAATTTCCCTGCGGAAGGTTTAGATTGTATGTTCCGTTTTCGCATACCTTTTTTGAAATTAATAAGGAATCCTTATAAATTTCCAGAACACTTCCTTTTGCAACATCTTCAGTATACCATATTAAAATTTTTCCTTCAATTGTCTCGCCGCATACAAAATTTAGCAGTGTGAAAACAACAAATATCAATAATACAAATTTCCGGATTTTATTTTTTGCCTTCATTTTAGTACAATTATATGGTTGCAGGTAATTATTTCAAAAGCGAATTTATATAATTATTTAATTCAACAATTCTTTTAACTGCTTTATGACCTTTTCCGAGTTTTCTTTCAAAATTTTCAACTGTCTGCTCTATTCCCGCAACTTTATCTCCGGCAATGAGATTATCTGCATGAGCGATAATCTTTTCTTCAATTGTTTCAGGAATGTATTCATTTTCTCCAAGTCCAAGCACAACTGCTTCGTCTTTATCAATTCCCGCTCCAATGTGTCTCTCGCATATCCTCGCCAATTTTTCAATAAAAATTTGAGCATCGGAACTTAAATCCGCTGAATTGCTTATTAAATTTCTTAAAATTTTAGCACCTGCGATTCCGTGTTCAATACTGTGGGTTTTTGACCTGCCTAAATCATGCAAAAGTCCTCCGGTTTCAACCAGATTTAAATCAATAACAATGTTTTTCTTTTTTGAAATTTTACCTGCGATTTCAACTGCACATTCTGAAACTGCAATGCAGTGTTTGATTACTCTTTCACTTGCTCCTTCCTTATTAAGCAAATTTATGGCAAATACTCTGTCAGGCATAATGAATTATTAAAAGAAATAAAATAAAAATAAATAGAATCGATAAAACTTTTTATTTTTTTCTTAATAAAAAACCATTTATTATTAAGATATTGTTTTGATTTATATAAGTATAAAAATATTTTCTGTTTTAAGAAAAATTCTTTTTTATTTTTATCATTTATTTTCATAATTTTTTACTCTATTATTCGCCAAATCAACATATTTTTTTTCTTTCTCAATTCCAATCCATTTTCTATCAAGAACATTTGCAACAACCGCCGTTGTCCCGCTTCCCAGAAAAGGATCTAAAACGATATCGCCCTTTTTGCTTGCGGAAAGTAAAACTTGCTGAATTAGTTTAAACGGTTTTTGCGTTGGATGCGCTTTTATTCCGTTTTCATCTTTTAATCTTTCGGGCCCACGACAGATTTTAAAAACCCAATCTGTATCTTTCATCTGCTCTCCGCCGTTCATCTGTTTTAAAAATTCATTATTGAAAGTGTAGTTTTTGCAATTTTTATTTTTTACCGCCCAAATCAATGTTTCGTGATTGTTTGTAAATCTTCTGCCGTTAAAATTAGGCATAGCGTCAATTTTGATCCAAATCACATCATTTAAAAACCATAACCCTAAATCTTGCATAATTTTGCCAACTCGAAAAATATTGTGATACATTCCCATAACCCAAATTGTCCCCGTTGGCTTTAAAACCCTTTGACATTCCTTGATCCAATTTTCAGTAAAATTGTCGTAATCTTCGTAACTTTCAAATTTATCCCACTCATCATTTACGGGAATTACTTCTGTTCCATTTTCTCGTAATAGTTTTCTATTTTGAGGTAATTGTAAATTATAAGGTGGGTCGGCAAAAATTAAATCAAAAGAATTATCAGGAAAATTTTTCAAAATTTCTATACAATCACCGTGTATAATCTTATTTTGAGGAAGCATAATAATTAACTTTCCAATTTTTCTTCAAGCAAATTGGCAATTGTTTTATAAATAATTTTTTCAGGTGATTTTTCTTTGAAATAATCAAGTAACAATTTTAAGGTTTTCTTTTCTGGAAAAATCGTCAAAATTATTTCGTTAAAAATAATATCGTCTTGAAAAACTTTCCTGTAAAGACTTGGCGACAATTCTTTTATTTCCTCAAATGAACTTTCGGCGTCAAGATCAAAATTTGTTTCCGGAAAGTCGGGAATTTCTTTTTTCCACTGTTCCAAATATTTTAATATTTCGCCCCAAACATTTTTTTGCTTCAAAAAATCAAATAACTCAACGCCGTAAAACAAATAAATCTCAACACCATAATCCCGAGACATTTTTTCAAGCTCTGCTTTATAATAGTTTTTGTTTTTCTGTAAATCCGGATCAATAAAATAGAAAATTCCGACAAGATTTTTTTCACCATATTTGCCAACCATTTCGTTCAGCTTCTTCTCAAAATTTTCTATTTGTCCTCTCTTTTTTGTAGAATCGTGATCATCTCTGATTTTTTGTTCAATAAAATAAACTTTGTCCTTGACTTTGAAACATTGATCAAGATTTAATTCATCGTTATAGCCATTAACAAACTTTTTCTCTAACATTTGATAGCCGAATTCTTTGAAATATTCCTCAATGGCTTCTTCAAAAGCATCGCCAAAACGAATCTCGTGGGATTGTAGTAAATTTTGTAATATTTTTGCTTTGGGTTTTGTCGGTCTGAATAAACCAATATACCTATTTGGATATTTTGCTATTTTTTCAATCAAAACTGCTTTTGATTCCTCAAAAATAGTTTCGTTAAAAATGTTTTTAAATTTTTCGTATTGCATAGTAGTTATGTTAAATATTTTTTAATATATTCGTTTCTTATTTCGTCAATAAGAATCGGATTATCTTTTTTGTCTTTTACATGCCAAAATGTCCAGCCATTATTTGAATTCTTGCTTAAAATCTCGGCGCTTATTTTATGAATTGACCCGGTTTTGTCATTCCACGATAAAGTTGCATCTGCTAAAACTTTGGCTTTATATTTTTCATCTTTGGAATATAGAAAGTCGCCTATATTTACCATTCCTGATTCGATCAAATTTCCAAAAGGAACTTTTGGCTTTTTTTCTTCAATTGGATACGACAAAAGTTTTTCATCCATTGGTTTAACTTTTTCTATTCTATCATTTGCTATTTTTATATAAAAATCTTCTTTTTCTATTCCCACAAAATTTCTCCCCATTTTTTTAGCTACCGCCCCTGTTGTACCGCTGCCCATAAAAGGATCTAAAATTACATCACCAAAATTTGAGGTTGATAAAATAATTCTAAAAAGCAAAGCTTCGGGCTTTTGGGTTGAATGTGCTTTTTCTCCATTTACTTTTATCCTTTCTTCGCCATTGCAAATAGGTATGTACCAATCACTCCTCATTTGCTTGTCATCGTTAAATGCTTTCATTGATTTATAATGAAAGGTTGCTTTTGATTTTTGATTTTTTGACGCCAAAATTAAAGTTTCTTGAGCATTGTTAAATCTTGTACCCTTAAAATTAGGCATCGGATTCGTTTTAATCCAAATAATGTCATTCAATACCCAAAAACCCAAATCTTGCATAACTTTTCCAACACGAAAAATATTATGATAACTGCCAATAACCCAAATTGAACCGTCTTTTTTTAAAACCTTCTTACATTCTTTCAACCAGTCATAAGTAAATTTGTCATACTCATCAAAAGAAGAAAATTTATCCCATTTATCATCTACTGCGGAAACTTTCGTTTGGTTTGGACGATAAAGCTCACCTTTTAATTGTAAATTATATGGGGGGTCAGCAAAAATAAGATCAACTGAATTTTCAGGTATTTTTTTCAGTTCTTCTACGCAATCACCTTTGATTATTTTGTTTAGATATTTTTTATCCATAATTATTTTATTAATTTGTCAACGCCAACCTCAAGTACTTTGACGATTTTTTGAATAGTATCAATTGTCGGACTTTGTATCCCTCCCAATTCAATTTTAATAATAGTGGCATGAGATACCTCAACCAATCTAAAAAGACGGTCTTGTGATAGCCCTTTCTCTTTTCGTAATTTTTTTATATTTTTATCTACTGTTGATATTGTCTTTATTACCTGAGTTTGAAAGATATTTGGCATTGTTAATTTAGTATAGTTTCCATGATTTTTGCACAATGTTAAACCATTTAATACGAAACATGGGTTAAATGGAATAATGATTTAACTATACTTTTTTAACAATGCCGTCTTTTTGTTGCCATGTCAATTTTACAATTTTAAAGGTCGAAGCCCCATAACTTTCAAAGACAGGTATTAGTATCCCATATTTCCATGTAATTATACCTGATTTGTCAATTTTACGGGCAAATCAATCATACATAGTCCCGACTTTTTGAGATTTATGTACCTTTTTACGCTAAATCAACCAAAATACATAGTCCCGACTTTTGAAATTTTACCTGTTAATTTCTATTAATTGATACATATTTTTATGATGAGTCGGAAATATGGGTTAGTATGATACCAAATATTTTAGTTTCTAGCAACAAAAATAAATTTAAAATATAAAGGAAATAAAAACTCCTTTATAAAATTTATTCCTTAAATCAACGGTTTCATCCTGTCGGCAAGCTTTTTTAATACCTCCGGCTTTGTTGTGTATTCCATTTCATCCGATGCCAATGTTCCGGGCATAAACGGACCATGTCCCCTCATATATCTTGATATATTCATTGACTGCCTTCTTGTTACATCCCATACGGAACCCTCAAAATAATCTAACGGTATATGCTCACCTATTGCACTTTCACCTTTTTCAGGATCTTCCAGGCCTACGATTGTTCCGTCACAAATCTGAAATCCGATTGCACATACTCGCGGAGGTCCGTCAAAATATGTCGGACTGGAATCCGCTACACTGCAGGGATAGAATGCTCCGTAATGACTTCCCCTCATCCATCCCGCAACCAATTGCGGAAATGCAAACGGCTGTAAAATTTCTCCAATCGCAGGCAAACCGGACTGTGCTCTTACTATTGCAACAGGGTCATCCTTGCCAACATAATGTCCAGCGGATACATTTAATTTATCTGTGCTTACAACTGCCGCAACTCCGATTTTTTCATCCTTGCACCAGATCCTTTTTATTGCATATCTGTAAGTATCGCTAATTAATGACAATGCCTCGTAGGACTCTTCAGGTGTGCTTAATGTGATACCCTTATGGCTTATAACATCCTGTATTTCAAAATTAAATCCCAGCTGCATTCTTGCATCAATCACCAGGCCGGTTGTTGTAAACGGATCCATAAAAATTTTTGATAATGGCAAACTATATGCCGAGGGTTCTGTTTTATCTGCCATGAAGAAAACTGTTGGCTCTGACTTTCTTTCTTCAAATTCCATCTCTGCTGCACCCGGACCCATTCCCTTTACATTTCCGGAGAATGCATCGCTCAATAAGTCCTGTCCCGCTCCGTATAAATGATATTTCTTTGCAAATTCGGTTGCCTTTAGAAAAGCACTCCATGCTAATTTGTGTATATCTTTATTATTTTCTCCTTTGTCATGCGTCATTATTAACTGCATATCATCTCCGACCCTTGTAACATAAAAGTCCTTTATTGTTTTATTTTTAACACCTTCTTTTAAAATCCTTCTGCATGCCTCAAGCATTCTCGGATGTGGTATGCTGTGTCCCGCCACCGAACCGACATCCGCCTTAATTAAACTTATTGTTGTTTTTACCATTTTAAATTATTTTAAATTATTTTAAATTTATCTGTTTTAAAATTTTTGTTTTTTATCCGACTATTTGTCAAATTCCTCTGCTGTAATTGCCGGAAGTGTTCTAAATCCGATTCCTGTTGCTTTTGAAATTTTTACGGATGCTTTCATTGCTTCTGTATTTCCAGGGAAATCCACGATAAAGCACAAATCATAATTTCCAAGTGTTGCATACATAGCATCAACTTTTCCTCCTTTCTTCTTAATTTCATCAACAACTGTTTTTGTCCTTTCTTTAGAAACCCCCTTAATCCCTTCTACACTATACCTTCCTAACATGACATACTTTCCCATTTTAAATTTGTTAAATTTTTATTTGTTAAATTAAAGTAACTATTCAGCCACCCCAAAAATTATAGGTAAATTTTTTGAAATTTTGCACTTTTTTGAAATTTTTACAGGTAATTTTAAAATGTTTCAAACATTTTAAAAGATTGAAAATCTTATAGATTTTCAGTAATTTTGTTAACCTCTGAATAGTTACAAATTAAATTTAAATTTTGTAATCTAATTAGTATTGTATAAAAATAAAGATAAAAACATGTATAAACCATAATAAAAATATAATGACTATGTCTCTTCCCGATGCCCTTGTAGGAGCGTTAAAATATATAAAGAAATTTAAAGGAAAAATTTTTGTAATATTTGCCGGCAAAAATGCCTTTTTGAGCGGAGAAATAATGAGTGAAATTGCCTGTGATATTGCACTCCTGAAACATGTCGGAATAAATGTTGTTGTAGTTCACGAAATTCCTGATAATGCCGACTATTTCGGAGAGGATAAAATTTTCATATCCGAATTTGCCAATAAAGACAATAACATTAAGGATATAGGAACATTGAGCATTGCGGGAAAAATTTCCCTGAAATTTGTTTCATGTATCGCAAAACAGGACATAGTTGCAATCTCGCTCGTCGGAAAACAGGAATCAAATTTGCTCAATTTATTAACATCCGGGGATTACATTCCGCTCATCTCGCCGGTTTTTGTGCCTGACCAGTTTATGTTTGCAGCAGAATTCGCATCCTCCCTGAATGCGGAAAAATTTATAATAATGTCGGAAGAAGAAGGAATTTTGGATGCCGATGAAGAATTAATTCCGTCTATAAATTTAAAACGGCTAAAACAACTGACAGATGAAGGAATTATAACTGAAAATCTGCTCAAGCCGCTCGATGCGTGTAAATTTGCAATAAATAACGGAGTAAATAAAGTGCATCTTATAAAAGCAGACAAACACAAATTAATAGGGGAAATTTTTACAGATGAAGGGGTCGGGACGATTATTACAAAGGATTAAATAAAACTAATGTTTACTTTTTCTTTCTTTTCGCAGTGATTTTTACGGGCGCAAGCGAGTAAAGATACGAACGGAGTGTGTGAATCTTTCTTTTTCTAAAAGAAAGAAAAGTTGATAAATAGAGGAAATTTTTACAGATGAAGGGGCGGGGACAATTATCACAAAGTACTAAACAACTATCCAAAATTTATTCATTTATTTATATTTATTTATTGTTTAAATTTAATTTATTATCGTTAATTTATTTATAAATTTTGCAAAGCTGTATACAATTAGTCAACTCACGAACGAAAGGTTGTCAAGAGGAGTAATATTATTTAATATTTTAATAATGCAGTAATAATTAAATATAAAAAAGAGATTTTAGAATTCTCAAATCTCCTTCTATAAAAATTAAAAAATTTAAGTGGTGTGAAACAAAGATATAAAACAAAACCAAAATAAATTAAAAATGGTGGCTGATGCTGTTAAAAATATAGGGGAAACGATTAAAAAATCTGTCTTCGAGATGAATTGGGATGAGTTTGCGGATTTTATGAATAGTGAAGAAGTAAAAGAAAGATGGAATGGAGCAATGGAAAAAGCAGAAAAAGAAGATTTGGAAGCCAAAAGAGTTGCAAGGGACTTTTGGGTACATTAAAGAGGGTTAATTGACAAAATAATAGAAAATTAATCTCAATCCTTCTTAATTCTTCTTTTTATTTTTTTAATCTAAATTTTTGTCAAAAGGCCATATATTTTTTTATTTTTTGGTTTGCATGTTGGCTGGTTATTATTCGTTCTGATGACAGAATATAATCTATCGTCCTTATGTGCAGATGCGTCTATTATCATTATATCTTCTAAATTTTCTTCTTTACCTCTTATTTTAGAGTAAAATTCCACATACCAGACATAGTGTGGAAAAGAGACATTTTTATAATCTTCGGTTTCTAACTCGTATTCCAGGAATTTATGTAAGTTCCTTGAATCTGTTAATATCTTTCTTGCAACAACATTTTGATTTTTTGCAGACATAGCACTATTAACCACTTCTTTAGCAAGGTTTTCCGCACTTTCAAAGGGAAAATAAAATCTTTCAAATATAGGACATATAAGAACGACATTCCAGCTTATTAATTTCTGCAGCAGTTTCTCTTTTGGGACAACGATGCTAAATAGGGGTGAAGCATATTTCTTTTCTGTGGCATTCCGGATGTTGTAGAAGGTGTTTTTTGTATGATATCCGGAATCATCAAAGAGCACATATCCAAATTTAGATTCTCCATTTTCATCTATAATAATTGTGTGTCCTGCAATCACAACAACATGATTGTCAAATCCCAATATACACGGGAGGCCGCTTTCTATATGTGCTTCAAGTATTTCTAATAATTTGTCCTTTCCTTCATCTTTACTCGCGTATGTTCTCACAAAACATCCGTTCTCTGTTAGAGCACTCGCAAGATGTTCAATATCCAAGCCATTTGATGGGATTTCTCTTCCTTTATCCGAATATGGAATTTTTGAAATAAATTTTTCTATGGATATTTTGCTCATTTTATGCCTTTTATGCATAATTTCTGCCACCATTATTGCATCTGCATGGGCGCAGGCAGAAATTACAGAGTCCTGTGAAAACAAGGGAAATGTTTCAAATTTTATACTTTTACTTCCTATATGAACTTCATATTCTGCTGTAATCATATATAAATGCTGACTTTCTGTTAAGTTATAAAATTTTCTATATTGTTTTAGAACAATCTTTGAAATAAAACTTGCAGGTAAAGGTCTTATAGTGACATATCCCAAATAAGAGGAATCATTATCCCAGACATCTTCTAGATTTTCTATATTCTCGTCAAAAAAGTGAATTCTGTATACAAATGGTGTTGTTTGAGCATAATTTGTCTTACAATAATGCAATGAGTATAATTCTCTCCATTCTCTTTCTACATAAGGATACTCAATAATAAATGTTGTAACTTCTTCAAGAAACTTTCCAAATCTTTTCCTTAATTCTGAGACAATATTTCCTGCAGTTAATGTATCTTTATATACAAATTCTATCTTGAGATTATCTTCAAGTTCATTAATTGTATGCGAAATCAAAAATTTTACATGACTCATTTTATAGTAATTCAACCATATTAAATAATTAGTGTTCATATAAAATATGTTATCTGGCAAATTCATCCGACCAATAAAGTGGTCGGTTTTCTTTGCTTGATTATATAAATTTTCGTATCCTCTTCACATTTTCATAAGTTCCGGTTTTCCCGTGTCCCGGATAAAGTGTCTTAAAATTTAAGTCCAGAATTTGAGCTATTGAAGTCCTTAATTGCTCAAAATTTCCGCCTGGCAGGTCCGTTCTTCCTACACCGCCTGAAAATACGAGGTCTCCTGAAAATAATGACTTTGTTTTTTCTTCATAAACAGAGATTGAGCCGGATGTGTGTCCCGGCGTGTGTAAAATTTTAAGGGCTGTTTTGCCTAAATCCATCAGTTCGTCGTTATCTACAAATTTAAGGTCTCTTATTTTCGGTACTTTCATTTCAAAAAAACGGGCTAAAATTTTTTCATCGTCCCGCTCTAAAATTGCCTTCCCGTCAAGTTCATTAAGAAAAATTTTTATTCCTTTGTTTGCAAAATATTCATCATTACCTATATGATCATAATGACAATGAGTATTTATTACAAAATCAGGAAATTTTCCCATTTCATTTAGGACTGAAATTATTCTTTCCAGATGTTCTGATGTGTAACCCGGGTCAATTATGCAAACCGCTTTGGTTTCTTCGTCCTCTAAAATGTAGGTGTTTGAGTCGGCAGAATATGAAATTATCGGATAAATTTTCATCTTTGTAATTTTATATTTTGTTTCACCGTAGAGATTCTGATATTCGCCACAATTATCCCGCATCCGGAACCCACACCTCAATCTCATCAGCTCTCTCAAAATCACTATCATTACTTGCAATAATCCAGATATTGTTTCTTTTCATAACCGCAACACTCAATGCATCATTCGGAAGCAACGAATACTTCTTTGACAAATTTCCGGATTCGGATAAATCATCATAAGTCACATCTAAAATTTCCATTAAATTTTTAATATCGTTTAGAACCCTCCATGGTTTTTCAAGTTCCCTCACAACTTCGGGATTTTTCTTTAAAAATGATTTGATTTCCTTAAATTCAAGAGCATATTTTTCTACCAGTTCAAACATCATTATTTTATAAACCACTTCTTCTACGACATTAACTGATGTGTATGCCTTTATCTTATTATTTCTAATGGAATTCAGAAGTGCTTCACAACTACGAATATATTTTGGATTTTCTGTTATTGTAAAAATAAATATATTCGCATCAATGAACATCTTATAATTTGTCATCATAATAGCAATTCAATATCCGTATTTATAATTTCTTCGGCTTCTTTAACTTTTTCAGGAGCAATTTTAATCAACCCTTTCATATCTTCTACGGGATTTTTTTTTAACTCATCCAAAGCACTTCCTTTTTCCGCTTTATATCTTTTCAGGGACTTTTCAAATTTTCCTTTTTCTTTATGAGTCAAAACCATATCTATCTCCGCTATGTGTGTTTTAAGATAATTCAAATCCTTTCTTATTGCCTGGAGTTCCGTTGTAATATCCTCGGGAATTGTTGTTTGGGTCATTTTGATTTGGTTGATGAGCAATCATATTTTGAATTTGAGCAGTTAATAATAATTAAAATTTTATGATGTTATTAATAGTGTTGTTTGTGAAATATTCATCATTACCTACATAGTAATTATTTAATGGTGGTGTATGTTTATTATGAAATCCTGAAATTTTCCAATTTCATTTAGGACTGAAATTATTCTTTCCAGATGTTCTGATGTGTAACCCGGGTCAATTATGCAAACCGCTTTGGTTTCTTCGTCCTCTAAAATATATGTGTTTGAGTCGGCCGAATATGAAATTATCGGATAAATTTTCATCTTTAAATTTGAGTAAATTATAAATTATTTTTATTTAACTTTCTATTTAACTTTCTCCCATCTGTTATATACCTTTCCCTTCAATATATCATAAAATGCAGGAAATGTCTGTATTACTGAAACAAAAATACTATACGGAAAGTAAAAGAACAAAGCAACTAAATTTAATGCATTAAATTTAAATCTGACAAGCATCATAAATGTATAAAATATATACAAAACAAAAAGAGTAAATGCAGCAATGAAATATAAATCCATAAGATAAAAATTTGTTATTGTTCTGTATGTATATTCAACCATTCCGTAAGCGGACAACCATGAGAAAAAATATTTTAGCACATCAAAATTTAAAAAATTTCCCTTATCGGCAAAATAAACAAAATATCCTGAAAACATTGAGAACAAAATCAGAGGTATATAAATTGCGCAGTGCAGATACCAGTAAAACTGCGTTCCCATCGCATAAGTAAATTTTAAATTTTTAAAGAATAAATTTTTATGCTTTTTAAAGTTTTATAAACTTTAAATATCTGAATGATTTTAAATTTCTCATAGAAATTTTAAATCTCCGAACGAATTGAGATGATTTTCAAATCACGAAGATTTGAAAATCTCCGAATGAAATGAGGTGACAGCGAGGTTATTTATCTTTTTTCTTTATCGTTTCCATACCCACAACACGCTCGTCACATAAGTAAAGAGTGTAGCAACAAATATCCCTATCAGATTTGCCAAAAGGTAATTTATTCCTATTATTGTCAGCATAAATAAAATAAATACATTTATTACCGACGCAAAAATTCTTGACAAATTAAATTTTCCCATTCTGACAAAGAAATTTCCATTTCTCTCATTTTTAAATGTCCATATATCGTTAAGTATAAAATTTGAGATTATTGACAATTCTATGGCGATTGCGCTTGAAAATAAATAAAAAATTTTAAAAAATTCCGTTAAAATATATAAGCAGCCCATATTTATAATAATTCCGCTCGCCCCGACGATTGAAAATTTTAAAAATCTGTCATATTCTTTATTGTGTTTTGCTATATGAAATAAATGAATAAAACTTATGTATGATTGGTTGAGGTTAAATTTACTTGTTCCACTCTTTCGGTCTTCAAAAATAAATCTTTTTTCAATCACTTTTTCATAATGTGCTTTATCTAAAATTTCAACCAGAATTTTAAAACCGAGCGGCTTTAACGAAACATTTTCCAGAATTTTTTTTCTGAAAACAAAAAACCCGGATCCGGGATCTCTGATTTTTGTTGAGTTCTTAACAAAGAGATAAACCAAAGACCTGTAAACTCCTGAAACGATAGTTCGGACAATGCTGAAATTTTTTGTAATTCTTGAACCGATAACTATATCGGCATTTTGTTTTTCCAAAATTTTTAGCATTTCCGGCAGCATTTCCGGAGGGTGTTGTAAGTCCCCGTCCATGATGGCGACAATATCGTATGTTCCATAATTTAAGGACTGAATAATTGCATTACTTAAGTCATCTCCGTTGCAATCTAATACCATCGCTTTTATTTTATGCTCTTTCCCAAATTCTTTTATAACTTCCTCCATAAATTTTCTTGTTTCATCATTACTGCTGTCCGCAAGAATAATTTCATAATCACAAAAATTTTCAAGCGCCTTTTTGATTCTTAAAAAAATTTCTTCTAAGTTGCCCCCTTCATTTTTTGTGGGGATTATTATTGAAACCGGAGAATCCATTTTATAAAAATGTTAAATATTTACATATTTCATTTAGTTTGAATTTAACAAATAATGCATCACAGCCGGTAAAATTTTCTGAAAATTCACCGAATCTCTTTAAAGAGTCAATATATGTCTCATTTATATTTTCAGTGTATTTACATTTGTCTTCTCTATGTAGCCATATATACTTGTCATTATCTTCAATTATATATTTTTTATTTTTTTCTTTAATTTCTTCAATAAATTTTTCATTTGCAAAAAATGATTCCGAATTTTTAAAGAGCAATATATTGTAGCCCTCATCAACCATTTTAAAAATTTCCGGTTCTTTTGTTTCGGTTAAATTTAATTCTTTCGGTGGCGGAACGGCTTTTTTATTTTGCCAGTTAAAATAAACCCACAAATCGGAACTGAGCGTGCAATTGTTATCCATCTGAGCAATGATTGTCTCAACCATTCCGTATTCGTTAATTACTCCTTTTCCCGAGTCCTCCATAATGATGAAACTACTAAGCGAAGAAAATAATAGTAAAAGCAAAATAGTGAAAAACAAAAATTTTTTCAAATTTTCATTTTTCAGTGAAAGCAGAAAATTAAGTCCGAAAACCGAAAAATAGGAAATCGGAAGAAATAAATTAAACAGGAATCTCGGTTGCTTTATTACATCAGGAGAAAATAAGTAGGATAAAAAAGTAAGAATTGTTAATGAAAAAAACAAAATGCTCAAGTCCCTTTCTTCTTTTGTCTTTTTGTTTTTTATTTCTTTTTCGTATGCTCCTTTATTTTCACATCCTCCTTTATTTTCACATTCTCCTTTATTTTCACATCCTCCTTTATTTTCACATCCTCCTTTATTTTCACATCCTCCTTTATATTGTTTTATCTTAAAAAGGACTCCTAAAATTAAAAAGGGCAGAGAAATGTTTGCTATTAATAAAAAATGTGAAAATAACAACGACAGAGAAATTTCAAATATTGGAGATGGCTGCTCCAATGAATTTAAAGCATAATAATTTCCGAGACTTGTCAATGCGTGTCCGGTAAATATGAAATTTATTAAAAGCCATGGAAGAAGGGTCAAAAAAATTATAAATAATCCGGCAAAAATTTTTTTAATATTTTTTGAAAAAAGTACTAAAAAAAGTAAAGGTATATTAGAATACCTGCACAACATAGATAAACCCAAAAACAGGAATGATTTTTTTGAAAAGCAGAAAGTAAAAAATAAAATGAGCAGAGAAAGGGATAGCAATTCTGTTCCTATTGCCACTCCAAAGATTAAAATAAACGGATTAATTGAAAACAGGTAGAAAAATTCTGAATTTTTAATATCTTTTAGAAATTTGTCGTGAAAAAGTTTTAAGGAAACGAAATAAAGAAGGGTGCAAAAGACAATGTAAGCATATTGGGCAAGATTCGTTCCGAAAATTTCAAAAATTGCTAAAATAAAGGGAGTTAATGGCGGGCGAATCCACTCAAAAAAGAATCCGTCATATACGGACATGGCATTTAATGTGTATACCGCAAGGTCCCAACTGAAAAATTTATGCTGATATATAAAAAAAGATAAAGCAATGAAAAATGCGATAAAAAATATAAACTCTTCTTTTTTACCCTTAAAAATTTTATCAGGAACCATTTTCTTTACCTGGATTTTATCAGGAACCATTTTCTTTACCTGGATAATTAAGAGTGAGTTCTTTTTCCAGGATTTCTGTTAGATCTTCTTTGGAAAGATAATCATATTTTTTACCGTTTATAATTGTTGCCGGAACTCCTTTTATTTCATATTTTTTCATCAGCGCATAAGTTGCCAGATTTTCAGAATTAACATCAAAAGCGAAAACATATATATTATTCTTATACTCCGCATTATTAGCAGCATTATTATTTGCATTATTATACTTTGCATCCGATTCGTTTTTCTTAATTTTTTCATTTACATCGTAAACGACATTTTCAATAATTTTACTTTCATCGTTGCAGTCATCTGCGCTTCCCATAACATCATTCTGCTTATTTGTGTAAAAATATATCAAAATATTAGTACTTCTGTTACATTCGTTTTTCGTTTTTTCAAGATATTTTATTATTTTTATCTGGATTAGTTCGTAAATTTCCTTTTTCCGTATTATATCCTCATTTTCTTTTCCCAATCTTTCTTCTAATGTTGCGAGCATTTTTCCCAGAACCATTTTTTTCCTTAATGATTTTTCAACATCCAGCTCGCAGAAATGTTCGTCTGATATTTCATCCTGCATTTCCATTCCCAATAAATCAATGATGAAACTCTCTTCGGATAATCTGACCTCGTCCATTTTTGATGTCACGATGTAATTCCCTACCAGCAACCCAAACAAAAAAATAATTACTGCAAATACAAGTGCAGTAATAAAAATTTTTTTATCTCCGTACATTTTGAAACATATAAATTTGAAAAACATATAAAAATTTTACCAGTTAATTTTAACCCTAAATGCCCATTTGAGCAACATTTCAAAACAGAATGCGGTTAAAACCCACCCGTAAACAGATGTAAATAAAAAATAATCAATAAAATTTATTTTTTCGTTGCCTTTTTGGCATGCTAAAAATAAGAAAACAATAAATATTATAATTCCAAATAAGCTGAAAATTATTCTGGGATCTGAAAAAAATACTGTGAGACCAAACAAATTTATGTCAAACATAAATCTTGGCACTAAGCCAATTGACAAATCGTAAATTATGTTGAAAATATTTACAATTATTCCGTAAATGATAATTATAAAGGCAAACATCATCAGGATGTTACTCAAAATTACCGAAACGGGTAAAAAAAACATTCCGAAAACCCCGTATTTAGGAGAGATTAAATGTTTGTAGTTAATTAAATTTTGAAATGTTCCATACCACCACCTAAGACGTTGTTTTCTCAACGCCTGAAATTTTTCAGGTACTACGGTTGTGACTTTATTTTCAACAAACGCTATATTATATCCGAATGACTTTACTCTCAAAGCGATTTCAAAATCTTCTGTTAGTGTGTTTCCGTCATAAAAATTATGTGTTTTAAAAAATTCCGACCGGAATATATGAAAAGCCGGAGCTATGCAAAGTGCCTGTACCTTTCCAAGCAAATATCTAAAAAAAGAAACCATCATATATTCAATTTTTTGCATCCTGGTCCAGAAATTTTTTTTGTTTTCGGGAACCATCCATGATGTAACTGCCATAATTTTTTTATCATTAAAATGAAGAACTGCATTTTTTAGTACATCTTTACTTAAAAACGTGTCCGCATCAATTGTTCCAATCAATTCGGGAATGTTTTCTCTGCTAAAAATATAATTTAAACCAAAATTTATGACTGTAGATTTTATGTTGTTGCTTTCTGTTCTGTTTAAAATTTCAATATTTCTATTATTTTGACTGTAATTTTTCTTTAAGTCCTCTGCAATTTTAAATGTATCGTCCTCGCTTGCATCATTAACTATTAATACCGAAATTTTTCCGGTATATTCCTGCAGAATTATACTTTCAACACATTTTTTTAATGTTTTTTGAACATTTTTTGCAGGAATTATAATACATATATCCTGATGTAAATTCGTATCTTTGATATCTTTTTCCTTTTTAAGAAAAATAAATAAATAAAAAACCGATGTGAAAAAAATAAGAAAAAATAAAGGATACAATATCCATTCGGGGGGACTATATAGTACGGCCATTTTAATTAAAATTTTTTCCTTTTATCCGTTTGTTATGCAATGTTCCAGGCATTGTTTTTATTTTTTAATGTTTTGCATTCGTTATGATATCCTGCATCTCCGGCACACCGCCCGCAGAATTTTTTCATCCGCTATCGCACATCTTAATTCATTCATTTTCACAGCAGATTTCACATATCTTTAAGTACCTCTGATTTCTTATTTTCAGGTAATTATGTCTGTCTTTTAAGTAAAAAATATGACTTTATGGACAAACACTGATTAATTAAATTAATTATGATTATAACTATTAAATGCTTCTATCCAAAAAAAAATTTAATTGATTTAAGATATATTCTAAAAATTAAGATATTGCTCTTTTTTCTTAATTTGTTTTCTTAATTTGCTTTAAATTTACTTTTAATACCCCCTCCCCCCTCACTTCCTGTATTCGCATGAATTAGTAGAAATTTTAGTAATGTAATTTTGCCAAAATTTAATTAGTTGGACAATCAAAATTTTACAACACAAAATTTTACCACCATTTTACACCCAAAATGGACAACATCAAAAACCAAAAGCCACCTGACAATAAAACTCCTAATTAGTTGGACAATCAAAATTTTACAACACAAAATTTTACCACCATTTTACACCCAAAATGGACAACATCAAAAACCAAAAGCCACCTGACAATAAAACTCCTAATTAGTTGGACAATCAAAATTTTACAACACAAAATTTTACCACCATTTTACACCCAAAATGGACAACATCAAAAACCAAAAGCCACCTGACAATAAAACTCCTGTAAAGCCCCTGAATATAAATAAACAAACAATCGCACTCTTCGTAATGGGCATTATCATCTTAATCATCTTACTTTCCCTGATTGGAATTGACAAGATCTGGAATGCGATGTCAAAATTAGATGTCCGAATTTTGCTCTTTCTGATTGGCCTGCAGGTCTTTATAATATTTCTCCATACATTAAGGTGGGCAGTTGTGCTTTACGATAAGATGAAGAATAAGGAAATTTCCTTCACGAGTTTGTTTCTGGCAACATCTGTCGGACTGTTTTCCGGAAATATTGTTCCGGCAGGGAGTGTAGTCAGCGAGCCGATAAGGGCGTATATTCTTTCAAAACTTGATAACTTTCCGATGGCAAAGTCGTTTGGAAGTGCAATCATAAATTTAAACCTTGAAATTTTGCCCGTGCTGCTGTTCATTTCAATTGCCTTATATTTTGTTCTTGCGGATGAAATTTCCCCATATATTGCCTTGCTTCTTATAATTGCGGCAATAGTTGTTGGAATATTATCATTGGTCTCTTTTTTGTCTATTGTTGATACAAAGCGTGCTTTAAAAATCGCGAACTTTTTGCTCAATTTATTTTCAAAATTTTCGTTTCTGAAAGAAAGAATGTCCGGGATAAAAAACAAAATTAACAGTATTGTTTCAGAGTTTCATGACGGGGCAAAATACGGATTAAATTTAAAAATTTTTGGTCTTGGAACTATAATTTCTTTTATCATCTGGTTTTTTTCATTTTTGCGTTTATATATCGTATTTATTGCAATTGGTTATAATATTGATATTGCTGTCTTTGTTGCCGTGCTTGTTGTTGTACTTATAATTTCGTATATTCCGACATTGCCGGGAGGAATAGGAATATGGGAAGTCAGCAGTATCGGACTTTACACGCTTTTGGGCGTTCCTTCCGAATATGCGGCTGCTGCGGTTATAGTTGACCGTTTAATTAGTTACTGGTTTGTCTGTTTGTTCGGATACTTTGCATTAATTATTGCATATAAGAGAATAAATTTAACAGGAAGATAATGCTCAACATAGAGAAAAATTTTGATGAAATTTTAGGCGGCGGAATTTTGGAAAAATGTCTTACACAAATTTATGGACCACCCGCATCGGGAAAGACAAATTTATGTATAATTGCAGCAGTGTATGTTGCTTTAAAAGAAAAGAAGGTAATATTTATTGATACGGAAGGCGGTTTTTCGGTTGAAAGAGTGAAGCAGCTCGCAAAGGAAAAAACAACTCTCGCCTTAAAGAATCTGATTTTAATTGAACCGACAACATACCAGGAGCAGAAAACAGCAATTGAAGGTATTGAAAAGATGGTGAATGAAAAGATCGGATTAGTTATTGTTGATTCAATCACGATGCTTTACCGTCTGGAAGAGGCCGACAGCATAGATAAAAGACAGGAAAGACAGATTTTACTCGGAAAACAGCTTGAAATTTTGTTAAGAATAAGCAGAAAATTTAATATTCCTGTTATTATTACAAATCAGGTCTATACTGACATTGAAGCGAATGAAATTTCGCCTGTCGGAGGGGAAATTTTAAAGTACTGGAGCAAAGTGATTGTTGAACTTGGAAGGGAAAATTTAAACGGCACGAACAGGTTTGCCATAATGAAAAAGCACAAATTTATTAAAGAAGGAGAGAAAATTTTGTTTAAAATCGTTGAGGAAGGAATTGTTATAAGTAAATAAAAATGCGCATCATCGTTAAAATACTGCCGAAGGAAATTTTTGTATACGAAGAGATAAGCAAATACTTTATTCACTCGTTTATATGGAATTTACTTAAAGGTACGGAATTTTCAAAATTTCACGATACAAAGAAATTTAAATTTTTCACATTTTCAAACATATTTCCCGTAAGCGAGTTTAAATTTAACGAAGAAAAGCAGTTCATTATTTCTTCTCCTAACGAGTATTTCATTGACACAATTGCGGAGAAATTACAAAACACCAGATATTTTAAATTTGGAATCCATGAATTTGAACTGAAGGAATTTAAGAAATTTCCAATGGAATTAAAACAACGGTGGGAAACATCTACGCC
Source organism: Candidatus Altarchaeum sp. (assembly GCA_018260615.1). GTDB lineage: Archaea > Altiarchaeota > Altiarchaeia > Altiarchaeales > Altiarchaeaceae > Altiarchaeum. Next base: position 30,916 of record JAGWDQ010000100.1, read on the forward strand.
GATTGTTTTGTATGAGAATAATAATACGCATACCTATTATTCAACAAACAGGAATCCCGACTTAAATTTCTTCCTTGAACGGCTAAAAGACAACGCTTTAAAAAAATTTAATGTATTCTATATCAAAAATGCTTCAAGCATTTTTGACTATCCCAAAAATCTTACAGATTTTTGCGATAATAAAAATTTCGGTTTTGAGGAACCATTATTTGACAGGTTATTTTTTAAAAAACAGGTTGCTGTGCATATGAGAAAAGATATGGAAGAATTTTTGTTTTTGGGGACTTTGTGGGAGTTTGAAATAAATTTATTACGGATGAACGAAGGGAAGAGAAAATTTTATGAATTTGTGATGGAGTGTGGGTTGGGAGAAAAGAATAGTTTGGGGTTTGGGTTTGTGAATATGAAAAGAGAGAAAAGAAAAGATAGTGGAAAGGATAACGGAAAAGATAATGATAAAGCGTTGATGAGTTACGAGCGGGACAGATAAAAATTAATTTTATCCCCACATTTTGGTTAAAAAATATAAATTTATTGTAATGTGGTGGTAATTTGTATGCAAATTATTAATATGAAAATAAGAAAAAGATGTGTGAGTGGAAAAGAGTATTATTATCTGGAACACAGTATAAGAAACGGAGACACATCAGAAAAAAAGGAAAAATATCTTGGCAGAGAAATACCTGATAATATTGACGAAATAAAGAGAGAAATGCTGGATGAAATTTATGCTGAAAAATGGTATCCATTATTTGAGAAAATACAAAAAAAATTTTCCGAAGAAGTGAAGGGGATGCCAGCATCAGCAAAAGAAAAAGAAACACAGACATTCGCAATTAAATTTACATACAACACCCAGAAAACAGAGGGGTCAAAATTAACACTAAGAGAGACAGCCGATTTACTTGAAAAAAATATTGCCCCGAAAGAAAAACCAATGAATGATGTAAAAGAAGCAGAAGGCCATAAAAATGTTTTTTATGAAATGCTGAACTATAAAAAGGACTTATCATTAGAAATTGTTCTGTACTGGCACGGGAAATTGTTTGAATCAACAAAAAAAGATGTCGCAGGAAAAATAAGAAATTACGGTGTTGCAATTTCCGGAAGTAAATTTATTCCTCCTTCTCCGGCAGAAATTTACCCTTTACTTGATGACTTTTTTAAATGGTACAATAAAAACAAATCAAAATTACATCCGGTCGAATTAGCATCGCTGGTTCATTTAAAATTTGTAAGCATACATCCGTTTGCAGACGGAAATGGAAGAATAAGCCGTCTGATGATGAATTTTGTTCTTAAAAAGTTCAATTATCCGATGCTTGACATACCTTATGAAAAAAGAGCAGGGTATTATAACGCATTAGAAAGAGCGCAGATAAAAAACGAGGAAAGAATATTTGTACAGTGGTTTTTCAGGAGATATGTTAAAGAGTATGAAAGATATTTGGGGTAAATTTATTTATATTTAAATTATTTAAATTATTTAAATTTATATGCTATTATAATTTATAATCAGAAAAAACTAATATGATTGAAGCGGTAAAGAAATGGAAAATAACAAAGAAGAATTGAATTTATCCTTACAAGATTTTTTATACAACAACGGTTTGGTAAATATATTTGTTGCACTAAATAATGAGTATTTTAAAGAATATGTAAAGAAAATCAATGATAGTGAAATAAATTTTAAGAATGTCAAAATAAATTTTTCAGATGACGGCTTAAAAATTGCGGGGGATTTTCAAGAAATTTCTGAACTATATTCTTTACTTAGAAAATTCTTTTATTCTTTTCTTTTTGAGAAGAGTAAAAATAAGAAAGGATATTACAATGAAAAAAGTGGCGATTTTATAGTAGAATCAAAATTAGCGATTCCTCAACGATTTGGAAGGCTTGGAAGGATTGATCACTTGTTGCCATATTTCCCTGCAAGTAAGGATATGTTAAAAGAAATACTACAAAAATTTGAAGAATTTAAAAAATCCAACCCGGAAATTGAAAACGAAAGTATACAACACGGTAAAAAAGAGGAAGTATTTATATGGAAAAGCCCTGAAGAATTGGGAGAATATCATGCAAAAAAGATAAAAGAAATAAAAAAAGGAAAAGAGCGGTGTGTTATATGTGGTTCTGAATATATAAATTATATTCAAGAAAACAAAACAAAGGAAAATAAATTTATAATAGAATCAACAAATCTTATATTTGATTTTGGAAGTAACAATTCTTTTAAAGATATGCGAACTCAAACACAAATGCCTCTGTGTTTTATGTGTGACCTCGTATATAAGTACGGTTTATTTTATAATTATTTTAATGGTGCTACTCATTTTATTATATCTACACCTTTAATTTTGTGGAATAAAAGAATTAAAAACTATCTTCCAAATCTTCTTTCTAATGAACATATTCCTGAAAACGAAAATGGAACGAGCAATTTCGTAAAAACAAAAGGAGAGATGTTTTTTGTTTCTGGAATATATTCTCAAGTTTTACTATTAATGCACAAAATTTATGAAGAAGTAATTAAAAAAGATCGTGACGATATTGGAAAAATCATAATATATTATTTTACTGCTGCCTCTGACGAAATTAGTGACTGTGGTATTTATAATAAAACAACATATGTTGCTGAATTTTTTAGCATTATTGCCGATAGAATAGTGAGTTATACTCACGATAAAGAAGGAAGAGAAACACAATTTAATTTTTTTGGAAAACTCGTTGATTATATGTATCAAGAAGATTTGAAAAAGGCAAAAAATGTATTAAAAGAAGAATTTTGTAATAGAATTTTGAATTGTCTATATATAGATGATTTACTTACCGAAATTTGTTATTACAAATTACAAAAAGAAGAGAGAAGTTTGCCCTCACAAGGCTATTTAAAAGACGATGAAACAAAGGAAAATGAAAAAAATAAAATTAATCCTTTATATACATTTAACACCGATTTTCGCAGGGTTTTTAAGTCCAATAATTTCACCCTAATTAAGATATC
>JAGWDQ010000101.1 GCA_018260615.1 Candidatus Altarchaeum sp.
TAGAAACAATAATTAAAATTTTGTCACTTTCCCGTAATATGCCCGCCATAAACATAGATGAAGGAGATACAATAAAAAATAGAGGGAAAAATGAAAATTTCGATAAGTTATGTAATCAGTTAAAAACTCTTAATGAACCAAAAATTACAGATATTATTTTCCATTTGTTAGATTGGTCTGGTGAAGCAAGAAAAAATCCCGTGGATTTTATAATTCAGACGAAGCAAAAAACTTTACAAGATGGGAAATTCCATAATTTTTCTATGCCCCCGGATGATAGTTATTCTCCTCGTGTTGGTGTTACTTACATTTCATTAAACTCTGATGATTCGGAAGAATTAAAAAAAAGATTGCTGACTTTATGCCAAGTAAGGAAATATAAAAGCAAAGGAGATGTTTGGATTGGTTTTGGAAGTTTAAAGGGGAGTGATGAAATGATAGATGCTGTTGTGTTCAGTAATCACAAATGGGAGTGTGATCAAGAATTAGAACAGTTATCAAAAGTCATGTTAGGGGGGAAAAGGACAAGGGAGACAAATAAGAATCGAGAAAAAGATTGGTAGAAACGAAAAGTGTTCTTGCGAAAGTAGACTAAAATATAAAAAGTGTTGCGGGTAGAACAAATAAGGTGTTTTGGGCTACGGGCATTCACCCCCATTTAATTCCTCTCTATCCTTCGCCCAAAACGAAAAATTTTTCACTCGAAAACTAATAAAAAGAGGCTTGGAAATACGCTTCGGGGCCGTTGCACTTCATTTTCTTCTGTTATCACTACCGAAAATCACCCTCGCCTAACATAGTCTATCTGGCTCACTCCTGCCATCGCTCGACCCATATTTGCTTCCATAAGTTGAAATAATAAAATGGAATGGAGGCAAACATCAGACATACTGAAACGTTATATGAAAATGTGACTCCAAATGTCACAAATATTTTTTAACAACGCCTATTTTTAACACGCTCACGTCCTTCGTATCTTTAAATTAAATTTAAAATAGCAGGAAAGCATAGGATTGATTGCTGCAAATTTTAATCTTTAAATTTTAATCTTTAATGTTAAATTTTATTAAATTTTTAAAACATTTAAAAATGGATAAAGAAAAGGTTGTATTGGCATACAGCGGTGGTCTTGATACCTCTGTAATATTAAAATGGCTGATTGAAAAGAACTATGAAGTTATTGCCTACACCTGTAACATCGGGCAAAATGACTTTGACGAAGATAAAATCAAAGAGAAGGCATTGAATGTCGGAGCAGGTAAATTTTACTCGGTTGATGTCAGAGAGGAATTTGTAAACGACTTTGTATTTAAGGCAATAATGGCAAATGCAAAATACGAAGGAAGATATTTGCTCGGAACTGCACTGGCAAGACCGTTAATCGCAAAAAAACAGGTTGAAATTGCAAGAAAAGAAAATGCACAAATTTTATCACACGGAGCAACGGGAAAAGGCAACGATCAGGTAAGATTTGAACTTGCATATTTAACACTTGCTCCTGAAATGAAAATTTATGCACCCTGGAAAGACAGGGAATTTCTGGATAAATTTAAAGGAAGGGACGACTTAATTGAATACGCAAAACAAAACAACATTCCGGTAAAGCAGACAAAAAGCGATCCCTGGAGCACAGATGAAAATTTAATGCACATAAGTTATGAAGCGGGAATTCTTGAAAATCCCATGCAGGAACCATTGGAAAGAATGTTTCAGCTCACTGTTTCGCCGAAAAATGCTCCTGACAAAGAGACAATAATTGAAATCGTCTTTGAAAAAGGAATTCCTGTTGAAGTCAGAAATTTAAGTGACGGAACAGCAAAAAGAGGTGCCTTAAATTTATTTTCTTACCTGAACGAAGTCGGCGGAAAAAACGGAATAGGACGATTGGATATGGTTGAAAGCAGATATGTCGGAATGAAATCAAGGGGCGTTTATGAAAGTCCTGCAGCAACGATACTTCATACCGCTCATATTGACCTTGAAGGAATGACTATGGACAGGGAGGTTATGAAAATCAGAGATATGCTTATTCCTTTATATGCTGAAAAAATTTATTGTGGGTACTGGTTCTCGCCGGAAATGGAAATTTTGGGAAAATTTTTCACCTCAACACAGGATTATGTGTGCGGAACTGTCCGACTTTCACTTTATAAAGGAAATGCAAATGTAATCGGAAGGAAATCCGAATTTTCGCTTTATAATGAAGAATTGGTCAGTATGCATGAAAAAGGAAAATACGAACCGGAAAAAGCAAGAGGATTTATAGATATTAATGCGTTGAGATTGCAGATAAATTACGAAAGAGAAAAAATGGCAAAGAAATAATAATATCGAGTTAGGATAAAATGGAGGAATATTCACTTAAAAAATCCGCTGATTCATACAGGAAAGGTAATGTAAACATAGAAGAAGCTGCAGTTAGAGCAAAAGTCAGTATATGGAAAATGATGGATTATATAAAGGAGAATAATATAACTCCTCGTCCCGAGACACCAGATGAAATGGAAGATGGTTTAAAAAGAACAGCAGAAATATTTGGAGATAAATAATAAGTGAGATTATCGGCAATAGAAACGATAGTTTTCGGGTTTGAACTTACAAATTTAAGTATGAAAAAGAGAGAAATTTTAATTTTTTCGGGGAGAATTTTCACAGATGAGTATGTATGAAAGAGGCAAATACGAGCCGGAAAAGCAAGGGATTTATAGATATTAATGCGTTGAGGTTGCAGATAAATTATGAAAGGGAAAAAATGGCAAAGGAAGATAAAATTTAATATGACTTATGTTTTACCGTATCCGATTAGGTGTATAATATCTTGTCTTAACTCCTGATTAAGTATTCCTCTTTCCAAAAATTTTTCTAAAATTTCAGCATCTACATCGGAGCCGGATTTCATAACATATTTTCTTAAGACATCTTCCTTCATCTTTTCATCAATGCATGTGGATTTATCATATAAGTCCAAAATTTCCATAACCTTGTCCCTATTAGATTTGTCATCTGCTTCACTTAATTGCAGAAACGCTTTATATAAAATTTGTTGCGGAATATTGCTGAAATTTTCTCTTATGATTTTTACAACTTCATCACTTGGATATTCGCAAATTTTTGAAAGAACTTCATTTCTAAAATTCGCATCAAATTTATCAAAATTTTCCCTCAAAACCCATACAATAATTTCCTGCACTCCTTTATCATTTGTATTTAGAGATTGTGTTATTATATCGTTACGAAGCGATGCAGGAATTAAATTAAAATATGTTCTTAATACCTCAATTGCCAGATTGATATTTTTATCTGCAACATGTTTTAAAATTTGCTCTCTTAATTCCTTTGAGACATCTTTAAAATATTCCGAAAAGGCATATTCTGCAATTTCCTGTTCTTTTTCATTTTTGCTTTTTATGTATTTTTTTAGCAATTTTTCCCTTTCATTCTTTTCTAAATTTAAAAAATTTTTCCCAAATGTACCTAATGTGTCTTCATCCATCCATTTTTTGCTCATCCATACAAGCAAAATTATTGCACTACTAAAAAGAATTAAAAAAAGCGTTAGAGAAGGGATATTTGTCTGTTGGTCTACCTCTCCTCCCCATCCTTCAAGTAGTATGTCTGCTATTATTGTTGCTAACATTTTTTCTATATTTTGGCTTTTTGTTTTTATCTAACTTTTTATTTTTCTACATCTAAACATTCATTCATATTTTCAGTCCTTTTCCGGTAAATTTCCTTTGAAAAATCCAGATAAAGGAAGATAATTTTATCATTTTCAAGACGCCTTTTTAAATTTCTTTCATCAATCCTTCTCAAAAAAGCAGTTGCACCGACTTTATCTAATTTATCCGCATCCCATAAAATTTTTGCCTCAATTGTGAGTAAAATTTTCTCATTGTTGTTGTGGTCGGCAATACTTACTGCGACTTTTTCAATAACCTCCGGCTTGTATGTCAGAGATTTTAAAATTTTTCCCGCAAATGCCCCGCCCTTAACCTCGTGATTTTCTTCCTCCTTAAAAACATCGTGAAAGAGCGCAGATAAAAAACAAATTTCTTTACCTGCAACAGGTATTTTTTCCTTTTGTGCTAAATACATGCTCACACTTGCAACCCTGAAAGTATGATTCAGTAAATTTACAAAATTTTTATTACGCTTTGACATCTCAGTGATTGCTATTGCCATTGCCTTTCTGCATCTTTCATTCGGGATTCCGAATACAAAATTTTCCTCTTTAACTCTTGCTAAAAATTTATTTATATCATCAAACATTTTCTTCCTCCATGAAATACCTCACTCTTTTTTTGACCTCCTTAAACCGTTTAAAAATTTGAGCCGCTTTTTGCTCTAATCCGGATTTTTCATATTCCTCTTTATAACCATCAATAACATTCTCAAACAAAAATCCAAAACCCGTAACATTCAGGGAATGTTCCAGCACAACAAGGTCTGTTGCCTTATCTTCATCTCTTTGTGAAGTAAAAGATAGTCCGAAATCAATAATATAAATTTCATGATTTTGAACAATTATATTGGATGTTGTTAGATCGTTATGGATTACATTTAAGCAGTGCATTTTTGCAATTTGCTTCCCGAGTTGCATTCCTATGCCGGTTAAGTCATCTTTGTCTTTATCATTTTTAACCTCAATGTCTTTCATTAAATTTCCGTCTATAAATTTCATAAAAATTTTAAAATTTTGTTCATCTACCTTCACAATGTCGGGAACATTTACCCCTTCGTTTTTCAGTTTTTTCAAAAGACGGCTTTCGCCCGATGTCCTTTTTTTTCTTAATTTTTCGTCAATTTCTCTAATTCTGTATTCCTTCTTTAGTCGTTCCTTTATTAAAATTTCTCCGTCCCTATACAAATTTGATTCCGCACCTTTTGCTATAAGTTCCATAATAATCATAAATTTACAGATATAAATTTTATCATTCAATAACAACCGCAGTTCCGCTTGCACAAATCATTAACATTCCACCCTGTCCAAGTGATTCATAATCCAAATCCACACTTATAACAGCATTTGCTCCCATATCCTCCGCTCTTTTTGACATTTCTTCAATTGATATATCTTTTGCCTTTCTTAATTCCTTTTCATAGCCACCAACTCTGCCTCCGATAACATTTCTTATTGATGCTCCGATGTCCTTAAAAACATTTATTCCTACAATTGTTTCTCCGCTTACAATTCCAATATATTTCACAATTCTTTTGCCCTCAATATTCGGTGTTGTTGTAATTAACATTTTAATAACATTTTAAATTTTTAAAAAACGAGAACTAAATTTCAATCACTTCAACATTGTATTCCTTGTTGAGGTAATTGCTATCTATTTTTAATTTTGGTTTCTTTGCCGCTCTTTCAACTATTTCGGACATCTTTCGGACATCATCACACACATTGGCAAGTTCCACCGTAATCCCTTTCCCTTCCAGTTTCAATTTTACCACTCTAAACTCATCGGCGAACGATCTTGATATAAAAGTTACTCCGGAAAAATCAAATAAGACATTATTGTCATTTGTCTTTTGCAGGACTTCCTCTGTCATTTTCTGTATGTGTCTTGCTTCTTCCCTGGTTCGCATCACTCCTCCCTCTAAAAATTTGCTTATGTTCATTAACATTTTCAATTATTGTTTAAATTTTTTATACATCTCTTATCATTTTTTCCTTATCCTTTTCATATGTTCAAGTCGCTTATTTATCAATTCCTTTGTCCCGATATCCTTTCTGTGTTCTAAATTTCCCTTAACAAATTTCGTTGAATTTTCAGCAATCTTTTCCGCTTCTTCAATTGTCTCGGCAATTCCTAAAACAGCAATCGCCCTTGAATGTGTGCTGAAAATTTTTCCGTTCTCTTCATAAACGCTCGCATAATAAATTTTTGAATTGAAACCAAATTTACTTTCATCAACAGAAATTTCCGTCTGGACAGGATTTTCAGGATAGCCAGCAGGAACCAAATATTTGCAGACAGTTGCTTTATTTTCAAATTTCAGCCCCGAGCTTAATTTTTTGTCTAAAATTTTTTCAATCCAGTCATCCTTAATTAAAGGCAAAACATTCATCGCTTCCGGGTCTCCAAACCGTGCATTGAACTCAATAATTTTGACGCCGTCTTTTGTGGCAATGAACTGTCCGTATAAAATTCCGATATACTTTCCGTAATTTGTTCTTAATGTATCAATTACTTTTTTTAAATTTTTTAGTGCATCGTCATAATCCGTTCGCGTAACAAAAGGCAGCATAAAATTTTTATCCGAATAAGAGCCCATCCCTCCTGTGTTTGGTCCGACATCATTTATGTATGCGGATTTATGATCCTGAACTAATGGACATGCTGCTAAATTTTCTCCGTCGCAAAATGCCTGCAGGGTAAATTCCTCACCTTCAAGTTTTTCTTCAATTAAGACGAGCTTGTCTTTTTCTAAAATTTCACCTGCATACGCCTTTGCTTCTTTCGCATTATTTAGTTGCTTTCCTACAACCTTTACGCCTTTTCCGCCGGTCAGTCCGATCGGCTTTACCGCAACATCCTGCAAGTCATCAATAAATTTAAACATCTCTTTAATTTCATTGCTTTTAAAAATTTCAAATTTGGGATATCCGTTAATGTTGTATGTTTTCATTAAATTTCTGGCAAATTCCTTACTTGTTTCAAGTCGTGCCAGTGACTTTGTCGGAGAAATGCATGGTATTTCGTTTTCCAAAATTTTATCGCTAACTCCTGCTTCAAGCGGTGCTTCGGGACCGATAATTACTGCGTCTGCATTCATACCTTTTGCAAAATGGACTGCACTTTCGGCATCCAATATATTTCCTATCTTATATTCCCTGCACAATTTAACAATTCCGGGATTTTTGGCAGACATGAAACCATAAAGTTCATATCCGAATTTGACAACACTTTCGGCAATTGCATGCTCTCTTGCTCCGTTTCCTATTAATAAAATTTTTTCCATTTTTTTAGAAATTTATAATCATCAATATTGCTATCTTTTGATACTCTTTTAGCCCACCAGTAAATTGTTTATATTTGGGTCATAGACATTCCAGGCATTAATATTATTATTTCTACAAAAGCCAGCCAGCTTTCCGTCAGAAGTTAGTATTATTATCTTTTCATCTTTATTGAGCTCTTTTGGACATAAATAGATTGATACATCAGTAAATCCAAATTTTATTAAAATTTTTTCTTCCTGCAATATCTTATTCATTTCAACATAACATTCGGAACTATTCTTTTTTAAAAAATTTATTGCTACTTCTTTCATCAACTCATAATATTTTTCACCTTTTACATATTTTTCCAGCCAGTTAGAAAACTCTGCCAAAATTTGCGGCGTTACATATATTTCTCTACCTGATGAGATTTCCCTTATTATCCATTTCATAACATCGGATATATTTTTGATGCACGTTTCTTCAGCTGTATTTTGTGGTTTGCTCGCTCTTACGCACTTCTCAAATTCATTTTTACATGAGCGATCCTCGTACAGCACTAAAAGAACAAAGACCTTTGCATCTATGACAATAGACATTTTGACCTAAATTTTTCTTTCTATTGGTTCTTCAATCATCTTTAAATCAACTTCATCACCTACAATTTCAATAACATAAGGAATCACAATAGTCCTTGTTAGTGAATAAAGAATAACTATAGAAAATATTACGCCTTCGTCTTTTGATTTGCACCACCCATATACCGGAATAAAATCAAAACTTCTGAAAGTCGTTCCTTTTTCAATGAAGTTCTTTGCCTTTTGGCAGTAATCTTTCATGTCTTTCTCTTTTATTTCCTTCCAATAGGGTAAGATCTGTGAAAAATATTTATCAGCAATATCAAAAATATTTATATCTTTAGCACAAGACGCACAAATTTTTCCGTAAGAATTTACATAAAAATAAAAACTTGTGCTGCCCTTCATTCCCGCAACCATTTTTTCAGCAATTTTTGCTATTTTTATTTCTCTTGCTACCTCTTCTGTGAGAGCAGCAAGTTGTTTGGATATTCCTTCAACCCCTAGCATATTCATGAATATTTTTCCTTCAACCACCCACAATTCATCTTTCTTTACAATATTTGATAGAAAAAATCCGGATAGTGATCCAAAGACATCGCTTACATAATCTCTTACTATTTCTACCACTTCCTCTTTATTTACAGTTTTAATTACCATTTTAAAAATTTTTATTGCTTTATTACCATTATTAATTTAAATTTAATTAAAATGAATAATTATCCCGCCGAATGTATCGCATTAAGTAAAGGAAAAAAGGAAGTGCGTTTATTTGTAGAAAGGGGAACTTATGTGAAATACACCTACATATGCCCTGACACAGGAAATATTATTAAAGCAGGCAAGGAAACGATTATTATTAAAGATGATGGTGGAAAATTTGAAAAAATTTTTCTCATTCCGACAAATGATAAATCATTCACCTCACTTTGTTTGGAGATTTCAAAACAAGTTTTGAAATTGCAATAAAAACAGATTTTGACAAAGAAAAAATAAAGGAAATAAAATTGTGGGATAAAGAAAAAAATTGTGCAACTGATTTATTCTAAAAATTAAATTTCATCTTCAAAAATTTCCCTCATAATTTTAATTAAATTTCCCTCTGTTATCTCATCAAACAGCGGAATTTCAGCAACATCGTTATGCAAATTTTTTATTTTTTCAACATACTGTCTTTGAATTTCTGCCTTTTTCAGCATAAATTTACTGTCGCAGACATCCTTCCGGATAACATTGTTGATAATAACTTTCTGAACTGATATATCGTGCTCTTTAAACTCGCCCAGCAGTTTTTCCGTCTGATAAACAGCCAGATTTTCAGGAATACATACAGCCATAAGACAGACCTCTTCTTTAAGAAATTTAATGATTTGCTCCGAAAGGACTTTCCATTCGTCAATGATTTCATATATGGACTTCGCTGAATTTCTTTTGTAAAATTTTGTGTAAACCTTTGTTGCGAAATTTAAATGGGTGATAAATTTTGACGGCATAGAAAGCAGTTTTAATGTATTTCCCATCGGTGCCGTATCCCATACAACAATGTCAAATTTTTTACTTTTCACGAGCTCCATTATATGAGCAAGCATAAATTCTTCCTCAATTCCGGGAGCGGTTCCTATGTACTCAACGATGCTGTAATCAACATCTGCGAAGGCGCGCATAACCGCATAAATGTCATTTCCGAATTTTTCTTTCCATCGCTTTATGATTTCATCGCCTGAAATTTCAGTTCCGTAAAGATTTTCTTTGATGTCTGAAATTTTATCGGATAAATTTATGCCGAATATGTTGGATAAAGACGGCGCGGGGTCTGTTGAAAGAAGTAATGTTTTCTTTCCTTTTGAAGCAAAGTAGAGTGCTATTGCTGCTGATATTGTGCTTTTTCCGACACCGCCTTTTCCGCTGAGCATTAGGACGTTATAATTTTTACTCATCTTTTTCGTTTATTAATTTTATAACCTTGTGAATTTTTTTAAGTTTTCAAATATTCAACACTTTCAAAAATTGTTATTGTTCGTCTTCATCATCATCCTGGTAATTAAATTCTACTTTGCTCTGTAAAATAATCTCGTCAAGAATATTTTTTAAATAACCTTGCTTTACCGCGACAATAAAACATTTATGAAGACGGGGAATATTTATTATTTCTTCAATACACTGCATGTAACGATCAACAACGGCTTTGACTGAATATAGGCGGATAGCGTTGTTTCGTATGCCTTCAACTAAATTTTTCTCAGAATCTTCCGATTTAACAACAAATGCAATAGGATATCTGTGGATTTTATCAATATCAAGAAAATACTTTTTTACATCCAGTGTTTCGGTTACCTGAAAAAATCGTCCGAGCGGCTTCATGACAAAATCAATACCTCCGTCGTTTGCATTTGTTCTTCCTGTTTTGTAAAGAGTTAAATTTTCTTTTTGTAGTTTATTAATTTTGAATCCCCAGTATATTTTTTGATTGTGATAGTAATATTTCAAAATAGAGTAGCTAACGATTTCAAATAATCTTGCGTCTACATTTGGTGCAAGTAATCCGAGGATAAAATTTTCAACATCCTTAGGATTTTTACTTTGTATTTCCTGTAATTCAAGACAAGTTTGAACAAATTGCTCAAACGCTGCCTTTTTTGTTTTCGCGTATTCTCCTATTATTTCAATTATCGCTTTCGCAATATTGTATGTTTTACCGGCGACTTTGATTTTTATTAAATTTTCGTTAATCCAGTATTTGTTTGTCTCCAGGTTTCTTAAAATCGGAGTATATTCGGAACTCGGAAAAAATTTCTGAAATTCAGAATTCATCCGATTATTAAGTGAGTGGTTTTGCAACCTGGCACCAAAAGGTAATTTTCTTTGCCTCTTGAATAACCTGATAAACTCAGCCCCTTTATATTTGGAATAGCTGCCTTTTTTGTCAAAACCTTTTGCTAAATAATCTTCGACAACTACATAGATTGCGTATAAGTTAGCAAAACTTCCGCGAGCTTTTGCTCCTTTATTTGCAGATTTTGTCTTAATGTTTATGTACTGTAAAATCTGACTTCTATCAAAAACATCAGCACTGGCATTGGCAAAGTGTTTTTGTAAAATTTCTTTAATAGTGATTGTAAATTGGTGTTCCTTGATTATTGATTAAATAAAGCTAATTTTTCTTGTTGTCCGGCTGATTGTTCAAAACTTCTTAGCTCTTTGATCAGTTTTTCCCCATTATATTCTATTTGAAGTTCTAGCCTTCTCAGCCCAATTTTTGCATAATCCTCCTGCAATTCAATACCAATCGACCTTCTGTCTAATTGTTTTGCTACGTATGAGGTTGTAAAAGTACCCGAAAATGGATCTAAAACCAAATCACCTTTATTGGAACTTGCTTTAATTATTCTTTCTAGTAAAGCAATGGGTTTTTGTGTAGGATGATTTTCGTATTCGTACATACGATATCTAACTCTTGGGAATTCCCAAACATTGCCAGGTACTTTTTCGGAATTATAAACTTGCGGGGGATTTTTTCTGTAATCAATTAGTTTTCTGGTTGCCCCGGTTTTTGCTTCTACTAAAATATCATTTGCATTAAAAGTGTAATTATCCTCATCTTTTACACAAAACAAAATCGGTTCATATAAAGAGCCATAATATTTTTTCGCCTGCATGCTAGAACTGTCATAATACCAAACTATTCTTGAAAGAATTTTTATTCTGTTTCTTAAATAAATATCAAAGAATGGCATGAATTGTGTCGAGGTCATTACATAAAAGCTGCCACTATGTTTTAATTTTTTTATGCAAAGGTCAAGCCATTTATAGCACCAGTTCAAATACTCCTCGTCTTTATCCCACTTATCTTTGTAACCGTTGAAATTTTTTCCTATGTTGTAGGGAGGATCAGCAAAAATTAAATCAATAGATCCATTGTCAATTGTATCTAAAGCAACAAAGGTATCACCCACTATGATTTTATGCTCTTTATTTCCTAAATGTTTTAAGTCGGATATTTCCATAATTTTATTTCATTAAATTATCAAATGTAATTTTTAAACCTTTGGCAGTTTTCTGAAATCAATCAAAATAAATAGGGAAAGCATGCTTTTGGCTCAAAATGTTCCCATACAACAATGTGCAATTTAAACAAATATAAGCAGTATGATTTTTAAATATAAACCCAAGTTTCCCACTCACCCGTAAAAGTTTGAGTGTAATTTTTGTTTTTACGAGTAATTAAATTTTAAAATTACCTGTGAATTTTTTAATAGTGGGAATATAAGTATAAATATAAATTTTAATAGAAATAAATTAAATTTCAAAATTATCAAATAACATTTTAAATTCAAAATCCCCACCTCCCGGCAATTAATTTATTGTCAGGAAAGATTGCACGATTGACCAAGGTAATAGCTGCTGATATTGTGCTTTTTCCGACACCGCCTTTTCCGCTGAGCATCAGGACATTATAGTTTGGTTTGGTCATACTCATCTATCTTTATTTAATCATTTAATTGTTTTCTCATTATTGGTCTCTTCAAAATTTTCAATTTCATTTTTAATTTCTTCATATCTGAGATGAAGCGTTGCATGCGTAGTTTTTACTACCTGAATTATTTCTTTCTTTTTGCATTTTTCTCCAATACGCTCGCACGCCAAAAATATAGCTGCTCCGGCGAATCCTGAAGGACCCTTTCCTGAATTAATTCCTGTTTTTTTTACAGCTTTAAGTATTCTTTTCAATTCTTCTTTAGCGGCGTTTGAAATCCCGAGTTTTGAAGCATAGAGAGCAATATAACCGTCTATATTTGTTTTAGGTGGCCTCAGATTCATAGACCTGATCATATTTTTATAACTCCTACCGATTTCTGCTTTTGATATTCCGCTTTTTTCTGCAATTTCTTCCAGTGATCTTACTTTGTCCGTACTTCTTGTTACATAATGTATTATTGCACCAATCATACTTTTTATACTTATTCTTATAGCAAATCTCTTATCTACTGCCTGCCTGTATAAACGGGCACAATCTTCCTTTATTGTTTCCCCTAATTCCAGCAAACTGCACATTCTGTCAAGTTCTGGTAAGGCAGATGATAAATTTCTATATGTTGAATCACCCATATTTTTAAATCCGCTTATCCATCTGACATATAAAGAAACAATATGTTTATTGGCAGTTTTCAAAAGTAATTCATTCATTACATTTTCCGGAAGTTTATTAAATTTATCTGCAAATACATAAGCAATATCCCAATTAACATTATCCTTTTCAGCAAGTTTTAAAAGCAATTTATGCCTTACATCATCGTCTATTTTATTAAATTTATTATGTGCAGCCACATGAGCAACTTTTGAAGCAGCAGAGTCATTATCTGCCAATTTAAAAAGCAAATTCCTGACATTTTCCGGAAGTTTGTCAAAATTATAAGCAATTGCATAAGCAACTCCTCCGGCAGCAGAGTCGTTTTCTGCTAATCTTAAAAGCAATTCATTCCTCACATTTTCAGGAATGGCTTCAAATTTATCTGCAACCACATCGGCAACTTCTTTAACAACATCGTCTTTTTCAGCAAGTTTTAAAAGTTCTTCGTATGCTTTATTTTCCAAAAGATACTTAATTTTCTCTAAATTTTTAACTATTATGTTGTTCTGTTTCATTTTGTCTTATTTTCCTTATATTATTATAAAAAACAAAAATTTTAAATTTTTAATTGTGCTTTTTCCGACACAGTATTTTCCGCTGAGCATTAAAACATTGTAGTTTGGTTCATTCATTTTTGCTGTTTCATATTTTCTGTTTCATATAATCATCATAACATTTTTTTATTTGCGGGTTTGAAAGCAGTTCGTTTCTAACATTTTCATGAATGGCTTCAAAATTTTTTGCAACTATTGTAGCAACCCAGTAAGCAACAGCAACACTATCTTTTTTGGCAAGATTCAAAAGCAAATCATTTCTTACATTCTCTGATATGACTTTAAAATTTTTTGCAAGTGCACTGGCAACCCTCCATGCCACATTAAGATATCTGAGTTTTAAAAGCAGTTCATTTCTTACATTCTCAGGAATGGCTTTAAAATTTTCTTCAACTGCACGGGCAACATTTTCAGCAGCAACACCTTTTTCAGCAAGCTTTAAAAGCAGCTCATTTCTTACATTTTCAGAAATGGCTTCAAAATTTTCTTCAACTGCACGGGCAATTGCTTTGGCAGCACTCTCTTTTTCAGCAAGCTTTAAAAGCAGCTCATTCCTTATGTTTTTGGGAAATTGAGCAAAATTATTTATAGCTACTTTGGCAATTTCTTCAGCAGCGCGATCTTTTTCAGCAAGCTTTAAAAGCAGTTCATTCCTTATGTTATCGGGAAATTTATTAAATTTATCTGCAACTATTTTAGCAATCCTCCAGGCAACACCCTTTTTTTCAGCAAGCTTTAAAAGCAATTCAATATTTACCTCATCGGGAAGTTTATCAAGAACTATTCTAACAGTTCTCCCGGTAACTCCCCTCTTTTCCGCAAGTTTTAAAATCAACTCTTTTCTTACATCCTCACGAAATTTATCAAAATTATGTTCAAAGACATCAACAATATCTCCTGTAGCCCTGTCATTATCGGCAAGTTTTAAAAGTAATTCGTTCCTTACATCATCAGGAAAGGTATCTAATTTATTTACAAATATTTTGACCATCTCTTCAGCTGCACTCTCTTTTTCAGCAAGTTTTAAAAGCAGTTCATTCCTTATATTTTCAGGAAATTGAGCAAAATTATATGCAACTGTACAGGCAACTCTCCAGGCAGCACTATCCTTCCCGGCAAGTTTTAAAAGCAGTTCATTCCTTACTTCCCCGGGAAATTTATAAAATTTGTCTGCAAGTACCGGAGCAATTGCTTTGGCAGCAGAATCTTTGTCTGCTAATTTTAAAGGTAAATTTTGTATATTTTCAGGAAGATCATAAAAATTATCTGCAACCGCGTGAGTAACCCAGTAAACGGACTTATCTTTTTCGGCAAGTTTTAAAAGTAATTCGTTCCTTACACTTTCTGAAATGGCTTTAAAATTATCTGCAACCGCGTGAGCAATTCCTTCAGCCGCCGAATTTTTATCTGCTAATTTTAAAAGTAATTCGTTCCGTATGTTTTCAGGAATGGCTTCAAAATTTTTAGCAATTACATAAGCAACCTCCCGGGCAGCACTATCATTTTCGGCAAGTTTTAAAAGTAATTCATTCCGTATGTTTTCAGGAATGGCTTCAAAATTTTTAGCAACTGCAAAAGCAACACTTCCGGCACTGATGTTTTTTTCAGCGAGCTTAAACAGGATGTCCTGCACATTTTCAGGAAGGTTATCAAAATTTTTTGCAATTGCGAAAGCAACACTTTCAGCGGTTGTATTTTTTTCAGCAAGTTTAAACAATATATCCTGCACATTTTCCGGAAGGTCATCAAAATTTTTTGCAATTGCATAAGCAACACTTCCCGCAGCAATGTCTTTTTCTGCAAGTTTTAAAAGCAGGTCATTCCTTGTGTTTTTGGGAATTTGAGCAAAATTATCCGCAATAATCCTCGCTGCCTCTTTTGCTGTATTCCCTTTCTCAGCAAGCTTTAAAAGCAATTCAACATCTGATCTTTCCGGAAAAATTTCAGAGGCCACATTATTATGTTTTATTTTGGTTTTATTTTGCCTTCTCTTTTATTTTACTTTTAATCTCGTCATGTCTGCTATGAAGTGTTGAAATCGTAATTCCCACCAAATCCAATAGTTCTTTCTTTGGAAATTCCTCCCTAATCTGTTCACATGCCAAACTTATAATTGCTCCCGCAACCCCCGAAGGACCTCTACCTGCAGTAATTCCATATTTCTTTGCTTCATTAAGTATTTTCTGGGCTTCTTCTTCGGCGGTATTTGAAATCCCAAGTTTTGCAGCATAGAAAGAAATGTAATCCTCAATATTTGTTTTTGGTGGTTTCAGGTTCATGGAATTAAGTACATGTTTATAACTTCTGCCGATTTCCTTTTTTGATCTTCTGCTTTTCTCTGCAATTTCTTCTAATGTTCTTGGTTCGCCTTTATTTCTTGTTACATAAAATATTATTGCACCAATTACACTTTCTATACTTCTTCCTTTAACAAAGCCCTTATCCGTCGCCTCCCTGTATAAGTGAGCACATTCCTCTTTTATTGTTTCTCCAATGTCTAACAAACTACACATTCTGTCAAGTTCCGGTAATGCAACGGATAAATTTCTAAATATTGTACTATTTGGATATTTAAGTTCGTTTATCCATTTGACATATAAAGAAACAACATCCTTATTCGGAGTTTTCAAAAGTAATTCATTCCTTATATTTTCCGGAAGTTTATTAAATTTATCTGCAACTACATAAGCAATATCCCAATTAACATTGTCTTTTTCAGCAAGTTTTAAAAGCAATTTGTTTCTTACATCCTCATCTATTTTATTAAGTTTATTATGTGCAACCACATGAGCAACCTTTGAAGCAGTTGAGTCATTTTCTGCCAATTTAAAAAGCAAATTTCTAATGTTTTCAGGAAGTTTGTCAAAATTATAAGCAATTGCCTTTGCAACTCCTCCTGCCGCAGAGTCATTTTCTGCCAATTTAAAAAGCAGTTCAGTCCTTACATTTTCAGGAATGGCTTCAAATTTATCTGCAACCACATGAGCAATTGCTTTGGCAGCACCATCTTTTTCAGCGAATTTTAAAAGCAACTCACTCATTACATTTTCAGGAATATTATCAAAATTTTTTGCAATTGCTTCTGCAAGTTCTTCAGCAAATATCCCTGCAACATCATCCTTATCAGCAAGTTCTAAAAGCAATTCAACATTTACTCTTTCCGGAAAATTTTCAAATACCATTTTATTATGTTTTATTTTATCAGATAAATTTAAAATAAATTTATAAAAAACAAATTAAATTTAAACTTTATCTAATTATCTTTTTAATTCAAAATTTAAAATGAAAAGACCAATGCGTTATGCAGGAAGTTTTTATCCGGGAACCGAATATGAATGTAAAAGTATGATTGAAGAAATGAAAAAAGATGCTTATAAACCAAATTTTACAAATTTTGAAAATGTAGTTGCAGGGATTGTTCCACATGCCGGCTGGGTATTTTCGGGAAAAATTTCGTTCAGCGTATTCAACGCGATAAAAGAACTCAATAAAAATGTTGATACCTTTATTTTATTTAGTGCAAATCACAGTGCGTGGATTTCAAAGTCGGCGATAATGAGCAAAGGTGCATGGCAAACACCGTTCGGAGAAATTTTTGTTGATAACGACATGGCAAATGAAATTCTAAAAGAAGGAAAAATTTATATTGAAGATAATCCTGACGCTCATGCCGATGAACATTCGGCAGAAGTGCAATTGCCGTTTATAAAATTTTTATTTCCGAAGGCAAAAATCGTTCCCATAATGCCGACAATAAGCAGTGAGGCAGTTAAAATCGGAAAAATTGTAGGAAATATTGTAAAAAAGGAAAGAGAAGAAAAACAAAAAAAGCTCGCAATAATCGGGACAAGCGATTTAACGCATTACGGATTAAATTACGGATTTGCTCCGAAGGGATACGGAAGCGATGCATTGAGATGGGTTAAGGATGTGAATGATAAAAGAATAATTGATTTAATGCTCAATCTTGAAGAAGATAAAATTATAGAAGAAGCAGATAAAAATATGAATGCCTGCGGTCCGGGTGCAATATCAGCAGCAATTGGAGCGGCAAAAATTTTGGGAAGTAAAACAGGAACGCTAATTAAGCATACGACAAGTTATGATATGTTTCCTCAATATGGAATGGAGTCATTTGTGGGGTATGCAGGAATTTTGTTTTAAAAAAATCAGAAGGATACTCACACAATAACCTCGCTGTTGCTCGGATATTTTCAAAACCTTTGGGTTTTGAAAAAGCCACAAAGTCACCAAGTTACAGAATATAACTCTTTTGTGTCTTTTTCAAAATCAACAGATTTTGAAAATCTCCGAGCATTTCAAACTTGTTTGAAATACACGAACGGAGTGAGCGTAAGAGCGAGGTGACTGTGTCTTGGTGCGATTTTCAAAAACGAAGTTTTTGAAAATATAGGAGCGAAGCGAACTTATTTTCAAAACGCAGTTTTCAAATCGCCGAGATTTGAAATACTGAAAATCTGCAAGATTTTCAATCTTACAAAATGCAAAGCATTTTGTAAATCTCCGAACGCAGTGAGGTGATTTTAAATTCGCAAAGAATTTAAAATATGAGAGTGAAACGAAATTAAGTTTTGAAAATATCCAAGCAATATCAAAAATGCTTCAAGCATTTTCAAATCGCCGAGATTTGAAATACTGAAAATCTGCAAGATTTTCAATCTTACAAAATGCAAAGCATTTTGTAAATCTCCGAACGCAGTGAGGTGATTTTAAATTCGCAAAGAATTTAAAATATGAGAGTGAAACGAAATTAAGTTTTGAAAATATCCAAGCAATATCAAAAATGCTTCAAGCATTTTCAAATCGCAGAGATTTGAAAATCTCCTAACGATGTGAGGTGATTTTTGAATATCCCAAAAATCTTGTAGACTTCAAGCATTTTTAGTATTCCAAAAATCTTGAAGGTTTTTACGACAGCGAGGTTAGGTGCCAAAAATAAAGAACGAACTTTCCTGTACGTTAAAAAATTCGCCCTTATTTTTAATATACACTCACTTTCCGATTTTAAATAAAATTTCAAACTTCCCACTGCTCCAAAATCTGTTGCGGAGAATTTTAATACAGATAAAAGTAATCGCAGATTGAAGAATAAGTGCCAAAAAATTTAATTCATATCTTCATATATCGGAAACTCATTACATAAATTTAACATCTCTCCTTTTACTTTTTCCTGAACTTCTTTATTATTTAAATTTTTCAGGACAACTATTATCTGACCTGCTATCTTATCCATCTCTTTTTCTTTCATTCCTCTTGCAGTAACCGCAGGTGTTCCGATTCTTATTCCGCTTGCTATGGTCGGTGACAGGGTATCAAAAGGAATTGCATTTTTGTTTACAACGATTCCCGCATTGTATAATGCTTCTACCGCATCTTTACCCGTAATTTTTTGTGAAGTAAGGTCAATTAAACATAAATGATTATCTGTTCCTCCGGAAACAATCCTGTAGCCCTCTTCTGCAAATACCTTTGCTATTCTCTTTGAATTTTTGATAACATTTGCAATATAGTCCTTAAATTCATCCGTCATCGCATATTTAAAACAAATTGCCTTGGCAGCAATTACATGCATAAAAGGACCTCCCTGAACTCCGGGAAAGACCGCTTTGTCTATTTCCTTTTGATATTTTTCCTTTGAAAGAATAAATGCGCCCCTGGGACCCTGTAATGTTTTTTGTGTCGTTGAGGTTACAAAATCAGCATAAGGAACAGGCGATATATGAAATTTAGCGGCAACCAATCCCGCAATATGGGCAATATCTGCCATCAGATATGCACCAACTTCGTCTGCAATTTCTTTGAATGCCTTAAAATCAATCTCCCTCGAATAAGAACTTGCACCTGCTATAATGAGCTTCGGATTTGTTTTTTTTGCAATGTCTGAAATTTCTGCAAAATCAATTCGCTCGGTATCTTTGTTTACTCCATATTGCACGGAGTTATAAATTTTTCCGCTTGCACTGAATTTTGCACCGTGCGATAAATGTCCTCCGCATGCCAAACTCATCCCCAGGATTGTATCTCCCGGTTTAAGCACAGCGGTATAAACGGCAAAATTTGCGGTTGTCCCGGAATTTGGCTGAACATTTGCGTGTTCCGCATCAAATAATTTCTTTGCCCGCTCTATTGCCAGATCCTCTGCAACATCAACAAATTCACATCCGCCATAATATCGCTTATGAGGATAACCCTCTGCATATTTGTTTGTCATCAGACCTCCCTGTGCTTCTAAAATTGCTTTGCTTGCATAAGTTTCAGACGCAATTAAATTTACATAATTTTTTTGTCTGTTTAATTCGTTTTTCATTGCATTTGCAATTTCAGGATCTATTTTTTCTATATGTCCTATATGATGCATTTTCTTTTGTTTTTGAATATTATTTTAAATTTATAAATTTCATTTTTTTGGATAAATTTTAAATTTCATAAAATTTCAAATTTTATTTTACTTCTTCAGCCGGAAGTATATTGAAACAAGTGCTATTATTATCAAAATTACAATCGCAACCTTTACGAAAAACATCAAAAATCCCCATAAAAACCAAAGCAATGCCACAACCAAAAACACCGCAACTATTCCCAAAATAATTTTTTCAACATCCATTTTAAATTTTTAAAATTTTATTCTTTACCATTTTTTACAGTTTTATGAAGTATATGATTTTCATGAGCATCACACGGAGGCACAGAGACACAAAGAAGGTTAGACACCGTGGCTTTGTGACTTTGTGCGAATATTTTACTATTTTTCACAAAAATTTAATTCCTTTTTCTATTTCTTCCCTCTTTGCATAATTTTTAAATTTTTCCGGCCAGTCATCATAATTAAATCCGTGCTGTGCCAAAAATGCAACAAGCCACCTTTCCAGTCCGATTCCCGTGCATCCGCTCCATAACTCCCCTTTTTGTGTTTTAATATTGAATGCAGATGTATATTTATCCCCGACAATACTTAAATTCTGGAATTCAAGCCACTGACTTTCTTCCCTGTTTCCGCGATAAGGCAAATATGCTTCAAAATCAACAGTCCCTTTCCATAATTTAGCGCCTTCTCCTTTTACACATTCTGCTTCTCCGGCATGCTGCATATAAAACGGAACCACATCAGCCATTCTCCATTCCAGATCCAAAATTTCATTAAATATAAATTTATACCTTTCAGTCATCCTTTCCTTTAATTCCGCAAGGACTTCCGGAGTTCCTATATAAACGCATTCAATCCTGTGAAATTCATCCACTCGCTCAATGCCGTGAGTTCCCCCCGACTCATACCTTGCCGAATTGACCGTTCTTTCAAAAATTTTTAAGGGCAAATTATCTTCCGCAATTGTTTTGTTGTTCAATGCCTGATATATCATCGGACACTGTGCATAAGTAATTCCGTAATTAATATCAACTAATTCCTTTAAGTCCTCTTTCGGGATGTTTTTGGTTATTTTTACGACATCCTTGAAATGTTCCCATGCTGCTTCATCCCTCGTCTTCGGATTAGCCACATAATAAATTTCATTCGGCATTCCGTAAATATGTCCTGTTTTGAGCCAGATTTCCAGCGGTTTTATATTTGAGGCAATTACCTCTTTAAATCCAATAAATTTAACGAACTCTTCAACTGCAATTGTTTTCATTACATTGAGCAAGTGTGCCGCCTGCGGAAAATAAAACCACTTTCCCTTGCTTATCTGAAAAATCCACCCTCTCTTTCGCATCTCTTCGCTTGGGTCCGTATTAAATTTCATATCTTTTTTTTCTGATTGCCATAATAAATTCCAGTACTCTTTCTTTCCTTCATAATACTGTTTTGCTACTTTTTCCTTTATTAAATTTATGAGCCGGTCGGCATAATTATCCATCAGAAAATTTTCATCCGCATCTTTAATTAAGACATTACATAAATTTCCTTCAAATCTAACCTCTGCAAAAGGAACAGAGATTGGCTTTAATGGCTGCTTATCTGTCTCAAATAAAATTTCGTATTTGTCTGCAAAAATTTCCTTAATGCCGATGTGATATTTCTTTCCTATGTGTTCCGCCAGGATTTTTTTGATTCTGGCAAATAAACTGTGTGCCCTGTAATCAGACAAAATTTCTAATTTTATATCTTTATCTATATTGACATTTATTTTAAATTCGCCGTCAATTCCCTTCTTTAAATTTTCCGCTTTGCTCAATACATCGTCTATTTCACTTTTACTGATTTCCGTAAATTCCCTGCTGCCTTTTATCGTCACCGAAAGTGCAAATTTCATTTTAAAATTTAATTTTCAGTGTTTTAATTTTCATCACGCTTCTTTTTCTGAAATTTTTCTATTGCCGAACGAATGTCAATATAATATGTTCCTTCTCTGAGAGCGGCAATAACCGGCTTATTCCCCATCAGTCCGGGAACATCAATTTCATATTTTCCTGTCCTTAAAATTTTAAGCGTTTCCATATCCATAGAAACAGCTCCGTCAATTTTATCTTTAAACACATTTTCAAGCCATTCTTCATCAGTTAAGGGTATTGGCTTTGGTTTCTCTTCAGCCACATCTGCTTTTTCTTCAGGAACCTTTACCACATCTGCTTTTTCTTTTTTCTTACCATCAATAACTATTGGTTTAAATGTGTTTATATCTTCTATTCCGCCTCGCCTCATTATGCCGTCTATCTTCTGTTTATTCTCTTCAATTTGTCGTTGCTCGGATGTTTGTATTTGCGGAACTACATTTTTACTTTCTTCTTCCGCAGCATATTTTTTCCAGCCGTAAAAGTCCGCTTTAAATTTTACCTGTTCAGGTGACGGGGCTTCAAGAATAACTGGCTTTTTGACTTCCTCTGTTTTCTCTATATTTTTCCCTACTGCTTCTTTGACAATTTCTTTTTCAGTTTCCTCTTTTGATTTTATCTTTTTTACAATTACGACATCTCCGACCCTTCTGACCTCAACTTCACCTGCCACACCCAAAGCTTTCTCCTCAGGTGTTTGAAGTTCTTCCTTCTTTAGTAAGTCCTCCTCTGTTCCTGCTGATAAAAAAAACCTTCCTCCGCATTGTATACATTGCTTAACTGTAAGGATTTCCTCATCGGAATATATTTTACTGCACCTTAAACATTTATGAGCCATTTTAGTTAATAGTTGATTAAATAATTAATTAATTTTGAATAACAATTTGAGCAATTAAAGCAAAGGCATCAGGTAAATTTATATCATGGTTGTTATCTAAATCGCAATATAGCGGATAACTTAAATTTTTCTCTCCGTTTAAATATTCAAGCATTTCAACCAGATCAAAAAGGTCTTTTGCTTTACAGGTATTTGCACATCCAATTGCGGAGGTGTCATTCCAACCATTTGCTTTATCACAATAATTGTTATCTCCTAAACTTGGAAGCCAGTTTGTTGAATTAAAATCCAATTCAGTATTTTCGCAAATGTAATTTCCGTTTATTGTTGAATTTGATTCCCGAGAGAAAATTCCGATTTTGTTGTTTGAAATTTGATTATCTTCAATTGTGTTATTTGAATTTTCTTCTCCAATAAAACAATGTCCCCGGGCATCACAGTTGGAAATTGTAATTCCCGTTTCGTTGTTGTTTGAAATTTGATTGTTTGAAATTTTGTTGAAATTTGAATAACTAAAGATGTAAATTCCGTTTTCGTTTAAATTTATTGTATTGTTGACTATGTAGTTATTCCCTGAAGAATGTAAATAGATTGCTTGATGATTTGAATTTGCCGTGTTGTTTGCCAATGTATTATTTGAAGCGGAAAGTAAAAAAATCCCATACAAATTTGAATTTGCTGTGTTGTTAGTCATATTATTGTTAAAAGAAGAAAGCAAAAAGATTCCATTATTATAATTTGAATTTGCCGTATTATTTGTCAATGTATTATCTACCGAGTAATAAAGAAAAATTCCTTCTTCGTAATTTGAATTTGCTGCGTTGTTTAAAATTTTACTATTTGTTGTATTTACAAGCAGAATTCCCTGAGAATTGTTATCTAAATTCAAATTTTTAACTGTGATGTTATCACACGAAATCAGAGCAACAAATCCGGCATTGCTTGATTCGTTAATTTCCAAATTTTTACAGTTCGTCAAATAGAATATTGGTCTGGTATTAATTACATTTGATTTATCTATATCCTGAACATAATGAGAAATGTCTTCGCCGTCAATGTTAAAATTGAACATGTTGTTTGTGAATAGGTTGTTTCTTAAAATGTTATCTTGTGAGGAAAATAAAGAAATTCCAAAAAGGTTTGAAATTGCTGTGTTGTTTGATAAGGTATTATTTGGGGAGTTCTCTAAAGAAATCCCTTTCTCAAAATTGGTAATCCCACAATTCTTTATAGTGTTATTTGTTTTGCCATTTAAATAAATCCCAACACCTCCGCCATTACCCGTAATTGTATGTCCTTGACAATCAAATATCCTGTTTGTGAAATTTTCAGGATTATCAATACATGTTGGAAAAGTTTCGGAAGGAACTACTACATCATCATTCAAGGTCATAATTGGACAAACAGAACTATGTCCATTTAATTTGGCATAACAACTATTACAGGAGGAACAATTGCAATTCACCATACAAATATAAGTGCAGCCTCCGGTTGTCCCAGTATCATTCCATCCGTTTGAATTACTACATGTATTATTAGTCCCATTACTTTCAGACCAATCCGGTGAAGAAAAGTCAGATTGTATATTGTCACAAGCCCAGTTTTCAATTATTGTTGAATTTGAATTCTCTGAATAAATACCTACATTATTCTCATTTACATTGTTGTTTCTTAGCGTATTATTTAATGACCCATATAAAGAAATTCCATTCTCCATGTTTGAATTTACTGTGTTGTTTGTTATATTGTTGTTATTTGAATAAAAATTTATAAAAACCCCGTAATGCCAATTTGAATTTACTATGTTGTTTGTCAAGACATTATCCGATGAATAATCTATATGAATTCCTATATCCCTATTTGAATTCGCTATATTGTTTATCAAGGTGTTATTATTTGAGGATAATGATAAACTAATTCCTTCCCTTATATTTAAATTTGCTGTATTGTTATTTATACTATTGTTATTTGAAGTAACTAATACTATTCCAAATTCATTTGAATTCGCCGTGTTATTGATGATTTTACTGTTTGTTGTATTTATAAGCAAAATTCCGTGTGAATTATTATGCAGATTTAAATTTTTAACTGTAATGTTATCACACGAAATCAGGGCAACAAAACCGGAATTGTTTAATTCATTGATTTCAGCATTTTTACAACCATCCGGAACATTCTTTTCGTTTGTCCAGTAAAATATTGGTTTGCCCTCAACTGAATTTGATTTATCTATATCCTGATAAAAATGAGAAATTTCCATTCCTTTAATGTTAAAATTTTGTCCGTTATTTGCAAATGTGTTATTTCTTAAAGTATTGTTTGGTGATAAAAATAAGCCAATTCCAAACATATTTGAATTTGCGGTATTGTTTGTTAAAATATTATTGAAAGAAGAAAATAGATAAATTCCAAACATATTTGAATTTGCGGTATTGTTTAAAATTTTACTATTTGTTGTGTTTACAAGCAAAATTCCATGCGAATTATCCTGTAAATTTAAGTTTTTAACTGTAATGTTGTCGCAGGAAACCAAAGCAACGAAACCCGTATTATTCAATTCTGAAATTTCTGCATTTGTGCAGCTATTCGGGCCATATTTTTCATTTGTCCAGTAAAATATTGGCTGTCCATTAACTAAATTAGATATATCAATATCCTGATAAAAATCAGAAATTTGCCCTCCATTGATGTGAAAATTATATGTGTTATTTGTAAATATGTTGTTCCTTAAAATATTGTTTGAGGAAGATAACAAAACAATTCCCATAATATTTAAATTTGCTGTATTGTTCGTCAATGTGTTATTTGAAGAACCATCAGATAAGAATATTCCATTCACTGATGAATTTAGAGTATTATTTGCCAAAATATTATTTGAAGAATAATCTCGCAATAAAATTCCGTTTTCCAGCGAATTTAATGTATTATTCACAAGAGTGTTGTTTACAGAATCTCCCATTTCAATTCCTCTCTCAAACTCAGTAATAACGCAATTTCTTATAGTGTTGTTTTGCTTATGTTTAAAACCAATCCCAAAACTGCCCGGATATTTAATCCCGTCAATTATATGTCCCTGACAGTCAAAAATCTTATTGTTAAAATTTATGGGATTTTCAATACAACTCCCACTATGATCCATCATATCTGCGGTTAAATTTACTTGTGAACAATCAGGATGAGAAAGTTTATAACTACATTCTCCACAGGATGAGCAATTACAATTATCTATTTGACAAATTGACTTACATCCGCTGACATTTGTTGCATCGTGATAATTCAGGGAAGATAAGCAGGTATTATTATCACCTGTTGCAGCATTTATTTGATCCACATAAACATCGGATTGTGAATTATTACACATATGATTTAATGTTAGTGAGTTGTTGTTGCTATCTCTACCTAAATAAATTCCAAATTGAGTATTTGCACTTGCCGTGTTGTTTGTTAATATATTATTTGATGAAGAATCCAAACCAATACCTAAATCAAAGTTGGTAATTATACAGTTTCTAACGGTATTGTTCGTTTTATTAAATAAATAAATTCCTGCGCCATCTCCAGAACCCTCAATTGTGTGTCCCTGGCAGTCAAAAATTTTATTATTGAAATTTTTCGGATTAGTGATGCAATCTCCGGAGTCAGGATTTATACTGTTGTTTAATTTTACCGTGCCGATGCAATTCATATTATCATTTAAAGCATCCGTGCAATCGCCGCAGGAATCACATTCACAATTTCCACCCCCATCTGGAGCATAAGCAAAAACATTCCCGCCTGCCAAAAAAACCAAAACGACAGCAAATAGTCCTGCCAAAACAAAATTTAATGCATTTCCCTTTCCAAAATTTCCATTCCCTCTTTGTGTTTCGCTAACACATTTTTTTGTATTCATCTTTTATCACCTTATAATCTAAACTTTTTTAAATTTAAACATTTATAGTATATTTTAATTTATTTACAATTATTAATTTAAATTTTAGTAAAATATTTCAAATGAAATTTTCGGAAAAAATTTTAAAACGCGCAGCGGAAATAAACAGCAGAATGATATTCAATTTAGATGTTGAAAAAGGCATTGCCATATTAGATGAAATTTACCCTTATATTGCCGCCTGTAAAATAAACCGCACACTTACGGACATTATCGGCATGAACGAAATTAAAAGGATAATTGAGCAATACCCCGATATGGTTTTTATTGCAGATTTCAAAATTGCAGACATTCCCCATACAAATGAAGTCCTCTCAAAAAATGCCAAACAATTGGGATTTGATGCAATCACGGCGCAAGCATTTGTCGGAAGTGATGCCGTAATGGCGGTTCAAAAAAATTTGGATGTTATTCTCGTTGTGGCAATGTCCCACGAAGGAGCAAAGGAATTCATAAGCAAAAATACCAAAAAATTTTGCGAACTTGCCTTAAATTTAAACATTGATGCGGTTGTTGCTCCTGCAACGAGGACCGAAGAGATAAAAACAGTGAAGAAAATTTTAAAAGCTCAAGCAATTATACTCTCTCCGGGTGTGGGAATACAGGGAGGAAATTTCGGAGATGCGATAAAAAACGGAGCCGACTTTGAAATGCTCGGAAGAACAATTTACGATGCAAAAAATCCGGCAGAAATTGCGAAGGAAATTTATGAAAAATTACCTTTTAAAAAATAAAAAAATATTCACACAAAGCCACAGAGTATAATACTGTCTTTGTGTCTCCGTGTCTTTGTGTGAGGAACTAATGAAAAACTTATGCTTTATAGAATAGTAAAAAAACAAAATAAAAAATAAAGAAGGGGTAAAAAGAATAAAATTTCCTGCTAAATTTTCAACTTCCATACATAAATTTTATTTTTTCTTAAACATCTTTCTCAATTCAGCCCCGACCTTTTCAATTTGTATGTCTGCCTCTTCTTCTCTCATCTTGTTTAAATTTTTCATTCCACCTTTGCATTCATTTACCCATTCGTCTGCAAATTCTCCGCTTTGAATTTCTCCTAAAATTTCCTTCATCGTATCTTTGGTTTTTTCATTGATAATCCTCTTTCCCCTTGTCCTTCCTCCGTATTCTGCTGTATTTGAGACCTTATCCCACATATTTTCAATTCCTCCTTCATATATTAAATCAGTTATTAATTTCAATTCATGTAATGTCTCAAAATATGCAATTTCCGGCTGATAACCTGCTTTTACAAGCGTATCAAACGATGCCTTTATTAATTCTGCTGTCCCGCCGCATAAATCAACCTGTTCTCCAAAGAGATCTGTTTCTGTTTCTTCCTGAAATGTTGTTTCTATTACTCCCGCTCTTGTTGTTCCGATTGCCTTTGCAAATGCCAGTGCCTTGTCTTTTGCCTTTCCGCTTGCATTCTGGTAAATTGCTATCAATGCGGGTGTTCCAAAGCCCTCGGTGTATGTTTTCCTAACTCCTGCTCCCGGTGATTTCGGAGCAACCATTATAACATCAATATTATTCGGCGGAATAATTTTCTTAAAATGTATATTAAATCCGTGTGAAAACATCAACGTATTGCCTTTTTTAATATACTGCTTTATGGACTTTTCATATACATTCGCCTGTGTTTCATCCGGAACCAATATGTGAATAACATCTCCTTTTTTTGCTGCTTCTTCTATTGAAACCGGTTTAAATCCGTCTGCAACTGCCTGCTTATAGGTCTCACTGTTATTATTTCGCAATCCGACAATAACCTCCATGCCTGATTCCTTTGCATTTAATGCCTGTGCCCTTCCCTGAATTCCATAACCGATAACTGATATTGTTTTTCCTTTAAACACACTCATATTTGCATCGTCATCATAATATATCTTTGCCATTTTCATATATTTGTTTAAATTTTTATTTTATTTATAATTTTATTTTAAATCTTAATAATAAATAATAATTAAATTATGTTTCTATAACAAAATTTATAATATTCTTTGTTTAAATTTTTTACCACATTTTTTATTTAATATTTAATATCCTACTCCTAATTGATAGTGGATCAACGGTCATAGAGATGATGGAAACACCTGCTCTCATCCCGAACGCAGAAGTTAAGCATTATCTCGATCGTGTCAGTACTGCTCCATGAGTGGGAAAGCTGATTGCTGTTGATCCATTTGTAAATATTTTTAAATTTATTTTTTCTCTGTCAGTTTTTAAATTTTCTAATTCTAAACCTAATTCTAAATTTGAAATCTTAAATACATTGAAATGAAATATACATCGGCAAATCTAAAAAGAATATTTATTGTAGAATTTGAACATGGTGATGATTTAATTGAACAACTTACGGCACTTGTTAAGAAAGAACATATACTCGGCGGAGCAATTCTTCTTATAGGAGCAATGAAGAAAGCCACAATTGTTGTCGGTCCGGAAAAAATTTCAGTTCCGCCAGTTCCGATATGGAAAAATTTTGATGACGGACGGGAAATTTTGGGCGTCGGAACTATCTTTTGGAAGGAAAATGAGCCGAAAATTCATATTCATGCGGGGTTCGGGAGAGAAGACAATGTCCTCATTGGCTGCGTAAGGAAAAATACAGAGGTTTATTTGGTTGTTGAATGTGTAATCTTTGAATTTGACAAAAAAACAGAGAAGAAATTTAATTCCGAAACGGGAATTGATTCAATAAATTTTGAGAATGTCTGAAAACATAATTAAAGGAAGAGAATACAAGGAAATTGCAGATATACTTAATGCAATTAAGATAGATAAAAAAGCGGCAAAAGAAATAGTTGAAATTTTTATAAAAAATAATTTATTGCTCACCACGCATGCTTATGAGTATATTTTAAAGAATAAAATTTATGAGAGGGGATGCATAGAAGACATCCTGAAAATTGCCAAAGATAACGAAACAAACATAGTTACGGAAGAATTTATTATTGAATTCTGCATAAAAAAAGAGGAAAAAGCGGATGAACGAGGTGAAAAATTTAAAGGAGAGGTGAAAAAAAAAGCAGATGAGAAAAAAGAGGAACCGGAAAAAACAGCGAATAAAGAAGAAACAAATAAAGAAAAAGACATAAGTGAAGAGAGTAAAAACAAAGAAGAAAAAACCGGAGAAGAATTGAAAGTAAAAGGAAAAAAAGCGGATGAGCAAGGTGAAAAATTTAAAGAAGGGGCGGAAGCAGGAGAAGAAGAGGAAGATATAAGTGAGAGTGAAGAAAAAATTGAAGAAAAATTTAAAGAAGAGGTGAAGGAAAGAGCAGATGAGAAAAAAGCGGAACCGGAAAAAACAGCGAATAAAGAAGAAAAAACCAGAGAAGAATTGAAAGTAAAAGAAGAAAGAGAAGAGCAGCATAAAGAGCAACCCAAAGAAAATAAACGACTCGCAATTAAACCAAATTTTAAAATTTTGGACTACAACATTGCAAGTGATGGAAAAATTTCCGACTTTACCTCATATTTTCAGGACAAGTATAAAATTTTGAGTTCGGTTATCAGAAGGAGAATTGAGTACAGAGATGCCACTGATATATGCAAAATAAATGAAGGAGATGAATGTTGTCTCATAGGAATGATAAGCGATAAATTTGAGAATAAGCAGTATGGGCTAACACTGACAATAGAGGACTTAACGGGAAATGTGAGGATAATCCCTGATAAAAGTAAGCTCTCACCCGATGCGGAGAAAGTCATAACGGGCCTGGTGTATGATGAAGTAATCGGGGTGAAGGGAAAGATTGCAAAAAGCAGTAAAACAATGTATGTATCTGGTATTGTAGAACCGGATGTTCCTTATGATATTGTTCCGAATAAAGCAGAGGAAGAAATTTATGCGGTATTTACATCTGATTTTCATATAGGAAGTATTTTATTTTTACAAAAGGAATTTGAAAATTTTTTAGAATGGCTCAATTTAAGGAGGAATCGTCTTGACATCGCAGAAAAAGTAAAATATGTCCTGATTGCAGGAGATATTGTTGATGGTGTCGGTGTGTATCCTCGTCAGGATAAAGAGTTAGCGTTATCTGACATTTATAAGCAATATGATTTTGCAGCGGAGTTAATAAGCAGGATTCCGGAAGACATTGAAATAATAATCTCTCCGGGAAATCACGATGCTGTCCGGATTGCCGAACCGCAGCCGGCAATAACTAAGAAATTTGCACCGAAATTATATAATATGAAAAATGTCCATTTGGTTAAAAATCCCGCTTATGTAAATCTTGAAGGTGTTAATGTTTTAATGTATCACGGAGAGGCGCTGGATAATTTAATACGGGCAATTCCGGGATTGTCGTATTCATCGCCTGAAAAAGGGATGAAGGAATTTTTGAAGAAAAGGCATCTTTCTCCCATTTATGCGGATATATTTCCGTCTGAGAAGGACAATCTAGCTATTAAAGATGTTCCGGATGTTATTCACAGCGGACATGTACACGCGATAGGGTATAATAACTACAGAGGCGTTCATTTGGTAAATTCAGGGTGTTTTCAGGGCAGAACAAAATTTCAGGAAGAAATGGGGCATATTCCCACACCTTCAAAGGTTCCGGTGATGAATTTAAAAACACATAATATAACTATACTGGATTTCGGAGAAAATAAATAAATTTAGAATAATACTCACACAAAGCCATTTTCAAATCGCAGAGATTTGAAAATCTCCGAACGATTTCCAAAATACTGAAACCTTCGGTTTCAATCTTTAAAAAATCTGCGAGATTTTTTAAATCGCAGAGATTTTGAAAATACACGAACGAAGTGAGCGTAAGTGAGGTGACAGTGTCTAACTCCCTTTGTGTCTCCGTGTCTCGGTGTGAGAAACCAATGAAAAACAATACTTTATAGAATGAGCAAATAAATTTAAAAATAAATTTAATAAATTTTTGAAATTTTATAACGAATAAATTTTAAGATGTACCTTATTGTCGGCTTTGACCCCGGCACAAGTGTCGGAATCGGAATAATAAATTTTAACTGTGAGGTTGTTGATTTATTCAGCGGCAAGAATATGGGAATAAATGAAGTAGTTGCACACATCAGACAATTCGGCACGGTTGTCTTAATTGCTTCCGATGTTGACCACATACCTTATACTCTTTATAAAGTTGCCACCGCGCTGAATGCAAAAATTTTTATCCCTGAGAATTCAATAAGTGTTTCCGAGAAGGTATTCCTGACGAGAAATGTAAAATATCATGATGCACATCAGCGCGATTCGTTATCCGCTGCACTTTACGCATACAAAAGGTATAAAAATTTATTTGAAAAGATAAAAAATCTGGGTTACGGGGATGATGTAAAGGCATTAGTAATCAGGGGAAAATCACTGGCAGAGGCAATTGCTGAAACATCTGCCGAATCTGTTCAAATAGACGAAATTATTCACCCTTTGGACATTTCAAAGACAGATATTGAAATAAGCAAAGAAAAAGTTTCAGACCTAAAAGAGCACCTGCGAATATTAGAAAAAGCCAACAAAATTTTGAAAACACAAATTAAGACAAAGGATGCAGAAACAGAAAATTTAAAAAATAATATTAAATCGCTTGAAAGAGAGATGAAATTTAAATCGGAAAAGTCAGTCAGAGCAGAAGAAAAATTTGAAAAGATGGCAATGGAAATTTCGCTTAAAGGCATTACAGGGCAGATAAAAAATGCGGAAGAAGTAATCAAAGACCTTGAAAATTTTTATGAAAGAGTAGGTAAAGAAGAAATTTATTTAGTTGGAAATTATCCTGAAATTTTTAACGGACTGACTTATGTTGATAAACATAGTGTTGTTAAGACCTCGGATGTGAGCAGAATAGAAATTGCTTTTACTGAGAAAAAAATAAGTAACTGCAAAAATGTCTCCCCGCAAAAACTGAAAAAAATTTCAAATATTTATTATATTGAACGACTGAATTTGGAAGATGTAAAGGCAGGCGGTGATGTTGAAAGTATTATTAAAGAATACAGGAAGGCGAGAATGTTGTAATACTCTCACTCTGTGTGACTTCTTAAATTTTGGTGAATTATTGTTTCTGAAAATAAATTTTTAGTATGTGTTAAAATGCAACCAATCATAAAAATAAAAGAAGGTGATATTGAAATTTCAATTCCCGAAA
Organism: Candidatus Altarchaeum sp.; assembly: GCA_018260615.1. Taxonomy (GTDB): domain Archaea; phylum Altiarchaeota; class Altiarchaeia; order Altiarchaeales; family Altiarchaeaceae; genus Altiarchaeum. Next base: position 32,399 of record JAGWDQ010000101.1, read on the forward strand.
ATGAAAAACTTTCAGGCAAAATCCCGTTCTTCAATCCCGTGATGAAATTTAACAGGGACTTTACAATAGCCATCGCAAAAATTTTTAAGGTCCGACGATTTCTTGACGGATTATCTGCCTGCGGAGCACTTTCAATACGGCTGAAAAAAGAGGCGGAGGATATTGAGGTTCATTCCAATGAAATAAGTGATGAAACAATAAAATTTTTACGGCAAAACAAGGAAGATAATAATGTTGACATCATCATTCACAACAGGGACTTAAATTTATTGCTGAACGAGGATGGAAATTTTGACTTTATTGATATTGACCCTTTCGGTTCGCCTGTCCGTTTTTTATCCAATGTATTGCTGAATGCCAGGCATAATACAATAATTGGAATTACGGCAACTGATTTGGGAACATTGTGCGGAAGATTTGGGGATGCGTGTATCCGAAGATACGGGACATTTTCCTCAAAAACCGGCTTTGACAAGGAATTCGGACTGAGAAATTTAATTGGTTATGTGGCAAGAGAAGCTGCAAAATACGAAGTCGGAATAGAAATTTTATTTTCATATTACTTCGTGCACTATTTTAAGGTTTATTTCAGAATCAAAAGGTCAAGGAGATGTGCAGATGAGACATTAAGAAATTTAAATTTTCTTTTATACTGTGACATAAGTATGAGCAGAAAGTATATTGCTTTTGCGGATATAGGTACTGAAAATTTTTGCGAGCAACAGCGAGGTGAGTGCGGAAATAAATTTAAAATTTTAGGGCCAATATGGAGTGGTAAATTTGCAGATGAGAATGTTTGTAATTTGTTAAGTAACGAAGTCAAAGAGAAAACAGAGCAGAAAATTTTGACACTTGTTAAAGAAGAACAGGAAATACTCGTTCCGTATTATGATTTACATAAATTTTGCAAAATTAATCGTTTGCAGATTAAAGGAACAGATGAGATAATAAAAATTGCCAGGGAAAATGGATTAAAATCAACAAGGACACATTTTGATGGAACAGGGTTGAGGTTTAACGGAAATGCAGATGAATTACTGAAAATTTTGAAGTGACTTATTTCCTTATTAAAAAATAAAAAATGCTCACACAAAGCCACAAAGTCACAGAGTATTTTAAAATCAATAGATTTTAAAAGATTGAAAACTTTGGTTTTCAGTATTTAAAAATGCATTGCATTTTTAAAGATTGAAACCGAAGGTTTCAGTATTTAAAAAATCTCACAGATTTTTTAAAGATTGAAAATTCTCAAA
>JAGWDQ010000102.1 GCA_018260615.1 Candidatus Altarchaeum sp.
TATCCGTATTGCTTCTCTGTATTCTTTCTCTGCTTCTTCATAGCGGTTTAAATTTCGCAATAAATTTCCTAAATTATTATGTGCTCCAGCAACATTTGGATTTATTCGTATTGCTTCTCTGTATTCTTTCTCTGCTTCTTCATAGCGGTTTAAATTTTTCAATAAATTTCCTAAATTATTATGTGCATTAGCATAATTTGGATTTATTCGTATTGCTTCTCTGTATTCCTTCTCTGCTTCTTCATAGCGGTTTAAATTTTTCAATAAAATTCCTAAATTATAATGTGCATAAGCATAATTTGGATTTATTCGTATTGCTTCTCTGTATTCTTTCTCTGCTTCTTCATAGCGGTTTAAATCATCCAATAAAAGTCCTAAATTATTATGTGCTTCGGCAAGATTTGGATTTATTTTTATTGCTTCTCCGTATTCTTTCTCTGCTTCTTCATAACGTTTTAAATCTTTAAATGATTGCCCTTTCAGAATATGTTTAAGGCATAATTCATACCTTTTCATTCCAATAAATAAAGGATTTGGAATATAGGAACGATATTTTTTTGTCTTTTCAATTTTTATAAAATTCTTTTTTACCATCCTGTTTACTTGAACTCCCACAATTTTTTCATCAAGCAAAGTATCCTCTACAATATCCTTTATTCTTGTTGGTTTTCCTTCAATTACTCTTTCACACATATATTCAAGTATTGTGATTTGTTGGTTTGACAACTTTGCCAAAAACTTTTCAATTACAAAAGGGTTTTTTTTAATTATCGTTTGTATGCTTTGCTCTATGGTTCCATTAAAATTTTGTATCATCATTGCTATAAGTGCAATGTTACTATTTGATACATTGAGTATTTTTTCTGTGTAGGCATCCAACTTTTGGTTATATTCATTTGCTAAAAATTTTATGTCTTCGTTTTCATACGCTACACTTACGGGGTTAAAAAATCTATAAAATGGCGCCTCATAATTTGCTATTACTTTTCTTAATTTTAAACCAGTAGTTCCAGTTGCCACAACACCTATTCCATATTCCTGAAATACTGATCTAAGAAATGCAGTAAAATTTTCACCTAAATTATTTAGCATATCATCAAAATCATCAATAAATAAAATTCCTTCACCTGCTAATTTTCGTAAGATTATTTTCCCGTAAAGATATGTGTCTTTTGTTTCTTCAATTTTGCCTCCGATTTCTTCAAAAAACATCCTTGGAACGGTTATCCGTTTTCCTTTTAAAAAAACACTTTTTGGAAATTTAATATTTCCTCTATTGAAAAGGTATTGTAATATTGTTGTTTTACCGCAATCATCATCCCCATACAATAAATAAAGAATTTTTGGATTTTTATTTATTTCGTCAATTATATTTTGGTGTTTTCTTTTAAAAATTACATAGGAATATGCATCCGTTTCTTTAAATCCACTGTCTTTATATCCCCCGGCATGTTCCTTTAATTTTTCCAATGTATCCTGAATTAATAGTTCATGTCTATCTATTTTTTCCATTTTCTTTTTTAACAATGTTTTTTATTTTTTCATGAAATTTCTTTGAATCTGTATCATAAAACAACCAAAGCTGCAACAAATTTGAAACAAACCAGTATTTGTTATCTTCCCTCTCCTCTAAAATAAAATAATGCTTGGCAACTTTTTCTATAAATTTATTCAATTTGTCGTCTTGTATTTGTAAGGATAGTCCTATTTCATCCTTAGATAAGGGCAAATACAAAGATAATTGACGAATAAATTTTTTTGATTCTTCATCAAGATATTCCAGGAATGCATCTTCTAATGCTTTTCCGTTTTCCCTTATTACCTTTTCGGTAGCATTTATTATGTCTTCTTCATATGCTTCTTTTCTGCCAATCTCTATTAATTTTGACGCAAAAAGCTGCAAGTCATGAGGTAAGCACCCACAAATTTCAATTGTTTTATTTAATAAGTTATTATCTATTTTCATATTACTTAATATTTGCTTTAATATGGGGGCAGCAACATCTTTTTTAAACGGAGATATCAGGAGACGATGAAAATTTGAAAAATATTTTTGACGGTGGAGTGTAAAGACATTTTCAGACCCTGTAAAGATGAACACATTATTATTTGGTTTTTGGCTAATCTTTGAACTTATGAATCCGAGCATATCTTCAAAATCATCATCTTTTTTCGTGTTTTTCTTTCTAAGTTCTCCAAGTTCGTCTATTACAAACAAGAATTCTTTGTTCCTCGGAGCATTTTGTAATTCTTCAAAAAATTCATTTGCCGCATCTTTCCATGAAACATTTTTAAATCTTGTTGTTCTTTTACTTCTCCACCGCTCGACTTTTTCTTTTATACTTTTTTCTAAATTTTTCCGAAATTCTTCAATGTTGTTATATCTGTTATAAATTCTTTCCTCTTTCTTCTTTATTTCTTCAATTATTTCTTTAATTTTTGAATCTCTATTCTCATCTTTCTCTCCCTTTATCATACAAAGTACAGGTATATCATATGCTAATGCAATCTCGTATTCATCTTTAACATTTTTGCTGTACTTGTTTCCAAGAATTAAAAGAAAAGCATCAGAATTTTTAATATTTTCTTCTTCAACTTCTATGGGTTTATCCGTAGAAGGACTGTTTTCAATCAGAAACGCGTCGCAACCATTTTCTTTTATTACCTCTTCGGCAGCTTCTCTGTCCTTCCCCACTTCTTCTTTTTTCTTTCTCCCGACGGAAGAAACAAAAATTTTAGGTTTTTTTGAATATGCAAACAAATGTGTAAATAAAGCAGAAATATTGCCTTTTTCTTCCATGCAGTCATACCTTATAATTTCATATCCTTTTTCAATTTTTTCAATTGCATTAAGCAGGGTTGTCTTTCCCACCCTCCTCGCACCAAGTAAAATCACATCTTTCCTCCTCTTTATATTTTCTCTAATTATTTTTATCTCTTCTTTTCTTCCCGGAGGATTCTCAACCTTTAATGCAATCAAAGATGATATTGATTCAGATTTCATTTTCACAACATTTTTGTTATACAACATTTTTGTTATACAACATTTTTGTTTTAATAATTAGTTTTTAATATAAATATAAATAAAAGAATAATGGAATAAAATATAAATAGAACAAAAATAAAAGAAACAAAGAGAAAATAAATTTGTAAAACATTGTTGTATAACATTGTTGTTTTATTTTAAAATTTTCAATTCTTCCAAAATTTGAGCACATCTTTCAACCATTTTCACATTTCCCGATTTTTGAAATAAATCCTTTGCTTCTAAAATTTTCTGCCTTTCGTTATCTTTGTCCTTTATCAAACTATAAGCATGTGCAAATTTTAAATTTAACTCTGCCATTCCATCATCATCTAAAAGTTCCTTCAAATTCCATGTCTCATTAAGCCATTTTAACGCATTGTTTCCATCACCAAGACCTAAATACAAATCAGAAAGTTTTGATGCAAGAAACAAAGATTTATCCGGCATCCTATTTCTGTCTTTCCAGAAGGACTCATAAACATTTTTCAATATTTCAAATACTCTTTCGCCTTTATCAGGCAGGTTTTCTTTGAGATTAAATGCAATTTCCAGTTCTGAAATTCCATCTCCAAGTTTTGCCGCATCATTTAATCCAAAAAATAAAATCCCTAAATTTGCGTGTGCTTCAGCATAATTTGGATTTATCCGTATTGCTTCTCCGTATTCTTTCTCTGCTTCTTCATAGCGTTTTAAATTTACCAATAAAATTCCTAAATTAAAATGTGCTCCAGCATAATCTGGATTTAGCCGTATTGCTTCTCTGTATTCTTTCTCTGCTTCTTCATAGCGTTTTAAATCTGACAATAAAATTCCTAAACCATTATGTGCTTCAGTATAATTTGGATTTATTCTTATTGCTTCTCTGTATTCTTTCTCTGCTTCTTCATAGCGGTTTAAATCTGCCAATAAATTTCCTAAATTATTATGTGCTTCAGCATCATTTGGATTTATTCTTATTGCTTCTCTGAATTCTTTCTCTGCTTCTTCATAGCGTTTTAAATTTGCCAATAAAGCTCCTAAATTATTATGTGCATCAGCATCATTTAGATTTAGCCGTATTGCTTCTCTGAATTCTTTCTCTGCTTCTTCATAGCGTTTTAAATTTGCCAATAAAGCTCCTAAATTATTATGTGCATCAGCATCATTTAGATTTAGCCGTATTGCTTCTCTGTATTCCTTCTCTGCTTCTTCATAGCGTTTTAAATCTTTCAATAAATTTCCTAAATTATTAT
>JAGWDQ010000103.1 GCA_018260615.1 Candidatus Altarchaeum sp.
TTAATTAATAATTTACAAGAATATAAGTGGCCTACTTTCATATGCTACATAACCATTCTGCTCTTTTTAACATTTGAGCCATTTTTGTTATAATTAAAACGATTACAGATAAAATAATTTTGTATTTGAGATATTGAATTTAAATTACTCCTTTAACTGGAAATCATGCAGATCATAAGCAATAATTCCATTTTTCCTTAAATTTTCTTTTTCGTCTATTATTTTCGTAAGTATGCCAAAATATTCCTTTCTTTCTTCATTATGCCAGTTAACAAATTTTGATTTTTCTTTTAATTCGTTCAGGATTTTTTCGGCATCGTTTGTATTTATATTTTTCCATTTAACCTCTATAAAAAGAATTTCTTTCGTTTCTTCACTAATGGCAACAATATCAATTTCAGCGGCCTTTCTTTCTTTTGTATTCCTGTCATCATAAGAACCCCACCACTTTCCTATTTTGCTAAAGTAAAATGGTAATTTTTTCTTTTCATTTAAATCCGTTATAAACTCCTTACAGATTTCTTCAAAAGCCAGACCAACATAAGAATTAAAGTTTTCCTGTATGTCCTTTAATATCAAACCATAATTTCCAACTTCATAATAACTCCTATGCTTGTAAATAAAACGGAACCAGAACCTGAAAAAGTTATCCCTCAGATAATACCTTCCTTTCTTGCTTTTAGAGTTTTCTGTTATGGGAATCTCTCTTTTGACAACTTCCAATATTTCAATAAGGTCATTGAGATACGCTGACAGGGATGTTTCCTTCATACCAACATAATTTGCTATTTCATTTAATTTTGTCTTTCCAATGGCTATCGCAGTCAATATGCTGTAATATGTTTGTACTTCTTTTCCAAATTCCTCCGTTATAACTGTTCTGATTTCTTTTTGCAAAGGTGCAAGGTCATTTAAGATAAGTTTGTTTATGCTTTCAAACGGCTCTTTAATTTTAAAGTCAGTAATAAGCACATAGTAGCGGGGCATTCCTCCGTAAATTGAGTAAAATTCCACTTTATGTTCCAAATCCACTACATCATAATCGTTTAAAATTTTTGATATTGTTTTAAAAGAAAATGGCTTTAGATAAATTGTGTTGTGTGCCCTGCTCAATAAGGGCGCTTTTTTATCTTCAAATATTTTCTTCATCATTCCTATTGCCGAACCGGATATTACAATAAACAAATTTGATTTCCCGGCATTCAGGTCAAAATATTTTTGAAGTTGTGTTATAAATGAAGGATAAACATTAAGAAACCTCTGAAATTCATCAATTGCTATGATAATTTTCTTATTTCCGGATTCATCAAACATTATTTTTAGTATATCTTCAAATGAGTCCGCCTGGACATAAGAAGGCAAAGAAAGTTCTAAACTTAATGTCTTACTAAACTCTTCAATAAGGTCTTTCGGGGTCTTTTCATTATCAACATACAGATAAATGCCTTTGTTATGTTTAAAAAACTGCTTTATAAGTTCTGTTTTTCCGACCCTTCTCCTACCTATGATTACTGCCATCACGCTTTTGTCCGGAATACCTGAAAGGTCTTGCAGCACTACAAGTTCATTTTCTCTGTTATAAAATTTCATTTTTCATTAATTATTATGGTTATAATTATTATGGTTATAATAATAATATGACAATAATTAAAAAATTTATTCGTAACTATTCAGCCATTTTAATGCAAAATTGAAATCTCCGGACAAAGTCCGTTCACTTCGTTCCACTCACTCTCGTTTGGAGATTTTTCAAACTTCGCCTCACTCTCGTTTGGAGATTTCAAAAACTTCGTTTTGAAATCGTTTGAAAAATGAGATGATATAACTTATATTGTTTTATTGAGAAGGTTCTTTTTTTATTATGATTAAAATAATTATATGTAAAATAATTTTGTATTTGAGATATTAAATTTTCGTCCGGTTGCCGAGGTCTTGCCAATGTTAGAAACCCTCATGTTTATTTCACCAACCACAATGATTACATTTTTTTACATTAAATTATCAGAGTGCATTCTTCCTCTTGTCTTAATGATAAACTCTCGGTCTTTTGTCAATTTTTGTCACAAGCACAATCTTATCTTCATGTTTTACTTTATATAATGCTCTGTAGTCACCTATTCTGTATCTAAAGACCTTCTCTCCTCCGTCTCTACAGATAAATTTTGCGTCACTCGGGACATAGCATTCACCAAGATTTCTCAACCTGTTTTCAATTCGTATTCTAATGTGATCATCCAGCTTTTCCAAAAATTTTTGTGATATTTGTGAGAGTTCTACGGCATACATCTTAATTTATTCGCTTCGTTTTCCCTTCTTTAAGGTCATTCTCAGCTTCCATCAGGGATTCTATATCATCATAAGTCAGTATACGATCCACATCCACTATATGTTTTTTTATCTCTGTTATTTCCTTCATTATGTATTCAATGTTTTTATTTATTATATTCAATGTTATGGTTTCCATCTTTTATGTTTGTTAATTATTATTTTAATTATTTTTGATTTAGGGGTTTGAATTTCCTGCTGTAGTTTCTTTGACTTATTTGTTTTTGAATTATCAACACAACAACCATAGTGAATTCACTATAATTAATTATGCCCCGGTGTCATTTGTATCAAAATTTTAAAATCATGCTTCTAAATGACTTTCTATTTCTTCCATAAACTCATAAAAATCCTGTAAATTTTCATTCAATATTTCATAAGCAAGGTTGTCGTCTATCCTTCCATATCTGTGAACTAATATATTTCTAAACCCTTTCATCGCTTTTAATTTTTCTCTTGTTTCATCACACAAAATTTTGTTTTTAACCAGATTATCTACAATACTTTCATCATCGCAGGGTATTCCAAGATTCATATCCGTATTTATGATCGCACATATATCAAAGACATTTTCTATGCAAAATTCATCCTTTTATAAATCCCATCCTTGCTCAATCCAAAATGTGAAAAATTATCAAAGGATGACGGTAAATTTTCCACGACCAATTCAATGCTTTCTTTTATCTCCTTTATCTTCGTTCTGATTATAGTAAATTTATCGACTTTTGTCTTAAATTTACTATACTCGTGAATTCACCTCAAAGATATCGAAAGTTAGTGAATTCACTATATTTCTTTTCTGATAATTTTATTTTTCATTTTATTGTTTTCTCACCGATATAATCATAAAGCCGGTGTTTAAATGCTTCAAAGTCCTTGATAGTTACAATGGAGGTATCATAAAGGAAGTTTTTATCCTTACAATATAGGATATTCCCTTTCAAAACATCAGCTCTTACATAAAGGGGGAGTTGCTGGAAAATATGCACATCATAATACTCATCAAAAAGCTCGGAAAGGACACTAAACCTAAATCTTGAACATTCTTCATTATTTCTGTCATAATATATGCTGATATCTATATCCGAATGTTCTCTTGTCTGTCCCTTTGCTGCAGATCCGTACAACATTATAAACTTCACATATTCAAAGCCGTTTATGCCCTTAATTTTTTCAAGTGCTTTTTCTATTTTTGTAACCATCATCAAAGTCATAATATTTTTTATAAATTTGTTTTTATTCAACATAAATCCTTAACGGTTCTTTAAAGTCATCCATATAAAACCGGACAAGATTGTATGTAAAATAATGCTCTATTCTGCAGAAATTACCGTTGATTTCAGCAACCTTTTTATATGTCTTGTCTTCTTTAAATTCCTAAATTTGTTGATTTTTATTATCTTTGCCTTTCAATATTGCTTCAACAAGCCGTTCTATTGACTTCCTTGATTCCTCTCTTTCTTTTATCAGTTCTTTTTTTGTTTCTTCCCTTTCTTTTATGAGTTCTTCAAATATCTTATTCATGGTTTGAGAAATTATATCGTATTTTATGTTGAGTACGTCAAAATTATTTTGTGTCACAGATGTAAGATTGTCTACCCTGTTTCCAACTGTTTTTATTTCACTTATTGTCATATCTTGCTTTTCTAACATCTTTTCACTCAATGCGACAGATTTCTCTCCCAGTGCGACAGATTTCTCTCCCAGTGCGACAGATTTCTCTCCCAGTGCGACAGATTTGTAAAGTAATGCCCCGGCAACATCAAATCTTTCTCCAAGTTCCTCTTTCCAATCTCCTCTTTTGATTTCAAAATACTCAAATTCATTTGTTGGTTCTTCATAAGAGACATTTATTTCTT
>JAGWDQ010000104.1:0-1744 GCA_018260615.1 Candidatus Altarchaeum sp.
TATTACAAACAAGTAGTTGGTTTTATCATCTTTCCACAAGTTATTGAGAAGTTACTAAAAAACAAAAGAAATTGAAGGTTGTCGGTCTGAATCGCACCAGGAGTATTGAAATTTTATCTAAATTTTCTAAATTTATTATCTTTTTTCATTTTTCCTCATTTTCACAAAATATACCCTCTCGCATCCTCAATCAGTCCAAATCCCGAGCCCAAATTTTTTGTATCAATATCAAAGCCCTCCACAGATATATTCGTAACCTCGCACAAGTATTCAATATAAGTAAACAGTCCGATTTTTTCAAATATAAATTTATGCGAAGCATACGACTTTAAAGAAATAGAAATTTTGCCTTTGCCTTCATTTGCGGTAATGAGCCACCGCTGATTCTTTTTTCCAAATTTCTTTATATTTAAATTTTTGAAAATGTATGTTTGAGCTTTTGAGTGAGCATAAAATTCAAGTATAGACCGTATCTTGTGCTCAAACATTAATATTTCTATCCTGGGCTCAAAGTAAGTCAATACAGAACCATTTGAGAATACAATTCTTCCCCAGTACCACGGAACAAAAGGACCGATTACAACAACTTTCTGAACATAACACTTCCCCATAAAATTTTCTCCGTTTAATGTCCCGGTAAAATCAAAATACAGGTTTATTAAAGCAAAACCGGCAAATAACTTAAAATAGCTGCTGAACTCAAAGGACTTTGAATGAGCCGTTGATTCTGTTATTTTGAAATTTGCAATTTCTTTGTTTCTTTTTGATAAAGTAAAGGAATAATCGGGAAATTTTCCATTATAGTGGACATTTACCTTATTTTGCCGGGCGGAAACCATGAGCCCGCCGGAATTTATAGAGATTGAACATTCGTCTTCCAGGATTAAATTTTTCCTGTCAGTATAACTCCATACTGTTATGTACCCGTTTCTTCCTTCGCATTTTTCAAAATCAGCAGATTTTGAAAATCTCCGAACGCTATTGAGGTAATTTCTGTTTATTATCTCCTTCCGGTTAATTTTTACGGACTCACAGGTTCGTCCGAACATTACGAGAAGTTGTCTTTTGTCTTCGGGTTTTGTTGACACATAAGTCATAAACCAGTATTCTTTCCCTGTGGGAGGTAAATCTTCAAAACAAAAAAACATACTGTCAATTTCATGAGCGGACTTTTTTGTTTTTTTAAGTTCCATCAGGGAATTATACTTTGAACTGAGCTGTTCTATTTTTTCTTTTAAGTACCTTTTTTCAATACCTGACAAAATTTTGACATATTTGTCCACCGTATCAAATGCATAATCCGTTATTTTTTTATTTTCATCCTCCATCTTAAAAATACCCGCATTGAAATTTGAGCGTTTATAATCGGCAAAATTTAATTATTTGAACGTTTAAGACATACAAATTCAACCTGTCCGTTTTTAAATTTATATTTTAATGTGATTTACTTAAAGAAATTCATAAATTTTCCCGCATCCATCCACCCTTCCGCATATTCAAGTGCTATGATTGCCCCGATAAAATTCCCGTTGTTGTAAAAATAAACCGCATCATTGTAATAATTCATTGCCATTTCATAAAATTTTCTGCTCTCTTCTGTATTCACCGTCAATGTTAAATTTTCAAACAGGACTTTTGCTTTGTTTAAATATCTTTCTGCTCTTTCTTTGAGCTCATCGCTACACATTTTTTTATTTTTATATCTGTATTGTTAATTTGTATTCTTATTATTTTAAGATGAAAA
>JAGWDQ010000104.1:1844-31527 GCA_018260615.1 Candidatus Altarchaeum sp.
TTTTATTTTTATATCTGTATTGTTAATTTGTATTCTTATTATTTTAAGATGAAAATTTTGTTTATCCATGCGGACTACATTGTAACAAAAAATCAGGCATCATATGTTTTATCTTCATCATTATAAAGATGGATATTCAAGAGATTTTAAGTTTTAGTTTTATTTTTCCATTGGCCGCAGGAATTATTTTCGGATTTTTAGTTTTGTATATGTTTCGTGAAGATGTCCAGAAGGATAATTACCTTGTATGTGTATCAGGGTATATGAATATCAGAAGTTCTCGTATGAAACCTTTATTATTTTCGGATTTTGATAATATTCCTAATGCTGCAAACCTGGTTGAAAAATATAGTTTTGACAGTGATCCTAGTATAAGGGTGAAAATTGTAGATGTGATAGATGCGCATTTTGACAAGATTCCGAATGCCGGAGAAATTATTAAAAGACTTTCTTATGATCAAAATCAGTATGTAAAATATTCGGTTGCAGATGTGATAGACAGGCATTTTGACAAGATTCCGAATGCCGGAGAAATTATTAAAACATTTTCTTATTTCCCTAAAGATGTAAAAAGCGCTGTTGCTAAAGTAATAAAAAATCATTTTGATAAAATCCCTGATGCCGGAAGAATTACGGGAGAATTATCACATTCATCAGATATAGATGTAAAATTACAATGTGCAAAAATATTAAAAAAGCATTTTAATAAAATTCCTGATGCCGGAAAAATTTTTGCGGACTTATATAAATACGGCGAGACAGATGAAAATATGAATCTGCTTTCAATTGAAATATTAAGGGATCATTTTAATAAAATTCCAAAAGCACCGGAGATTTTTGTAAATATATTAGGCACAGTTATGACCACTTCAACTTCAGGAGATGATGAAATTATATTCCAAGATGTTATTCGTATATTTTCAAAACATTTTTATGAAATTCCAGATGCTGAAGAATTATTAGAAATTTTCATGACAATAGTAAATAAAAAAGAATACCTAAAGGAACTTTGTAAGCAACAATATTTTAAAAACTTTTTTGTCAACATTCCTAATGGGATGGAAATATTAAAAAAGAATAGAATAATATAAAATTGTAATGCAAAAAATAATTATTAAAAAATGACATGTTGCAGGGGTAAAAAAATTATATTTTTGATTTTTGGACTGATTTTAATGTTGAGTTCAAATGTAGTCGCATGCAATATTTATTGCTCAGATTGCACATCTTGTATAACCGCAATAAATTCCGTTTCCTCTGGACAGACGATATGTCTTAATACACCTATATTTTCTAATGAAACATGTATTAACAATCCTGCAAATTTCAACAATAAAATTTTTGATTGTCGTGTAAAAGCAATTAGTGGTAATGGAAGTGATTATGGAATTTACTTGAAAGGAAAATACAACAATACAATAAAAAATTGTATAATTTCTAATTTTAACGAAGGGATTTATTTAAGTTCTTCTGTTGAGTTTATTGGCGGATCTTATGTTGAAGTTCCTTCTTCAAACAACCTTATAACCAGTAACTTTCTGATGTTTAATAATGGAGATGGAATTTTTATAAAGGATTCTTCAAATAACATAATATCTGATAACTACATATATCAATCATCCTGTAATGTTGGTTGTGGTGGAATTTCGCTATGGTGGTCAACAGATAATTACATAATCAATAATAACATAACTTCAAATACTAATGGAATTTATCTCAAGGAATCGTCAAATAATTTCATTTATAATAATTTCTTTGATAATTGGCATAATATCGCTTTTGAAGGAAATGTATCTCACATTAATTACTGGAATACAACAAAAAAACAAGGAAAAAATATAATTGGCGGTTCGTATCTGGGTGGAAATTTCTGGAGTGAATTTAGTAATAACTTGACAAGTTGTAATCCCAATAATGGATTTTGCCAAAATATTTTTTCCATTTCAACAAACAATATTGATAAATTGCCTTTAACTATGTTGTGCTTATCAAACAATAGCTGTTTAAGCACAGAAGCGTGCAACATGACAACACATACATGTCAAAATCTAAACTGCCCGGAAAATGAAACTCTATTTAACCATACTTGTGTAAAATGTAATTTATTTGACTTTGATAATAATACAGAAGTTGATATTTTTGATGCGGTTATAGCATTAGAATATATAAGTAAAGGAGAAATACAAATTGCAAATTTATGCACTACTCCTGAAGGAAAAATTGATTTAATGGATGTTTTGCGTTTAATTGAAAAAATAGGATTATGTTCTATATAAACGGAGACATAATAAATCTTCATAAAAATTGTGTTTAAGCCACATAATAATTCAATTTTCATACCTAATTGGTCTATAAAACGAGGGCAAAAAAACATATAGGGTCTGCCGTGTAATTATGAAATTTAAATAAATTTTTGTTTCAATTCATTTAGCACAACTAAATTTTATTTTTATATCTGTATTGTTAATTTGTATTCTTATTATTTTAAGATGAAAATTTTGTTTATCCATGCGGACTACATAAAGATAGAGGTTAAGAAAAAAGCAATCGCAGATGCAGATGAAATAAATGAGAAAAATTTGGAAGCAAAAGAATGTTTAATTGTATTTACAGCAGTTGAAAAGGACGACGAGAAAAACAAGACCGAAATTTTAAACAAAACAATAGACAATATTAAGGATGTTTATAGCAAGGTTAATGCAAAAAGTATAGTTGTTTATCCTTATGCCCACCTTTCAGGCAATCTGGCAAGTCCGAAATTTGCAAAGGAAATGCTTCGGGATATCTATGAAAATTTAAAACAACAAAATTTAGGTGTAATTAAGGCACCCTATAGCGCCAAAACTCCGTTGGATGTAAAACAGCGGCATCCGTCAAAATGATGGAAACGCCAATAAATATCTATTTTGATTAACATAAATATCCTTTTAAATATGCAATACATGAGTATCGGCCAAATTAAAAAAATTAACCAAATTAATTATTACCACATTTATATAAAATGAACATATAAATGGTAATGTTTATTTTCATCAAATATTAAAATAACTGATAATCATGAAATATTAATATTTTTATATCAAAATCTAATTACATTTTACATTATTCCGTAAAATTTGAAACTAATTTTTATTAGTGAGGCACTGTCTTGTTATGAATTATTTTATACTCGGACAAAATGATTTAAAATTATTATCACTATATAGGGATGGATTATGGACATATATTGCACATGTCTCCCAGAATTATGCCATAATTCCAACGGCATTTTGACGCTATAAAAGGCACCGTTCGGATATTATAAAGGGTTTGAAGTCAAATGTAATGATGGGAATTCGCATCCGCTTAGTAAATTATGTGAATCATGCAAAACCAAAGTTGAAAAAGAAAACACAGAAATTAAGATAACACAAGGAATGGAAAATGTAATGAAAGTATTATCTTATAATGACGTTGTGGTGGTTAAAACACTATTGTTTCATGGATGTATGAGGAGAAGAAATGAAATTGCAAGAGGAACCGGAATTTCAAGGTCAAGTTTATCTAATACATTAAGAAAATTGGAAGAAAATAAAGTTGTTGAAATAGACCGAACATTTAGGGCTCACACAATAAAACTAACTGGCTGGTTTAAATCATTATGAATCATAAAAAACCAAAACAATAAATGGAACAAAAGTTCATATCACATTTAATTTATTGTTCGGTACTATTTATATATCAATTAATAAAAAATAAAATTAAAACATAAAAAAGTAAGAAGATGGATAAATTAAAAACAGGGTTTTTGGTGGTGTTGGTTGGAATGATAGTAGCAGGAATGGCAATAAGTGGAGTGACAGGATATAAGTACACAGCAAGTTGTAAGCATACCTCAACAAACTGGTTTGGAACGGAAGTATACGATGGCGAAGAGGGATATGCTTATTGCGATGTATATCAGGAAAATGGAAATACCTGGAGATGGCATATTGATTCTAGCATAGATGATGAAATAACTGGAACGTTTTATTCCGCTAGCTTTGGCGTCCAAGCAAAAGGTTATGATGGATATTTGAATGAATGTTGCAGTTGTTATAATGGATATAATGTAGCATGGGGGTTTGGAGGATATAACAGAAATTGTGGCTATCACGAGTGCATGGCTGCATGTGGATAATAAAAGAGAGGAATTACAGATAGAAAAATATCGCTTGTGAATATTTTTTAACTTTTTATTTTTTCTTTATTTTTCTTCTTTTTATTTTTTTTTAATTATCGAAGTTTTATGTATTTCAGTATGTATTTATCTATCTAATTAAAATAAAAAATTAAATTATAGGTGTAAATTTTTCAAAATGCAAATTTAAAATGAAATCATTAAAAAAATATATCATTCTAATTGCTATATTTTTTATTATTTTAGCAGGTATAATATTATACACACAGATAGGAAAGCAAGGTTCATCTGATTTTATGAATTTTTCACAAAATATATCTAATGATACATCTCAAGAATCTGAAACACAAATAATAATAGGAAAGAATATTGAATTTTCCACGACTAAAACAAACACTCTTGAAAATCTTCCATATACTTCAAAACCAAAATTTAAAATTGGAGAAAAATATACATATCAAGCAAGGAATACAGGTCCTTCTAATAAAATAGTGGAAGATTTGCGAAAACGTCCAGGCACTATTATTTATGACTATATGACTTATCCCATAACATTTTCTGTAGAGAAAATTGAACGGATAAACAAAACAGATTATTATTTAATTTCAACCGAGGGTTCTGGGGAAGTAATTCTTGGAGTTATAAAAGATAAGGAAGGAATGCAACGACCATTTACAACTACAAAATTTCATCTTACTAAATATTACATAAACACGGAAAATGGAGAAATATTATTTAAAGAAGGTGGCGATCCAATAGGTTTTCTTAGAATATATGAGCCAAGAATGTTAAAATTATCCGAAGGTTTAAAATGGCAAGAAAGAAGCGAAACCAATGCCACAAACGAACAAACAATTAATGAAGAAAGTTGTGAAGTTAAAGATGTTGAGGAAATTAATGGAAAAAAGTGTTTTAAGGTTGAATGCAGAGTAAAGCAATGCAAAAATGAAGAATGTAAAGTAGTATATAGAAAATTATATTGGGTGGATATGGAAAAAAGGTTAACCTTAAAATTTCAATTATGGTATGAAAATCTTCAAACAATGGATGTATCTCTTATTAACTATGAGAAATGAACTTTAAAA
Source organism: Candidatus Altarchaeum sp. (assembly GCA_018260615.1). Lineage (GTDB taxonomy): Archaea > Altiarchaeota > Altiarchaeia > Altiarchaeales > Altiarchaeaceae > Altiarchaeum. The sequence goes on from JAGWDQ010000104.1 coordinate 7,089, forward strand.
TAATGTTGATAATAGTAGGAATTATTGGAATCATTAGTATGTATGTGGGATTGACATATATTCAGGAAGATTATTTTCATCACCCGGTTAAAGAAAATACTACTAACAACAAATTCAATGAAACAATTAATAATCTCTCAAATACTCGTACAAGTGAAAAAACAAATGTGGGAAATAAGGAAAATGCAACTAATAAAATTAACAATCTTAACAACGTCTCTGCGACGACTTTGCACAACATAGATAAAAGTATCAAGGAAAACTTTACTTATATTAAAGCATATACTTATAAATATATTGCTGCAAAACATATAGGGCAACCCGATGAGAGAAAATCTTACGAAGCCAATGTAACGACACAAATAAGAGAAACAAAGGAAATTGATAGTAAGAAATCCATAGTTGTAGAAAGTAAAACACATCCTTCAAGTGATTTGATAACATTTCACAGATCAGAATCCCCTCCTCCGGCAATAGGGATGTATGTATCTCTTTATACTTGTTCCCAATGTGAGATAAAATCTTGCGGTGGCTATTTCTGGGACAGTGTTGAATATGTAAATGATATGTACATAAAAATAATATGGGTTCCGTGGGGAATAAAATACAAAAAGGAAAATGGCAGCATATATGAAAAATTGGAATTATGCCCAGAAAATGCAATAACTGTTATTTACTCATCAAATTCTACTGATTATGTTTATTCTTATTGGGTCGGAAAAGACAAAATTTATCCTTCATTGAATAATTTAACAGATTATACAAAATCTAATTACCCTTTAAATGATTTGTTCCACTCTGTATTAAAGATTCATCCGCTTTTTTTGCCTGGGTTTATAAATTGTACAAGAGTTAATTTTTCAAGTACAATAGATAAAAAATTCATAGATGCTACCTGTTCAGATAACAAAGTAAAACTTACAGAGGATACGATGGGATACGAGTGGAAAACAAGATACAACGTGACATATATAAAAACAATTGATAACAAAAACGCAATCGTTTCGTCTTATATAGATACCCAATTTTCTTATACTCCAGACAAAAATGATACTCATCTTTTTCTTATAAGACATGATTACTCAGCATCAGAAAATCTTTTGTGGAAAGGAATAGAAAAAGTTGGAGGAAGAGAATGCTATAAAGTAGAATACTCTATTGCAGATTTGGATAATGTAATAGGGGTTGAAACTGATATATTTACAATGTGGATTGATAAGAATAGTAGCGAGATAATTGAAGGAAAACATGAGAAAATATTTGTGTGCAACGAATGTAAAGATAAATCCAAAAAAGTTACTCCTTTCTACATGTATGATCTCATTGAAGAATACGAAAACTATAGTTATTGCGGAGATAAGGTATGTGACTCTGCAAATAAAGAAACTCCTGAAACTTGTTGTAAGGATTGTGGTTGTAAAGACAAAAAAGAGGAGTGCAGGGATGAAATATGTATGCTAAAAGTCAATGATGGATATATGTTTATTGACAAAACCTTTAACTATTCCGTTGTCTTGTCAAGCGAATATTACGCGAAGAAAGCCGATGAAACAAAGATATTGTTTTATAGCAATAACGAAACTAAAAAATATTGCACATTAAATATTCAGATAGTCCCAAGCAGAGATGTTGGTGGAGCTTATAATTCCATTGAGGATATAAAAGAACATCTTATTGAACAAATCGGAAATTATGAAAATTTAACAGAGAAAAAACTAAAAATACGCACATCACAAAATATAGATGCCTATGAAACAACCCTTTATGAAAAGGATAACGATATAAAAAGGACGGTTATGATAGCAAAACACAACAACTATTTTTACGTCATCACCTATATTTCTACACCAAAAGATTATACTGCAGCATACGAGGATTATAGAAAAATGGTTCAAAGTTTTGTATTTCTTTAAAATAATATGAGTGGTTGTAATTTGTTGAACCAGAACTTCTTATTATCAATATTAATAATTTTATTTTGTATTCTAATTGATTAAAGTTAATGCTATTTCAGAATGAAAATTTTACTCATACATGCGGACTACATAAAGATAGAGGTTAAGAAAAAAGCAATCGCAGATGCAGATGAAATAAATGAGAAAAATTTGGAAGCAAAAGAATGTTTAATTGTATTTACAGCAGTTGAAAAGGACGACGAGAAAAACAAGACCGAAATTTTAAACAAAACAATAGACAATATTAAGGATGTTTATAGCAAGGTTAATGCAAAGTCAGTTGTAATTTATCCTTATGCTCACTTGTCAAGCAATCTGGCAAGTCCGAAATTTGCAAAGGAAATGCTTCAGGATATCTATGAAAATTTAAAGGCACAAAATTTAGATGTAATTAAAGCACCGTTCGGATATTATAAGGGATTTGAGATAAAATATAATGATGGGAATTTGCATCCGCTTAGTAAATTATGTGAATCATGCAAAACCAAAGTTGAAAAAGAAAACACAGAAATTAAGATAACACAAGGAATGGAAAATGTAATGAAAGTATTATCTTATAATGACGTTGTGGTGGTTAAAACACTATTGTTTCATGGATGTATGAGGAGAAGAAATGAAATTGCAAGAGGAACCGGAATTTCAAGGTCAAGTTTATCTAATACATTAAGAAAATTGGAAGAAAATAAAGTTGTTGAAATAGACCGAACATTTAGGGCTCACACAATAAAACTAACTGGCTGGTTTAAATCATTATGAATCATAAAAAACCAAAACAATAAATGGAACAAAAGTTCATATCACATTTAATTTATTGTTCGGTACTATTTATATATCAATTAATAAAAAATAAAATTAAAACATAAAAAAGTAAGAAGATGGATAAATTAAAAACAGGGTTTTTGGTGGTGTTGGTTGGAATAGTTGTATCAGTAATGCTAAGTTCGGCGAGTGCTGCAGATTTAAAAATTACTTATGTTGATGAAGTCCCCGCAGATGCTGAAGCAGATGGTGCATGGTCTGGTGCATGGTGGTCTGGAGAATATGGATGGCCCAGTATGAAATTGAATCCCACAGAATCAAATTTTATGAGTTATCTTGCAAGCTATGATTCTGTATTTTTTTCAGGACATGGTAATGACGATTGTATTGGTGGAAATCATCCGAACGGATTTAGCGGACAAGTAATGTGCTCAAACGAAATTAATAGTTGCCAAGCCACAAATGAAGTTACTTTGATGACCTGTGAGTCATATAATGACTTTGGAGATGAACTTATAGATTCTGGCACTAGTTGTGTTGTTGGGTGGCCAGGCATCTTAAGTGCAAATCAACAAACTGGATCAGATTGGGCGTGGTATTTTTACTATTGTGCTCAATATTCAACTGATTCTGGCACATGTGAAAACTGGGCATCAGCAAATAGCGGACTATCTGGTTCTGCATCAAAAGGGAGCTGTTCAAACACACATGGAACATCGACTGGTAAGACAAATCTAAAGGAGAGTGAGACAAATCTAAATGAGAACAAGGATGCAAAAAAGAACAAACCACATATATCTAACATACCGGTTAAATTTAAGAGGTTATATGATGAGCAAGGAAATGTTACTATAACTGCAGAGGCCAATGATGGCAAAGTAATCTCTTACTTAAATGTAGCTAAATATAAAAACAAAGGTACAAAAAATATTACAAAGGAGAGAGCATTGGATATTGCTAAAGAAAAGATAAAAGTGCCTAAAGATTATGTATTGACTGAAACCGAAGATGAGGATAATAGTTACAATTTCATGTTTAACAGAGTTATTGATAACATATCACTAAAAAGTGATTGGATATGGGTGTCAGTAAACAAGGGAGCAGGAGAGATTTCTATGTGGTCAAAAGTATATCATGAAGAATTGCCTGATTTAAAACCAACAATTTCAAAAGAGGGAGCCATTAAAATAGCCAATGAAGAGTTCAATGGTGGTGCGGAAATATCAGAACTTACCGTAGTGGGTTGTGACGAGGATGCACTCTGTTTAGCATGGTTGGTTGTAGATAGTGATAGTAAACTATACAATTACATATATTTAGATGCGCACACAGGCAAACGAATTTAGTAATATATTAGTGAAAACAAGCGAAACACTGCACAAAGACATGGGAGAGGTATACTCCCCTCTTTATTTCTTTCTTTTTTAAAAAGATATTAAAAATGAATCTAAAATTAAAAATATTAATCATAAGTATTGGAATCGTTATATCAATATTGATCAGTGGATGCGTAGAAGAGAAGCCAGAAGAAAAAATAAAAATAACAATCATGACACAATGTAAAGACAATACAACAAAAATACTAATGTATGATGGTGAAAATTATGATAAGATTTTAAATGAATCTATGAAAATTGTTAATTCAGCAAGCAAAAAAATACAGTTGCTTGTCCCAGAAGAAATAAAAAATGAAACAATATCAGAATCTTGCGTAGAACTAACATTTTCAAAGACCATAAATATATCCACTCGCGAAGTAGAGAATTTTAGTGCGAAAAAAATTATTATTGTGTTATCTGGAAAATACAAAGATATGATATTTATATATGATGGAAAATATTGGAATACTCAAGGGTCTGATGTTAGTACAGATAGACTGCTCTCTTTAACCAAATGTTATCTTTAATCTTTTGTAGTTATTTAAAAACTTTGTTTTAAATTTTCGAATAACACTGTGGGAGATTTTCACATTTTTACGCATATTTGACTTTTAGGTTTGTGTTGTTAATTTGTAGCTATTCAGCTACCTAATAGGGATAATTTAAAAATCTTGTAGATTTTCAATAAATTTTTCATCAGAAGTTTTTATTTTTATCTTTGCATTGTTAATTTGTATTCTTGGAATGTTTGGTTGTATTTACAGCAGTTGAAAAGGACGACGAGAAAAACAAGACCGAAATTTTAAACAAAACAATAGACAATATTATGGATGTTTATGGCAAGATTAATGCAAAATCCGTTGTAATTTATCCTTATGCTCATTTGTCAAGTGATCTGGCAAGTCCGAAATTTGCAAAGGAAATGCTTCAGAATATTTATGAAAATTTAAAGGGACAAAATTTAGATGTAATTAAGGCACCGTTCGGATATTATAGGGGCTTTGAAGTCAAATGCAATGATGGGAATTCGCATCCGCTTAGTAAATTATGTGAATCATGCAAAACCAAAGTTGAAAAAGAAAACACAGAAATTAAGATAACACAAGGAATGGAAAATGTAATGAAAGTATTATCTTATAATGACGTTGTGGTGGTTAAAACACTATTGTTTCATGGATGTATGAGGAGAAGAAATGAAATTGCAAGAGGAACCGGAATTTCAAGGTCAAGTTTATCTAATACATTAAGAAAATTGGAAGAAAATAAAGTTGTTGAAATAGACCGAACATTTAGGGCTCACACAATAAAACTAACTGGCTGGTTTAAATCATTATGAATCATAAAAAACCAAAACAATAAATGGAACAAAAGTTCATATCACATTTAATTTATTGTTCGGTACTATTTATATATCAATTAATAAAAAATAAAATTAAAACATAAAAAAGTAAGAAGATGGATAAATTAAAAACAGGGTTTTTGGTGGTGTTGGTTGGAATGATGGTGATCGGAGCAATAGCAAGCGGGGTAGGTGCAGATTATGCATTTTGTAAGTATCATAATGGTGGGAGTAGTATAGGATCCTATTGTGATGCGTATACAGATTGTGGAAACGGTTATTGTATAAATAGCATTGCGTGTGATGATTGGATGTCTAACCAACACATAACTTTTTGTATATATGGGCAAACTTATTACTACTTTGGGTTCAACTGTTAATAGTAATAGAAAAGAGGTATTTGTAAAAACTACAGAAAAATTCAATATTTTTTTATTTTATTTTTTATTTTTTGACTTCTAATTCTAATATTTATTTTAAAAATGGAAAAAAAGAAAGTAAATAATTTTGTTATTGGTTTTATTGTAATTGTCGTGTTAATTTCAACATATTTAATATTGAATCATAACGCTGAAATAGAGCATTCAAATACAACAAACAGTTCGGTAAACATAGTCAACAGCTCTATTGAAAAGTATGTGGATTTCACAGAAAATGTAAAAGAAAACGCAAAAGAAATAAACTTTACTATATCTGAACACAATATAAAACCACAGTTTAAGGTTGGAGATAAATTTAAATATACAATACACGGTTCTTCGCTTAATCCAAAGAATAATTCTGCAGACATAAATGGTATTTTAGAATGCAATGTTGAAAAATTGGAAAGGATTAATGGAAAGGATTGCTATTTGCTTGTTTCAAAAACACAAACATCTCTACCAGATAATTCTCCACTTAAAGCAATTCTTTCAGAAACAAAACATTGGGTAGACAAAGATACGGGAAAAATCATAAAAACGAGTATACAAGAGAGCATGATTCAGCAGAAAGGAAAAGTAATAGAAATGCCTTCTTCAGAAGCAACAATACCTAATGAAACATCTGATATATATGGAAATATTATGTATTATCCTTGGATGTTAGCATTAGATGATAATTTTGAAATGAAAGTTAATGAAAATAGTCAGGGTATAAAAACTTCTTTTGTAAGTGTGTTTAAGGTGATTGGAAAAGAAAAAATAAATGACAGAGATTGTTTTAAAGTTGAGTTGAGGGTATTAGATGAAAATAAGCATGTTCTTCTGCGAGAAAATATATGGGTTGATATAAAAAAAAGGGTTTTAGTAAAGGCAGAAACATACTCTGAAAACTTAAAAGTTGGAGAGGTAAATTTGATAGATTATTCTAGCATTTAGGAAATTTTTGAATGATGGACTTTATTACACTTTTTGATTTTTATCTTTGCATTGTTAATTTGTATTCTTGTATTCATAATTACTATTAAATTTTTAAATTTTAAATATTATTTTAGAATGAAAATTTTGTTTATCCATGCGGACTACATAAAGATAGAGGTTAAGAAAAAAGCAATCGCAGATGCAGATGAAATAAATGAGAAAAATTTGGAAGCAAAAGAATGTTTAATTGTATTTACAGCAGTTGAAAAGGACGACGAGAAAAACAAGACCGAAATTTTAAACAAAACAATAGACAATATTAAGGATGTTTATAGCAAGGTTAATGCAAAAAGTATAGTTGTTTATCCTTATGCCCACCTTTCAGGCAATCTGGCAAGTCCGAAATTTGCAAAGGAAATGCTTCGGGATATCTATGAAAATTTAAAACAACAAAATTTAGGTGTAATTAAGGCACCGTTCGGATATTATAAGGGATTTGAAGTCAAATGTAAGGGACATCCGCTCAGCGAATTAAGCAGAGAAATTAAGGTTGAGGAAAAGGAGGAGGGAAAGGAAAAAGAAAGGGCTGTTGTTAAGGAAGAAACAAAAATCACAAGAGAGGATGTTGTAAAAGATATAAAATCAGAGTTTTTTGTTCTGGCACCGACAGGAGAGGAATACAAAATTGACATGGAAAATTTAAAGGAAAATTTAGACAGGTATGAAATTTTTAACAAATTTCCGACATTAAAGAAGTATATAGTGGCAGAGGAATTGAAGAATGTGTCATCGGCAGAACCGCCTTCAATAAAGGCAATGGTGCATCTGGAATTGATTGATTATGAGGGAGCAAGTGATTCGGGAAATTTTCGTTTTTATCCGAAAGGAAATTTAATATTTGATTTGTTAAGCGACTGGGCAGAGGAAATTGCTTTGGAGCGTTTAGGTGCAATGAAGATTGAAACCCCCATCATCTATGACTGGAGTATGCCTGACATCAGAGAGCAGGGACAGTCATTTCATGAAAGACATTATATGGTAAAAGTTCCGGATGATGAAAATAAGGAATTTGTTTTGAGATTTGCGGGTGATTTCGGATTGTTCAGGATTATGAAGCAGATAAATATGAGTTATGACCAGTTACCCATAAGAATGTATGAATTTTCAAAGAGTTTCAGGTATGAAAAGAAAGGAGAGTTAAGCGGACTGAGAAGATTGCGGGCATTCCACATGCCTGATGTGCATTCTTTCTGCAGGGATATTGAACAGGGCTGGGACGAATATGAAAATTTATATAAAAGTTATAACGATCTGGCAAACGCAACGGGAATTGAATATGCGGTTGTTTTCAGGATTGTTAAGGAATTTTACGACAAGTATAAAGAGCGACTTATAAATTTACTCAAATACTCGGATAAGCCGGCATTTATTGAGGTCTTATCAGCAATGAAACATTACTGGGCGGTTAAGCACGAATTTCAGGGAATTGATTCTGTTGACGGAAACTGTCAGTTAAGCACAGTTCAGCTGGATGTTAAAGATGCAAGTACCTACGGAATAAATTTTGTTGATAATGACGGGAAGAAAAAGGGCTGCACAATTTGTCATTCGTCAATCGGCTCAATTGAAAGATGGATGTTTGAAATTCTGGAAAACGCTCTGAAGTCAGAAAAACCAATGCTTCCGTTATGGCTCTCGCCTACGCAATGCAGAATCATTCCCGTCTCAAAGGAATTTTTAAATTTTTCCGATGAAATTATGCGTGAAATTGAAAAAGCAGACATCAGGATTGATATTGATGACCGAAATGAAACATTAAGTGCAAAAATCAGAAAGGCAGAGCGGGAATGGACTCCGTATATTGTTGTAATCGGAGAAAAAGAAAGGGAAAGCAAAAAATTTTCAGTAAGGCGGAGAGAGGATAATCAAAATTTAAATCCGGGAATTTCAGAACTGGCTGATGAAATTAAAAGCAAAACAAAAGGAATGCCATTCAGGAAATCAAACCTTTCAAAATATTTGTCAAAGAGGCCTATTTTTGTCGGATATACTTAAATTTAGGGAATTTTTCATACTTATAATGCAGGCATTTGCTTTTGGCGTTTAGAGTTGTTATTGGATTGGCTGATTTCGTGGGTATGGGGCGATAATAAGCAAGAGGTTGTTTCTTTTTATTTTATGTAGTTTTTTATTTCTTTTTAAAATCATATAAATTATTATCATATAAATTTATATGAAAATGGAAATTGGTGGTGCTAAATAAGTTATATATATGAAAAGGTTAAAATGCATAATCAACTATTAAAATGCAAAACAAAGAATCAAAATTTAACCCGATAAAATGGGCTGGCGGTGGCATATTGTTCCTTATTTTAGGAATTCTGTTTCTTATTATTGCAGTAGGCATTTTCGGTTTTGATAGCCCGGGATTAGCCATTGTTTTATCAGGTGCTGGTTTTGTTTTATCAGGTGCTGGTTTTGTTTTGATTGTATTAGCAACAGCAATTTATCTTTTCCGCCATTAAAAATTTATGAATAAATATTTTCAAAACATATTTATTAATCTCATTTATTTATAATTTGAAAAATGACAACTATGTACATTACGGCAAATATAAAAATAGAGCGCATGGAAGAAGAAGAAGGGAAAGTATATTATTTGGCAACATCCGATGAGATTCAGGGATTGACTGTACAGGCAGATACACTTTCGGAATGTATTGAAATCGCAGAGGAGTCCATAAAGGAGCTAATAGATATTCATAAAAAACTTGGCAATCCGATTCCAATTCACACGACCGGAAAAGAAATTGTTGAAGTAAAAAATTTTACAATACCTTTGGCTGTGCCTGCATAAGGTATTAAATTACGATGCCAAAACTACCTGTTCTCAACTACACACAACTTATCAAGAAGGTCAAAAAAGCCGGCTTTGTTTTTGAAAGACAAGGAAAAGGAAGTCATGAGTTTTGGGTTAATTATGAGACAAAAAGAATCGTCATGGTGCCAAGACATCCCGCAAAAAACCATTCCGACAGGGACATTAAAAAGCATCATCAGGGAATCCGGACTCAGTGTTGACGAATTCTTAAAATTATAATGTGGCAATTCTGTTTTTGACAAGATTGATTGTCTCTTTAAATTCTTAAATTTTCGCCATATCAATCTGATAATAAATGACATCACTGTCCTTATCCACAAGAGCATAAACTAAATTTTTATTCACCGCCTTTGCGAGCCGAATATTTCCCGCGATTTCATGCAGCGGCATAATCAGGATAGAAAGGAACACTTTGCGTTATTTTCAAAGTCGGGCTTTGAGGATGAATTGCGAAATGCGGCATTAAAGAATAAAGAACCGGTCTTATTGTTTGACCTTAATGATTTATCAAAGGAATTTGAATAAACCGCTAAAAATCCCGGAATAGTGTTCGCGATAGTATCATTATTTTGGAGCTTTTGACCTGGAGCATTGTTAAAATAATATATTTAAAACTTATTTATTTACTTAAAAGTAATTTACTTTAAAGATAACTATGGAAAAATTTATCAATAGAAAATACGAACTAGGCGTTCTGGAAGAGAGATTTTTGTCTGAAAGATCTGAGATGATTATAATATATGGGCGAAGACGGGTTGGAAAGACAGAATTAATACAAAAGTTTTTGACGAATGTAAGTGGAATTTACCTGCTGGGCAGGGAGGAATCAGAGTTTGATCAATTACGGAGATTTTCTTCCATAATTGCATCACATTTCAATGATGATGTCTTATTGAAAAATCACTTCAGGAGCTGGGATGCTCTCTTTGAGTATATAAACAGGGAATCTGAAAAACGATTGATGCTGGTTATTGATGAATTTCCCTATCTTTTGAAATCTTCCTCCGCGTTACCCTCAATTATCCAGGATTACTGGGATAATAAATTAAGATATAAAAAACTCTTTTTAGTGTTGTGTGGATCTTCCATAGGGATGATGGAGAATCTTATGGGATATACAAGCCCTTTATATGGCAGAAGAACCGGACAATTGTTAATTAAACCATTCAGATTTAAAGACACAATGAAATTTTTTCCGCATTATGATATCAAAGAAAAAATTCAGGCATATACAATTTTGGGAGGTACGGCAGCATATCTTTCACAGTTCTCAGATAGTATCTGTATCAAAGAAAACATTAAATGTAAAATTTTAAGAAAAGATAATTTCCTGTTCATGGACCCTGTATTTATATTGAGAGAAGAGCTTGATGAGCCGAGATACTATTTTTCTATTCTGAAATCAATTGCGAATGGAAACACAAAATTAGGGAACATAGTGAATGATGTTGGATTGCCAAAGGGAATTGTCGGGAAGTATTTGTCTGTGCTAATTGATTTACACATAATTGAGAGAGAAGTGCCAGTAACAGAATTCCACCCGCAGAAGACAAGAAAAGGGTTATACAAGATAAAAGATAATTTCTTTAGATTCTGGTTTGGCTCCGTTTATCCGTATTTAGAATCTATAGAGCAGGGCAATATGGATTTTGTGCTGGATAAAGCAGTAAATTTTATAGAGAGAGTTATTCCATTTACTTATGAAGATATTTGCAGGGAATTCCTGGTGGAAATAAATCAAAAGAATACTCTTCCTTTTTTATTCTTCCGTGCCGGACGGTGGTGGGATGGAGGTAATGAAATTGATATTGTTGCGCTGAATGAAGAAACAAAAGAAATTTTATTTTGCGAATGTAAATGGACAGAAAAAAAGGTCGGATTAAAAATTTTAAATGAATTAAAGGAAAAAGCAAAATTAGTGCAGTGGCATAATCAGGATAGAAAGGAATACTTTGCGTTATTTTCAAAGTCGGGCTTTGAAGCCGATTTAAAAGATAAGGTCTTGTTGTTTGACCTTAATGATTTATCCGAAGAATTTGAAAAATAGAACAATGAGAAAATAAAGTGCCTGCGCGTGAGAATCCTTTGATTTTTAGAGATTCACTTTTTTCAATAGAGTGAGAATGTTGTAAAATTAGAAAGGTAACATTCCTCCTGAATTGATTCTAAACCTATTTTCTGCCTGTAATGCAAATTCTTTCCTCTTCTCCTCAAATAGTTTTTTAAATTCCTCTTCTTTTATGCCATACTTCTCACAAATATCATTTAAACTATATTCTGGCATTTCTTCAAGCTCTACTTTTTTTACCACAACCCCTTTTTCACTAATCATTTTTCATTTATTTTTATATACCAAATTGCTCCTTTAAATTTTGATATTATAAATTATTTAGTAAATTAATAATAAATTAAATTTAAATTAATAATAAATTAACTCTGTATCTCTTTTTTATTTGCTACTTAAACATTCTATAATTCTTAAATTTTCGCCATATCAATCTGATAATAAATGACATCACTGTCCTTATCCACAAGAGCATAAACTAAATTTTTATTCACCGCTTTTGCGAGCCGAATATTTCCAGCGATTTCGGGAAAAGAAGAAACATATTCTTCAGGCACAACCTTAACCAAAAATTTTGAATGCATCCTGCTGCTTTGACTGTTATTATTTTCACTCCCTTTTCTTGTTTGGACACCTTCTTTTTTGTCATAGATTCTAAAATCAACGCCAAATTTAAGTCCCGTTGCCAGCATATAGCCCTTGCTCATTAAATCCCTGAAAACAACATATTTTATGTAAAAATTTTCATCATTGGTTAAATTTTTCCCTTTTTCCAGCAAGTCCTCAAAATTTATATTTCTGTCTTTATCATAGACCTCTAAAATGCCTTTTTCAATTAAATATAAACCTTCGGTTACTGAAAATCCGCCTAATTTTTTTGCTTCATCTCCTAAAAAGATATATTTTTCAATTGTGCTTTTATCTCTGCACATTATTCGTGTTCCTGATAATATTCCTCTGACTTTTTTCATCTGAAAAATTTGAGCATTAAGTAATTATCCATTCCAATTAAAATTTAACCGTAATTTCCAAATTTTTTAATATTTAAAATTATCCTTCCCTAACAATGTTATCAATTAAAGCAAAGACATCAGGTAAATTTATATCGTCATCATAATTAGCAAATTTATAATATGTCCTGTTCTGGCTTAAATTTTTGTTTTCGCTTAAATATTCGGGCATTTCAACAGCATCAAAGATGTCGGTTGCTTTCGGTTGTTCAGACATCTTAAATTTCTTTTAAAATTTCCCTGATTGCAATTAAATTTATTCTTGATTGCTGTTTAACATAGTCCTTAACACAGTCGGCAAACAATATATTTTTACTTACTAAATATCTCTTTGCAGTTTCGTTTATTTCATCGCTGTTTCTCTTTTCTGTCTCTTTAAATTTTTTCAGGGTCTCCAATAATATTTCATAACTTACAGGAAAACCTTTATCCCTGACTTTTATTTCATCACCGAATTCCCTTACATCTCTTAAAATTGACTTTATTTCGCTCTTTCTTTCCAAAATCATCTGTTCAATGTACTTATTTCTGTCATTAGCAAGTATGTAATCCGCCAGTGTTCTCGGCTTCCCGCCAAAATAATTATAGGCAATTTCCTGTTCTTCTTTGCTGATATTGTATTTTTCCAGAAATTTCTTTGTTGTTTGTTCGTCAAAATCGTCAACCAAAATGTAATTTGCCCTTCCCTGCAGCATTGCTTCGGCATAAACCCTTTCAATAAATAATGAATCAGATGATAAAGCAAAGACATGACAGATATGTAATTCTTTCGTTAAGCGGATGAAGAAATTAAAAACATCGTAAATTAAAAAACCATCAATCTTAATATCTCCGATTTTTTGTAACTCATCTATTATGAATACGGGCTTTTTTCCTTCCTTCTTTATATTTTTAATTATGTCCAGAATATAGATGAAGGCATTTTTTGGTTTTTCCTCTTTAAAAATTCTGGTAAAAATTCCGTTCGGAATTGGAATTTTGTGTATTTTTCCAAGTTCGCTTATTACATCATCAACCGTTTCTTTTTGTCTTATTACAAGATTCTTAATTTTTGTAAGTATTCCTTCGTATCTGACATCAAAGATTGCTTCAAGAAAGTCCTTATATGAGGACATCGTTCTCTCCCTCAAATTAATATAAATCACAACATAGTCCTTTGGCAAGTTATCAATCAATTTTTGAATTAAAGTCGTCTTTCCTGAATTTATAGGGCCGTAGATGAAATTTATCTCCCGCGGTTCTTGCCTTAAAATGCTCAATATTTCCTCCTTTTCTCTTTCCCTGTTAAAAAATTCAATGGAATGTTCAAATTTTTTGGTTGTATTCATTTTATCTTTTGTTTTTATTTCTTTCTGTTAAAATTATTGTTCGGTAACAATATTTTCAATTAAAGCAAAGACATCAGGTAAATTTATATCGTCATCATAATTAGCAAATTTATAATATGTCCTGTTCCGGCTTAAATTTTTGTTTTCGCTTAGATATTCAAGCATTTCAACGGCATCGAAGATGTCGGTTGCTTTGTTGCAATCTACTGGACAATTTGTAGCATTCTCGCCGGGGTCACAGAAATTATCTCCACAGAAAGGAGATGTTGAACGGCAGATATTATGAACGCAATGATTACTCTCGCATTGTGTATCTTGGCTGCAGGTATCATCATTTAATAGTTTATCAGTTAAAATTAAAGGCGATTTTTGTTGAATTGAATAATTCTTTGCCAGTTCAACTTCATTGTAATTATCAGGATGGACTATTACAGCATTTGATGTGTCCTGCCAGAACATCGGTGCAAGTTGTTTTGACAGCAATACATCACTTCCGGTTATTCTGTATGTTTCCCTGCTTCTGTTTTGAATTTGCCTTTCCTGTTCCGAACTTATTTCAAAATAATCACCTAAAATGTAGGTTACATCTGCATTTGAGATGTTTGTAATATTATCCTCTGTAATCACCGTACCATTTATCTTATTAGCAACAACATCTGCAAGCATTTCTCTAACTTTTGAGGCAGAAACACCGCTTGGTAAAACAAAATAAGTCCTTGGTTTTGTAAGGTAGATTCTTATTTCATGTGAGCCTGGATTATTTGCGTCAAAATTCCATGCAAAACCATTTTCAGAATTATCCGGAGAAGGATTAACAAATTCAACATCTACATTGGAATTAACGATGTATTTTAGTCGGTCAAATTGTGATGTTACAAAGTTGTGGCTGAATGTATAATTCACGATTTGCACATCAAAAACAGCATTTAAAATTATTTGCTTTGATGTGTCATTTAAGTTTTCTTTTGTTAAAGTTATCGGTGTTATATTTTGCAATTCAAGAGTGTCAATTATTTCCTGTTTTAGTTCGGTATCATTTAAAGTTCCATTATTGTATTTTACATTTATTGTATCTGTTCCTATGGAACTTAATTGAATTATCGCGTTAAATTCGGCCGTTGTATTGGTTTTTATTGTTATTTTATAAGTACGGTTTCCAGGGATGAAATTTGAAGGCAAATCGCCAGGAGGTGATTCAGAGGTTTGTGGAAGTGTAAAATTATCCGCATTATTTGAAATATTTGATGTTCCCATATATGCTTTGCCAGGATAATTCCAACAATTTCCAGATGCGTGTATTTTACTATATTTCCAAGTAACATCTTCCATTAAGGTTCCATTTGGATAATATGCACACGCTCGAAATACCTCTCCTTCCCAACCTTTTGAATTATCGTATTTAAAAGGATTGTTAAATTCCCCCCATAGGGTATCTAAATGTATCCACATTCCGTTACCCGTTGCGTTGAAAACTTCTAAAAGTGCATGCCCTCCACCATCTTGCCATTTTTGTGCACTCTCGTTCCAAACTCGCTTCCAAACAGTTACATATCTTGCAGGCAGACCATAAGACGATGCAAATGAAACACTTAATACTGCCCAATCTTCACAAACACCCTCTTCTTTGTTTATAATTTCGTAATCCGATGCATGCCATGCTTCACACTTTCCATCACATTTTCTTTCTTTATAAAGATTATCAGGAATATTGTTACAGTCACTAGTACAGTCATAATCATAATTTTTGATATATCCATCAGAAATAACCTTCATTTGTCTTGAAACATCTTCCTTAGTATATTTTGATGAAAATTCAGGAACAAATTTGTCTGCGGAAAATCCATAATTGGAAATATTTAAAAAGGAATTATTATAGATTGTATAGTTATAAAAAAAGTAATTTGGATAAGTATATGAGTATTTTCTCAATTGTTCATCATTTGGATGAATTTTTTTAAGTCCTCCTAATCCCCCTGTATTATAACAATGATA
This sequence comes from Candidatus Altarchaeum sp., assembly GCA_018260615.1. GTDB lineage: Archaea > Altiarchaeota > Altiarchaeia > Altiarchaeales > Altiarchaeaceae > Altiarchaeum. The sequence continues at coordinate 23,137 of JAGWDQ010000104.1, forward strand.
ATTTGTCACTCCTCCTGGACAACTGCATTCACTAATATTAACCGTGCAGGTATCAGGATACCATTGCGTCCCGTCATCTTTTATACAACAATAAACATTTTGAATATATCCCGGAACAGTCGTAGTATTAATAAATAGTTCATACTCTGATGGTGGTTTAAATAAATTATAAACTTTTCTATATAGTCCCGCATTTATCTGCGTTTTTCCGCTTATATTTACTTTTTCAAAATAGTTAACATATTTATCTTTCGTAATCATTATTCCGTACTCTCCCTGCTGCAACTTATAAGTAAATATTCCATTTATTTTGGTCTGTCCAATTGCAGTTCCGTTGACATAAATAATTGCTCCGTCTATTGGTTCATTTGTTATGTTATCTACAACCACTAACATAAAATTGTAATCTTCTTCCTCAACAGATATGTTTCTTGATATTTTGTTATTTGATTCGTTACTTTCAGCAATCACATTTAAAGAATCCGCAGTAATTTCAATTGTATAATTTCCGAAATTAGTCGGAATAAAACTAAATGATAATTGATTAAAATATTTATTTGACATATTTATATATTTTGTCTCGTTTATTATAATGGTTCCATTAAGAACAACTTTGAACAAAACACTAACATTTTTTAATTCCTGAACATAAATGCCTGCATCATTTTTAACGGTCAGATTTATTGAAATTTCCTGATTTTGTTTCCCGCTGAGAGGCATAGATGCCCCCACATATAAATCAGGCATAGGTCTTAAAGAAATATATATTGCCCCATAAGAATCATTATTATATGAATAAGTGGAGCTATTATTTATATGCCCTTCCTTCTCCGCATAGAAGGTGTAATTTCCTGACGCGAGGCTGAAGAATCTTACACACCCACTTGCATTTGTATTGTTTGATGATATTAGGATACTCCCATTATAAATTTTAACTAATGTATCATTCAGCGGCGTAACTGGCATCTCACTGTCGTCATATACACAAACTTCTAAGTATGTAGATTTGGCTAAAGATATGGTTAAATTAGTATGATCTCCCCCATAAATTAAAATTGACATTGTATTAGGAATATATTCCTCTTTACTAACCTTTATACAATAGTTTCCCTGTTCTAAGGTAAATTCAAAGTAACCGCTACTATTTGTATGAGTTGAATTTATTAAAATTCCAGACGGTGTACATTTTGTATATAATTCAACAAGGGTGTTCTGAATTGACATGTTTGTTTCACTATCAATAATGTGTCCATAAATTTTTGTTTTTCCGCAAAGCCAAGAGCATCCATTCATACTACTCGTGTCATTCCACCCGTTTGAATTGTTACAAGTGTTATTATCCCCGGAACTTGAAAGCCAATCACTTGAGTTAAAGTCCAAATTTGTATTTCCGCAGACATAATTGTTATTTATTGTTGAAGTTGAATTTTGCGAGTAAATCCCAATGCCATTACTTGAAATGTTATTACCTTCTATTGTATTGTTCGCGTTTCCATCACCATAACCAAAACCATAACCAAAACCCTGATTACTCACTTCAATTCCAATATCAGAATTATTAAAAATTCTATTGTTTGAAATTTTATTAAAATTTGAATTATTAAACAGATCGATTCCATAACTATTTGAATTTACGATGTTATCAGATAAGTTGTTGTTTGAAGAGGTAAACAGAAAAATTCCTGTATCCCAATTTGAATTTATCGTACTATTTGTTATGGTGTTATTTGAGGAATAAGAGAACCGAATTCCATACTTAAAATCACTAACCATACAATTCTTTATTACATTTTCTGTTTTTCCATCAAGGTAAATTCCGTAATCTGTTCCGATGTCATCGCCGTCTATCGTATGTCCCTGACAATCAAAAACCTTGTTATTAAACCCAGCAGGATTATCAATACAAGTCCCCGACCAATTAATTATATCACTTTGCATTCTAACTTCATTACAGTTAGCGTCATTCAATGCCTGATTAATACAGGTGCAGTTTTCACCGGTGTTTATTGTGCAGATGCCGGCGGTGTTTGTGTAGCAGGTACCACAATTTGTACATATTTTAAAGCACAAATATCCCAAATCACTAATATTCACCTGTTCATTGCCTATAGGAACATATTTGTCATTTACATAAGTTCCCGAATTATTTACAGTTACATTGTAAATTTTGCAATCCTTACAGCATCCATAAGGAGTCGTGAATTCAATAGTTCCTTTGATAAGGACGCTGTTATTAATAGTTGCATTAATTACATATGCACCCTGTGGAAGCGTTGAATTTATAATATTTGAGTTCATAACACTATTATTTTGTAAAGTGCTGCCAGATATCTCTGAATTATTAACATTATAATAACCTATTATTGTCGAATTTGAGATATTTGAATTTAAAATTTTATTAACATTAAAAGATGCTGTATTGTTAGCAATTTTTCCTCCAGCACTCGTACTAGCTTTTATGTTATACTTTCCAGCATTCCAGTTATTAGGTATTTGCCAGAATATTACATAATAATAAGTACTATTACCTCCATACTGGTTGCAATTATCATACTTTTGAGTTAATGTAACATTAATATTATAACCACTGCAATTATGAGGTCCATTGTATGGTACCAATATTGGCAAAGAACAGGATAAAGAATTTCCATCCGTTATGCTAAAATTTACACTGTCTAATGCGCAAGCTCCTGATTGATCTACTACCGTAACATTAAACTCAATTTTTACAACATCCCCTGCATTATATGTCTGATTATCAGTTATTATTGAAGATACAGAAACATCTGCCAGTGCGATATTTAAAATCAATATTGCGAATATAAGACCAAAAATTACACCTAAATTTTTTCCGTTTCTTAAAATTTTTATACTTTTCATTTTTAGTAAAATAATAAATCCTTAAATTTAAATATTTAATATTATAAATTATCCTTACGAATTATTATTATAGTGAATTTTTCAACTTTTGATTGTTTAATTTGAACATCACTATTAATAAATATGAGATGGAGGAAAAATTTATAAACGAAAACAATATCACCTCACTACCATTCGGAGATTTTCAAAAACTTCGTTTTTGAAATACTGAAAATTCTTTGAGAATTTTCAATCTTTAAAAAATCTATGAGATTTTTTAAATAACCTCGCTTCGCTCGGATATTTAAAATTTTATGCAAATTTTAAATAACCTCATTTCATTCGGAGATTTTCAAAATGAAATTTTGAAAATTATCAAAAGATAGTAAAATGGCTATATAAATAAATATTAAATTTCTCCCTCGTCTTTTTTGAATCTGAGTGAACCGCCCCGTTTTTCCTTTTCTCTTATTCTCCCAATACTTTCACATTTCCTTTTCACTTCTTCACTTCTTATCCCCCCCGCCCCTCATCACCTCACCCTTACTACAACACAATCCTCAAACTATTTCAAACCCCAAATGGAACCACAACAACAGAACACAAAAACCCCGCAAAGCCAAGACCCTTCCCAATTTAAGACCTGCATTCGTCACAGTTTTTCATAATATTCCGCATCCATCTCTCTGTTATTATTTCCCAAATTCTTGATATGTTTTTCTTCCGGACCCTTCCCATCCTCGCTAAAAATCCTTCCCGAATTTCATACCTATATGGGATCCCGAATCGGAGGATTGTACTCTCTTGAATCTGATCTCCACTTTGACCCCGGAAATCTAACCCCGGCTTCTTTCGGATTAAATTCATAGTAAATGTAACTATCGAACCAGATACATACAAACTTCTCTAAAGGAATCCTCGTCCTGAACGACAACCCGGACGCATACAGGTATAACTGAGATGCAACGTTGTTTTCGTTTTCTTTGGCAGCATTTCAAAATTTATTTTTGAAATATCCGAACGAAGTGAGGTTATCCGGTTTGAAATCCAAAATATATATCTTACCGTTTCTTATCTGCAGAATATCTATGTGTCCGCATATTCCGATATTTAAATTCTTTTCCCATAACCACACGGGAACCTCGCATGCTATAGTGGATGAATCATTTATAAGCATGAAATTCTCAACAACAGAATGCCGCTCCCTGTTACTCTTACAGGATTTTAAAGCGAAATCAGCCAGTTTGCACGCATTATTGTATTTCTATTCTCTTTTATTTTTAATATTAATCATCAATTGGGAACATCTTTCATCCTCTTCAAAAAATCTTATCGGGCAACCCGACTCAAATCTGTTTATATATTCCCGGAGAGATGAAAGTTCATTACTATTGCATAGAATGTCCAGTTTTCCCTTGTGGTATTTAAAATTATATGCCAGACCCCTATGCTCAAAGGTCTTACCGAAAATTATTTCCTTCCCATAATTTTTCAAAACCATTGCTCTGAATTTATAATATGTGCATATATTCTTAAACTCCATGACCCATCTGTGAACAGAACTTTTCGTAACATTCACCTTGAATCTCCTGTTGATGTGTCTTGCGGACTCCTCCAGGGTATTTCCAATATCATAGTAATTGATGGTATTCATAATAACTCCATGTCCATAAGTTTTATTTTTTAATCCTCTTCCCGCAAACTTTCTTTGGCAGTCCTTACAGTAAAACAACTGCACAAAACCGAACTTAGTATTCTGCCTGCCTTTTCTGATTACATTCTCTCCTTTACATTTTGGACATGAGATATTTTTATTTTTCATTTCTCAAATTTATTTAATTTCAATTTTAGATAGCTGAATAGTTACATCATTAAATTTAACAGAATTAGGTTTTGATGTCTAAAAATTTACTCAAAATTTAAATTCTTATAGAATATTCTTAATTCTAATAATCTGAAAAATTTAAAATGCAAAAACCAAAAACAATATCCGAAAAAATTTTAAGCAAAATTTACAATTTTATTTATTTAAAGAAAGAAAAGTAATTATTACCTGCGATGTTATTATATGTTGTTGTATAATTTTTAAAAAAATTTAAAAGCTGATTAAAATGGCAATTTTAAGTCCCCACGAAAAAGAAATCATGGGGAGGTTCGAAAACGGAGGGGATATTAAAAACGAATAAGGGTGGGATGTTTTAACAAGATATGGCACTATTGGTCTTGTAACCTTTGGTTTTTTAAGCAAAAGAGCGCGACTAACTGATAAAGGAAAACTTGTGTTGAAATATTATTAAGCAGCAGGAAATAAACCGGTAGTTTTGTATTGTGCAGATTTTAGCTTTCTGTTTTTGTTTGCCTTATTAAATTGGTTTGTTGATTTTTTTTATTTTCCTCATCTAAATTTTTAAACTTAAAAAAATATGTTCAAAACAACATACTGGGCGCGGATACCAACTTTTACTTATGGTATTAACTTTGACCGGAGAATAAAAGCAATAGAGGAAAATGAAGAAAAGAAATGGATAAAATTGGATGAAAATGAGAAAGATTACATCTTTCAAACGATTATTAACCTGATTATTAACGAGTTAAACTATAATTTTAAGGAAATTTCAAATTGAGTTATAAAATTTGCAAAAAATATAAAGAAAATATAAATCAAAATGCCAAAAACAATATCCGAAAAAATTTTAAGAGAGCATTTAGTTGATGGAAAATTAGAGAAAGGAAGCGAAATCGGAATAAAAATTGACCAGACGCTAACACAGGACGCAACAGGAACAATTGCATATCTTCAATTTGAATCAATAGGAATTGACAGAGTAAGGAACGAATTAGCAGTAAGTTATGTTGACCACAATACATTGCAGGATGACTTCAAAAATCCCGATGACCACAGATTTTTAAGAAGCATAGCGGAAAGATATGGTATTTACTTTTCTCCGCCGGGAAACGGAATTTGCCATCAGTTGCATTTGGAAAGATTTGCGGTCCCCGGAAAAACATTACTTGGCAGCGACAGTCATACACCTACAGCAGGAGGGATTGGAATGCTCGCAATAGGTGCAGGCGGTTTGGATGTCGCATGTGCAATGGCAGGAGAACCGTTTTATTTAAAAATGCCCGAAATTGTTGAAGTAAATTTAAGCGGAAATTTAATGAATTTCGTATCTGCAAAAGATGTTATTCTCGAAATTTTAAGAACAATGACAGTTAGCGGCGGCGTTGGAAAAATTTTAGAATATAGCGGAGACGGGATAGCAAATTTAGATGTTCCGGGCAGGGCAACAATAACAAATATGGGAACGGAAACAGGGGCAACAACCTCAATATTTCCAAGCGATGAAATAACAAAAAATTTTATGACTATGCAAAATCGTCTTAGGGACTGGAAAAATTTAAATCACCTCGCTCTGGCTCGGAGATTTAAATTTTCTGCGGAAAATTTAAATGCGGATGCTCATGCATATTATGATGAAAAGCTCGCAATAAATTTATCGGAAATTGAGCCGCTCATCGCACTCCCGCATAGTCCGGATAATGTTAAAAAAGTCAGGGATGTTCAGGGAATTAGTGTTGAACAGGTTGTTATCGGAAGCTGCACAAATTCATCGCTCCGTGATTTAAAAACCGTTGCACAACTGCTGAAAGACAGAAAGGTAAGCAAGGATGTTGATTTAATTATTGCACCCGGTTCAAGAAGTGTTGTTGAGGCATTAATAGAAAGTAAAGAGTACAGTTATTTGAGCAAAGCAGGAGCAAGAATTATTGAAAATGTATGCGGCCCGTGTATCGGGATGGGATATGCACCGCCAAGTGAAGGGGTCTCTGTCAGAACAATAAACAGAAATTTTCCCGGAAGAAGCGGAACAAAAGATGCAAATGTCCATATTTCAAGTCCCGAAACAGCAGTTGCATGTGCTATTAGTGGAAAAATTTCAGACCCGCGAGATGTGTTTGCTCAAAAAATTTTAAAATGCCTGAAGATGCCGAAGTTGTTTCCGGTAATTAATAACTTCATCAGTCCAATTCCGATTGAGAATGCAAAAAACACAGTTATTATTCGCGGACCAAATATAAAACCGCTTCCTAAATTTGAGTCACAAATCGGAAGGATGAAGGGAGAAATTTTAATCAAAGTTAGCGATAACATTTCAACTGACCATATTATGCCCGCGGGTGCAAAAATTTTGCCGTTAAGGAGCAATATTCCCGAAATCAGCAGGTATGTTTTCAGTGCTATAGATGCTCAATTTTACCAGAGGGCAACAGAAAAGAAAGGCGGCTTTATTGTCGGCGGAGAAAATTACGGACAGGGTTCAAGCAGAGAGCATGCGGCAATCGCTCCCCGTTATTTGGGAGTTAAAGCGGTAATTGTGAAGTCGTTTGCGAGAATACACACTGCAAATTTAATAAATTTTGGAATACTGCCTTTGATGTTTGAGAATAAAAATGATTATGACAGGATTGAAATGGGCGACATCCTTGAAATTTCTGCGGGAATTGAAGAATTAAAAAGCAACAATGTTTTGATGAGAAATTTAAGTAAAAATTTTGAAATTGGTTTAAAGCACAATTTAAGCGGGAAAGATATCGAAATTATAGCGAGCGGCGGAAAGTTAAATTTTATTGCGAAAAAATTAAAAGGGTGAAAATTTATTTTTTATTGTACAGGAAAGTTCGTTTTATTATCCTCACACGGAGACACCGAGACACAAAGAGAAAATACACTCTGTGACTTTGTGACTTTGTGTGAGCATTTTTTAAATGTTCCCAATTCCAATTCCGATTATTGTTTTGTTCGCTGTTTTTATTTTTGTCTCAATAAGGCAGATAGGAAATTTAAGGTTGCAAATATGGCAGCTCATGCTGTTCGGAGCAATAATTGTGCTTATTACAGGACAAATTTCGCCGAATGATGTGCTCACTTCAATAAATTTTGATGTTATTTTATTTTTATTCGGTGTTTTTGTTATCGGTAAGGCACTGGAAGAGAGCGGAATTTTGCTGTCTTTTTCATCTAAAATTTTTTGCAAAGCAAAATCAACAGACATGCTGATATTATTAAATCCTCTTTGTTGCAGGAGGAACATCTGCACTGCTGATGAACGATACAATAGCGATAATAGGAACTCCGATAATGTTAATGCTGGCTTCGCGGTCTAAAATTTCTCCGAAATTATTGTTGCTTACTCTGGCATTTGCGATAACAATAGGAAGCGTTGCAAGTCCGATAGGTAATCCGCAGAATTTACTTATTGCTTTGAATATGTAGGAGCCGTTTATTCCGTTCATTAAATTTCTCCTGATTCCGACAATAATAAATTTGTTTGCTGCATACCTGATATTAAAAATTTTCTACAAAAATGAGTTTGGGAAATTAAGCCGAAATCTGCAGGAAAATTTTGAAAGCAAAACAAATTCGGACACCAAACTTTCACTCATAACTAAAATTTCGTTTGTTTTATTTGTTTCCCATTAGCACGAAAAAAAAATAAAAAAATGAGGGTCACCCCTATTTGTTTGTCC
>JAGWDQ010000105.1 GCA_018260615.1 Candidatus Altarchaeum sp.
TTGTAGCAAAGTGATTGTGAATTTTGTCACTTTCCCGTAATATGCCCGCCACAGACATTATAGAAATTTTAAATCTCCGAACGAAGTGAGGTGATTTAAAAATTCCACAAATTTTTAAATATCCAAACGAATCGGTGGTGTCCCCAGCTCGTTAATTAAATTCTGATGGGATTATCCCACGAACAATAAATTTAGATTTTTAAAATGATAATTTTTAATTTCATCTCATTTTTCAAACGATTTTCAAATCACAGAGATTTGAAAATCTCCGAACAAAGTGAGGTGAAGTTTGAAAAATCCGCGAACGAGAGTGAGCGGATTTCATTCGGAGATTTCAAAATAAATTTTGAAATAACTTCATTATCATTCTGAGATTTCAAAAACTCTGCGTTTTTGAAATAACCTCGCTGATGCCCGGATATTTTAAAATCTCGTGATTTTAAAATGGCCTTATCAGGATAATTATTTAATGGTGTCTTGACGGAATCAAGACATTGTTAATAACTTGGGGACACTACCAACGAATCGATGTTATTTTAAAAATGAAATTTTGAAATATGCTAAAAACTACAAGTTTTCAATCTTTAAAAATCTGTAAGATTTTTAAATGAAATTTTAAAATAATGGTAATATTTCAAAACCTGTTTCTGAAATGCGCAAACAGAGTGAGCGTAATAGATGTGAACTTTTACATAAGTATGAGAGACCCATGTTTAAAGTACCATCATTTTACTTATTTCCTCATTATTAACCCCGTATTTTTTGCCCACTAATAACACCCTCATATTCCTGACATCAAACCACATTTTTCTTAAATAGGTGATAACATATTCCAGAGATATCGGATTCTGGATAACGGCCGGCGAGGCGGCAGCAGCATCTATCTCCAATTCAAAGGTATCCATACTTTTTGTTTTTTTAAATTCTTCAAAAATTTGTGCGAATAAGTCACCATAAGGCGTTCCGCTTAAAATTCCCTGTATCGCATCTATATTTTCCTTATTTATTTGAGCAGCATTAATTGCATTTAAAATTTCAAAATTTAAATACGCACCCTGACTGGTTTTCTTTATAAAATTATCCGCATCAACTCCCAAAATTTTCATCCTTATAACCGCCTTTAAATTTAAAGCGTCAATCCTTTTCTTTACAAATTTTTCAATTACTTTTACTTTTTCCGCCTCCCTTGCCCATTTTCTTATTAAATTTATATCCAGAGAATTTTCAATCTCAAACAAATTTTCACCCTCTATTTCAAATCCCAAAGTCCTTATCCTATCTACCGCACTTTTAAATTCTGTGTTTGCCAGTTCTTTTAAAATTTCATCCTTTATGTTTCCCTCTATGCATTCTGCAAGTATTTCGTCGGTACTCTTTCCTTCCTTTCCGCTGACACTTTTGGCCTTTAATGCCCTTAAAATTCGTTTTAAATTTCCAAGGTCAAATTCATCAAGCAGGATTGTCTTGCTGCTGTCTCGGACATCCATCGGAAGTGTGTTAATTACAGCATTGCAGACATCAAAGTAATGACTAACGACAGCTTTTTCTATTTCTTCTAAATTTTCGCCTTTGCCTTTACTGATTGCATCCTTTATTTGCTTTTCATAAGGTGTTTTCATAAGTTCTGTAATTGCCGCTTCAAGATTTACGGACCCCGTAAGGCGCGCATAAGTTACCTCATCCAGATGCTGCGGCATTGCAGAAACCATCCCGTAAGAGTATGCATAAGTTGCCGCATCTAATAGTCCAATCATTTTATTTTTGTTAAATTTATTTTAATTTTAAATTTTAATAAATTGTAAATTAATTAGGAATTGTCCATTAATAATAAATTAGGTAAAATATGTAAATTTAGGAATGAAAAATATTAAAATAGCAATTATGCAAAATATTAGTTCTATTCCGATAAATGTTAAGGTTAAATTTTTCTCGGAAATTCCTTTTGATAAATACATGAGCCATTGTGCAAAACTTATCGGCTTTTCATTAAAAGGATATAATTTTCCCCCAATATATTTTCCCTGCCAGTTTTTTGTCGGCAGCTTGTTTATCAGTTTTACAAAAAATTCAATTATAAACGGGAGCATAACAATAACTCCGTAACTTTCAAAATTCCCAATTATTATAGCGGTTGCAATTACTGCTCCTATCGTTAAATTTCCCACATCTCCGGGAAAGACCTTTGCAGGAAACCAGTTGTATTTCAAAAATCCCAGTAATGCTCCTGCAAGTGAAATTAAAAGAATAAATGCAATCAGACCTTCAGGCGTTCCTATAAATAATGCAATAATTGCCAGAGATAAACTCATAGTTATTCCCATTCCCGCTTCCATCCCGTTAAATCCGGCAAGCATATTTGTCATATTGCTGCAGACAGTGATAGCAACCGGAACTAAAATTAAAGCATAAAAAATTCCGAAATTAATTTCGCCGATAAAGGGGATATTTATTGTGGGACTGCCGACACTTGCTATTGCGACTAACGGAAGTGCTGCAAAAACTGGCAGTATTGCTTTTGTACTGTGTTTTAAATCAAACAGGTCATCAAATATTCCGATGATTGCAATTATTAGAATTACCGATAACGCCGCAAAAATTAAAGTTAAAATTTTTCCATCTGTTATATCTATTGTATTTATCAAAGATATTCCAAATATTTCATTAACATAAGCAATAGTTCCGGTAAAAACCAAAATACCTCCACATAAGCCAATTACAACTGCCAGACCTCCCATTTCGGCAACCTCCAGTTTATCCGGCTTGTTTATATCTTTTCCGGTCATTCCTATTGCCTTTAATTTTCTTATGAGTTTTGGCAGTGTAAGATAAGGCACTAAAAACGAAACAATAAAAGATATGCATCCGAGGATTAATAGAGTATATTCCATAATATAAAATAAATTTTGATTTTTGATTTCATAAAAATTTAGAATAAAAAGTAAAAAATACCGAATAAAAAATATAAAAAAGAAAAAGAAAAAACCAAAAAATTCAAAATTTTATGGTTTTATACACCGCTTAAGCACTTATTAACATAAATGCTATAACGAATCCCATAATGACTGACAGATCCGGAATTGCAGTATATACTATGTTGTTGACTTTTGTTGCAGGCGATCTTGCAGTTGAGCCAATACCGGCTGCTGCTGCTGGTCCCTGTCCGATCGGCGTTAACCCGGCAATTCCCATAGCAAGTCCAGCACCGAGCATTTTCGCACCGTCTAAAACCGACATTCCTAACCCTCCCTTCACAGGATCATTGATAAGCCCCACTATCATTATTGCTATCACAAATCCAAAAATCACGGCTGTTTGTGGCAATGCCTCAAATATCAGTCCTGTCACAAATTCCTGTTTCTTTTCTGCTATAACTCCACTCGCACTTGCTCCGGCGAGACCACTTCCTATTGCACTTCCCAATCCCGGCAAACCTACTGCCAATCCGGCACCTATTGCCGCAAGTATAACTCCCTCCATTTTCTTTATATTTTAATAATTAATTTTTTAATAGATTAAATTATTCTTCTACATAAGTGTATTTTCTTTTCTCTTCAAACGGTTTAAATTCATAGCCCCCTCCTTCATAATATCTTGAAAAATGTTCAACATACAGCAACCTCAACGTCTGGACAAATGCACTTAAAACCCCGAGCAAAAAGTGAAGCGTTTGTCCGACAAGGAATATGAGTACAGCAAATATTCCAAAGGCAACGCCCCACGCCATCCCTGCCAATTGATTGAAGGCAGTTGCTACCGCACCTGCAGCAACAACCAGCGCCATAATTCTGGCGTAAGATAGTATAAAAGCAAAATAATCAATTGCTTCTATTATTGAGAGTATAGGATCATGTTTCAAGGCAATTACCAATCCTATTGCCATTAAAACCAGTGCTGCATAAGTAAAAATTATGTCAGTAAATGGGACAAAAGGAAATTCGAAAACCTTTCCAAACGCCCCAAAAAAGATAATTATCATCCCTAATCCGAATAAACACCAGCTCACATATTTATATAATGCTTCCTTTCTTTCCTTTCTTCTCATAGCATCATAAAGTCCAAGCACAGTTCCTGACCATATATGAATTACACCAAACCCGATGGCAATCTGGAGATATACTTTCAGGTCATGTCCCCCCGGATGGAATAATTGTAACGGAAGCTTTTCCACCTGCGGATCTATAAAGGCCACCCAGAGAATATGCCCCATATTTCCAAAATACTCTCCGTTGACAATACCTACGCCAACAGCCACAACAGCAGCTATGGCCACAAAAGACATAAAATTTTTCAGTCCTTCCGAATAGAAACCATACTTTTTGCGCAGCATCATGGCAATTCCAAACAAGATTACTCCGTAACATGCATCCGCTATCATTAAACCGATAAGCAAGGCAGCCACAGGAGCAACAACTATAGACGGATCTATGTGGTTGTACTTCGGAAGCCCATAAATTGATGTCAGGAATTCGTATTTCTTTATTGCTCCTGGATTTTGCATCATTGTCGGAGCATCTTCCAGGTCCTTATTTATTTTTACTACACAAACACCTTCCGATTTCTCTTCAATTATCTCTTTCATTTTATCGGATAACTGTGCAGGAATGTATGCTTTTAAATATTTTGTTTTTTCTGTTGCTCCGCCATTAACAAAAATTTCATATCGCTCTTTTTCAATTTCCAGAAGTTCCCTGCATATTAATAACTCTTTGTATTTTGTATTAAAAATTTCCTTTAAAGCACTATTTAAATCGTTTATTTCTTTTTCAATCGTGGCAATTCTTTCGGTCTGTATTTTTATGTTATCTGCAACCGTGCCTTTTTTTGGCTCTTTCAATATTCTCGCATTACCGGAAATTTTTTGTATAACCGAATTTGCATTTTCATTCGGAACAACTATGGTTGCGGCATAAGTTACATTTTTCTTCTTTCTTTCTATTTCATATTGTTTGACATAAGAAATTTCGCCGTTTGCACGCATTGCTTCAATGTTATTTGCGGTCTCATCACCTTCAAAAACCGCCGTAAAAATCGTGTAATATTTTCCATCTCCCAAAACATCCATATCAAAATCACCCATAACTACCGAAAGCCGGGAAATTTCTTCAAGATTCTTTTTTGCATCGGATAATTCAGCACTTTGCTTTTCAATTTTATTTGCAATAGCAATTGCGCCATTTTCCCCGTCTTTAATTTTCAGTATATCTTCTGTGCGTTTTATGACAGCATCAAATTTCAGTCGTTCTGTTTTTTTCTTTTCAACCTTTTCAATGCCGAGCATCTCTTCAAGAAATGTCTCTTTTTTTGTTTCAAATCGGCCCAAAATTCCGATAACTCTGTAAATTTCCAGTAAATTTTTTGATACGGTGATTTCTCTCTTTGACGGAACTCCTCTTTTTAAGTCCAGTCCAAAATTTTGATTAATTTCTGAAATTTTGCTGTCGGTTAAGAATTCAATTTGTGTGATTCCCTGTTTATGGAGTTCTTTTACTACTTTATTTTTATAGTCATTATGTACCACAACCTCAAGTTCATGCATTATCGCTGGCTGAAGCATTTTAAATTTTGATTTAAATTTTAATAATTGATTGATAACTAATTAATTTTATAATAAATTATAAAAAGAATTATTAAGAATTACTACTTATATTAAATAAATATATTAAATAAAATTTATTTTTAAAGAAAATATCTTTTATTAAAATGTTCATCGCATTAGACGATACCGACTCAACGGAAGGAATGTGCACAACTTATCTGACATGTTTAATTTTAAGAAAATTTAAGGAGATAAATTTAATCGCCGATATTCCAAATTTAGTCCGGCTCAATCCGAATATTCCTTATAAAACAAGAGGAAACGGAGCATGCTGGTTTCACATTGATGACAATAATTTAAGCGGTGAAAGAAAAAAAGAAATAAAAACAATTGTTTTAGACCTTCTTAAAAAATATTCGCGATTTGAGGATGAAAATACAAATCCCGCCTGCGTGTTTTTAGATGATGAAAATTTTAAGATAAATTTTGAAATTTTAAATAAATTTTACAAAAAAGCAGTAAGTGAGTTATGCACGATTGAAGAAGCAGATGAAATTTCAGGAAAAATAAATGCAACGGCTTATAAATTTAAAAACGGAAGAGGAATTGTTGGTTGTCTGGCATGTCTGGGCTGCGATTTCAGCGATTTAACTTATGAACTGCTCATTTACAGAACCGAGGAAAATTTCGGAAAGGAGCGAATGATTGATGAAGAAAGTGTTTTTGAAATGCACAAATTGCTTTATCCCGGGACTTATGACAATGTTAATGAGGAAGAACATAAACTTGTTTTTATGCCTCACGGAAAAGACCCGATACTTTGCGGCATCCGGGGAAACAGCATTGAAGTTGTAAATAAGGCATTTTCACTCATCAAATTTAACGAAGAAATTTCATTTACCCGGATTTTCAGGACAAACCAGCATACGGATGCCCATCTCATGTTCAAAAAAATTTCCGAATTAAAGCAGTATGATGCGGCGATAGTCGCTGGAACCGTTATTGAAAATCCGAAAAGAATAGCGAAGGGTCATACCTTCTTTAAAATTTCCGATGGGACAGCAACTTTCACCTGTGCGGCTTACGGAGTGACACGACTAAAAAACATAGCGTTCAATTTAGTTAAGGGAGACAAAGTCCGGCTTTACGGGGGAATTGAGAGTCATAAGGATACCTTTAACATTGAAAAAATTGAAATTCTGGAATTGGCAAAAATTTATAAAAAAGAAAATCCTGTTTGTCCGAACTGTAAAATCCGTATGAAATCAGAAGGAACAAATAAGGGATTCCAGTGCAAAAATTGCAAGTTGCGGCTTAAAAATGATGCGGTAAAATTTATTGAAGTTCCGAGAAATTTAAAACAGGAAATTTATGAAGTTGAGCCGGGACACAGAAGGCATTTAAGCAAGCAGTTATGCAGATATAAAATTTAGAAATTTAAACTAAAATTTAAATAAATTAAATAAATTTAAACTAAAATTTAACCAAAAGGTATAATTTTAAAAATTTAAAATGTTAAAATGTTTTTGAAAGAGGAAAAACAAAAAATAATTGAGTATGAAGGTAATAGTTTAGTTGTTGCCAATCCCGGCACAGGAAAGACAACTTTGCTCGCATACAAATATGCAAATTTAATAAAAAAAGGTATTAAGCCGGAACAGATACTCTGCCTGACATTTACCGAAAAAGCCAAAAAAGAGATGGAATCAAAAATTCATAAAGTCGTTAAAGAACAGAATATTTCTTTTGATGTATCTAAACTGAATGTATTTACTTTTCACTCTTATGCTTTGGATAATATTGAAGAAAGCGAGAAATTAAGCACTAACTTATTGAGATATACTATTTTCAGATATATTAAGGACAAACAAATTATGAATTATTCTGATGAATATCTTATTGATAAGAGTGTTCCAAAGATAGAAAATTCAATACGATACCTGAAAAGTTTTGGAATAACTCCGGATAAAATAGATATTGCCAAAGCAAAAGGGTCTCTGAAAGAAGAGGAAAAGCACACAAAATCGGAAATGGAAAAATTTACGGATGATTTCATCGGCATTTTCACACATTATGAAACCACAAAAGATAAAGGAATTGATTATGCGGATATGCTGCTCAAATTTATTGAGTTAAGAAAAAACGAGGTGTTTGATTATGTGCTGATTGATGAATTACAGGATGTTAACGGAATGGAGGCAGATATTGCTATCAGATCGTGCAGAAATTTTTTTGCCGTCGGGGATAAAAAGCAGGCGATTTTTGGATTTCAGGGTGGGTCATTGCTGAACTTCGAAAAATTTCAGAATTCGGAAAAATTTATACTTTCTGAAAATTTCAGAAGCACAAACGAAATTTTGAATTATGCAAAAATTTATTTTATTTCTAAAACAAAAAATTCCGAACACAAAGAAGAATTAAAAAATTTATGCAACGCCGAAGGTAAATCCGGTTCAAAACCGGTTATTTGTGAAGTAAGCAAAGGTAATATGTATGCTGCTGCCTGCGAACTTGTCCGGAGTTTGAATGAAGGTGGTCCGAATGGCAAGACAGCTATTATAACGAGAACAAATTCCCGGATAATACATTTTGCCAGAGAACTTGATGAAAGAGGAATAAATTTTAGTTCAACATTCCTTTCTGCTTCTAACGATGCAAAGAAGCACATCATAAATTTTTTAAAGGGTGTTTTAAGTTCTGATGTACGGGATGTAAAAAAGGCGATGTTTACTCCGTTTTTTCCATGCACTTTGCAGGAGGCCTTTAATATATCATCTGAAAAGAGCATCGGCATAGAAAATATATGTGAAAAAATTCCTGCTTTCAGGGAACTTCGCGAAAAGATAAAAACCGTTGAGGATGTTAACTTACTTTTTAAGGAGAGAATTATTCCGGTATGCCTGATTTATGGCAGGGACTATTTTTCTGCGGGAATATCAATGCAACACGCATATCAGGAAGCAATATCTGTTCTTGAAGATAAAAGTTTAGAGTCCTTTGTGACATACCTTCAATCAGCCGGGCTATTGCCGGAGGATTCTGATGTTGAAAAAGGTCTCATTCTTACTACGGTTCATAAGGCAAAAGGCAGGGAGTTTGACAATGTTATTTATATTCCTTCAAAAACAAAAAACAATGATGATTTTGTAGATAATGTAGTTAAAAGCATTTTGAAATCAAAAGGAATAGATGTTGAAGAAGAACTTGAAGAAGAAAATTTAAGAATTGATTTCGTTGCTTTTACGAGAGCGAAAAATAAACTCTTTATACTGGCCGATAAAATTAATCCGTATCTGAATGAGTATGCAGATGTCTGTGATGTTAATGCCATTAATTCCAACAACACAAATAATAAAATTAGCAATCAGACAGACAACAATTTGAACGAAGGCGTAAAAAAAGCATTCAACTTATTTGTTAGCGGACATTGTGAGGAAGCAAAAAAAGCGCTCAATTCAAAAAATAACTGGATAAAGGAATTTGTCAGTAATTATTTTAAATCGTTAGAGCATATCTCTTTCAGTTCGCTCCATGATGATGCATACGGTTATTTTGTTGAGGAAATTTTGGGCTTAAAGGAATTTAGTCCCGCTGCTTTATTTGGTTCTGATGTGCATAAAGCGATAAAACAAATATTGTCGGAAGAAAAATACGGGGCGGATGAAAATTTAAAGCCATATGCATGGAATGCCTTAAAACTTATTGAAGAGATTAAGAAAACTTACCCGGAATTTGTTGAAGCAGAGGTGAAGTCAGATGTGCAATTGGAGTCGCTTGGATTTGATTCACCTTTAAAATTTAAATCAAAGATTGATGCCATATTTAAAAACAAAGACAAATATCTGATAGCGGACTGGAAAACAGACAGGGATGTGAATAGTTCTAAATCATCTGCACACAGGCAGCAACTTGAAATTTACAAAAGAATTTTCTCGGTTAAAGAAGGTGTTGATGTGAAAAATATTGCTGTTGCGATTGGTTATGTTGGATTGAAGGATGTAATAAATTTAGATAATATTAATTGTATTAATTGCGAACTTGATACAAAACAGCCGGCACCAACTGCTTTTGACACAGTTTCTAAAAAAATTAATACCTTGTTGTCATGGATTAAAACGCCGGAAAGATTTTTTAATGACTTTATTGCAGAAAAGAAGGAGGATGATGTACTCTGGAAGAGTGTCGTTGAAGAATATCAGAAACAATAAAGAGCAAGCTTAATTTATAAACAAAATGAAGTCATCATCACCTGCAAAAATTATATTCACCTCATTTTTCAAACGATTTTCAAATTGTAGAGATTTGAAAATTTCCGAACGAAGTGAGGTAAAGTTTGAAAAATCCACGAACGATATCAAAAATGCCTGAAACATTTTTGAATATCCTAAAAACCTTGAAGGTTTTTACGATAGTGAGCGGACTCCGTTCGGAGATTTCAAAATGCTCGGAGAACATGCAGCCGTCTATGGAAATCCCGTAGTTGCGGCAACGGTAAATTTAAGAACTTTTAATATGTCTGCAAGTCCGTGTTTATTGAATATCCTCTCTTTTTATAACTTCCGGGTTGCTATAATAAATTTCGGGTACTCATCCCTTTAAATTGGGATAATTATTTTGTGAGAGATTTTTTAAAAATCTGCTTAAAAATTATATTTTTCAAGCAAGGTAAATTATTATGTTTTTAACCTCACTCCGTTCGGATATTTACTCATTTCATTCGTAAATGACAAAAATTGTGAGTTTATAGACGAACATTAATTATCCCAATTTTAGTGGGTCAGCACCAAATTTCGTATAAATTAAGGGATAATTTAACAAAATATTTTAAACATTTGTATTTCTATGACTAATTGTTTTATTTAAAAATGGATAACGAGGAAAGCAACATCAATAATTTTTTTGACTCACGGGTTGTATCATGCAACGAAACATATAATTTGGTAGGAGCAGGAAAAATTTTACATACAACTAATAAAAGGCATGTAATACTGACAAATGATTCCAGCCAAATACTCGGAGAAATTTCGGCAGAGGATATTTCTTTTCCAAAATTATTGCAAAGAAGAAAATTTAGCGAACTTAAACTTATGCAGGCAAAGTCAATAACAAAGGACTTGTGGTGTGTTACAAAAGATTGTCTCATGTATTATGTTGTTGAACATTTTGTCAATAAAAATACAAAATATGTTTGTGTTGTAAACAACAAAAAAGAAAAAAATATCGTTGGAGAGTATGAACTGAATTCCCTTTTGAAATATTTGTGGGAATGGATAAACAGAGAAATTTATAATAAACAACACGAAAAATGCAATGAAATTAAGGAAATATTAAATAAAAAATTAACTGATATAAATGCAAATACCGGCATATCGGCAATAGGACATATATTAAAAAAAGTCAAAACATGCAGAAGTGAAATACCCATAATGAAAATGGGAATGCTTATGAACTTTGGTGATGGCGGATATGTGGGCGTGAATGAAAATGACACCCTGTCGGGATTTGTAAATTTTGACAAAATGAATATATTCAGTATTCTTTTTGAAGCAAAAAAACGAAACATTTTAATGCATCACCTAAAGGTAAAGGATGTTACTAACAATAAAATTTTTGTAGGGGATGAAAATTTAAAAACAGGTGAGGGTATTGACTTGTTGGTAAAGAAAGGCGTTGAAGTTTTCTTAACGGATGAAAAAAATACTTCTTATGAACGATTATGTAAAGAAGGAATCGTGAAATTTTTGGGAAAAATTTATTTATCTTCGGTTATAGAACCATCCGGCTATTGGAAATATGAAAACATTTTTAAAATTTCGTCAAAGGCAATAAATATCCGTAAAAAAGCGAGAGCAGCATCTGAAATTAAAAACAGTGACAGGATAAATTCAAAAAAGACAATCCCGAAATTTGCGAAAGATATAATGACTGTGAATCCGATAACCTGTGGAAATACAGAAACACTTGTGGAAATCGGAAATATTATGGCTGAAAATAATTTTAATCATATTATAATAACTAATGAAAAAAATATTCCTGTAAGTATCGTTTCGGCAGAAGATATAACGATGTATAAAATGATTATGGGTGAAGGTATTGAAGGAATAGAAAATACAAAAATATGTGAAATTATGAATAAAGAACCGTGGTGTGCTGCCACACAAACGCCTTTTATAAATTTGATGCATAAAATGGCTGCAGATAAGATCGGATGTTTGCCGGTTATAAATAATTACGGGGAAATAAATGGAATTGTAACAAAGACAGATATATTTGAAGGAGTAAAACGACTTATAGAAAATTCAAAAGAAATAAAGGAAAAAATATATTCTGTCAAAGCCCGTGAAATTATGAATAACGATATTTCATTATGTTTTGAAGACGATTCCGCTATTAAAAAAGACATGGAAATGGCAAAATATAAAATTAAATACTTATTAGTTATTGACAGAAATACAAAAAAAAATTACAGGAGTTGTCTCTCTTAATGATTTTATTTTAAGCAGAATGAGAAAAGAAAAAGATATATTTAAACCAGTGACAAGTGTAAAAATAAAAGAAGTTATGAATGATAATATAGCAACTGTTGACGAGGACTATTCTCTTATGGATGTAATTAACATAATGACAGAAAAACATTTATCAGTTGTCCCTGTTCTTGAAAAAGGCGTCATCAAAGGACAGGCAGAGTGGTGGATGGTCTTTGAAAAATTGGTTCAGATAATATCGCCGTTTTATGCAAAAATGCAGGTCTCTGCATCAAAAATTTTAAAATAAAGGTAAAATGAAATCCTCAGCACCTGCAAAAATAATATTCACCTCACTCCGTTCGGAGATTTTAAAATCTTTGAGATTTTAAAATGCTTCAAGCATTTTTGACCATATCAAAACCTACAAGGTTTTAACTATTCTAAAAATCTCAAAGATTTTTACAATCTCAAAAATCTACAAGATTTTTGTGACGCTCACTATCGTCCGTGTAAAACAATACATAAATTTGGTAAAAATTTTAAAATGAAAGTAAAATGAAATCCTCAGCACCAGCAAAAATAATATTACTCGGAGAACATGCCGCCGTATATGGAAATCCTGTAATTGCGGCAACGGTAAATTTAAGAACTTATGTAGATGTAAAGATAAGAAATGATTCAAAATTTTCCGTAAAAGATATGAACGGAATGACTGAAATTTTTGATAATGATAATGTGTTTGTTAATAAATTTCCGGTAGTTGCAGAAGGTGTAAATAAAGTTGAAAATTATATAAATCAAAAATCCGGCCTGAATGTAGAAATTTCATCACAAATTCCGATTGGCAAAGGACTCGGAAGTTCGGCATCTCTTGCATCGGCATTATGTATGGCAACAGCAGGAGAATTAGGGCATAATCTGACAATAAAAGAAGTTGCAAACTTGTCGTGGGATATTGAAAACATAATTCACAAAAAATCATCGGGAGTGGATCCTTTTACCGTCTCTTACGGAGGAATAATAAAATATACGCAGGGAAATTTGGAAAAGATTAATATTGGGGAAAATTTGGATGTAGCAATCGTTGATACGGGAATAACGATGGATACGGGAAATGTCGTTATGGATGTATTTCATCTGAAAGAGAGAAATGAAGAAATTTTTGCCGAATGGTTAAATACGATGAAAATTCTGGCTGATGACGGAATAAATTTCCTTAAAAACAACGACTACGAAAATTTTGCCGGCCTGATGAATATAAATCACGGAATGCTTTATGCGATTGGCGTTTCATCCGTTGAACTGGAAAAAGCGGTCTTTGAACTGAGGAAATTTTATAAAGGTGCAAAGTTATGCGGGAAAGGACGGGGAGGAATTGCAATCGGATTAAAAAAAACCGGCGCTCAAAAACCTGTTAATTTAAATTTTATTGACGCAAAAATTTGTAATGAAGGGGTTCGTCTTGAAAAGGAATGAAATTTATTTTAATCCATGTTTAATTTATTTAAAATAATGGCAATTTAGCAGGTAAAAGAACAATAAATTCCTATAGCGCCAAAACTCCGTTGGATGTAAAACAGCGGCATCCGTCAAAATGATGGAAACGCCAATAAATATCTATTTTGATTAACATAAATATCCTTTTAAATATGCAATACATGAGTATCGGCCAAATTAAAAAAATTAACCAAATTAATTATTACCACATTTATATAAAATGAACATATAAATGGTAATGTTTATTTTCATCAAATATTAAAATAACTGATAATCATGAAATATTAATATTTTTATATCAAAATCTAATTACATTTTACATTATTCCGTAAAATTTGAAACTAATTTTTATTAGTGAGGCACTGTCTTGTTATGAATTATTTTATACTCGGACAAAATGATTTAAAATTATTATCACTATATAGGGATGGATTATGGACATATATTGCACATGTCTCCCAGAATTATGCCATAATTCCAACGGCATTTTGACGCTATAAATAAATTCAAAATGAAAAAAATAAAACACATAAAATTTAGTGAAAAGGACTTACTAGAGTTGGAAAGAAGCAGAGAAGATGAAAAGTGGCTGAACTCAGTGCCAATAACGACCTTAAAGAAACATGCGGGAGAATATATTGCAGTTAAAAATAAAAAGATTATTGCACATTCTGCATCCCTGAAAGATGTGTATCAAAAGATTGATGAATTAGGAGTTAACAGAACTCTTATTAGCAAAATAGAAGAAGAGGGACTGGTTGTTTATTGAATTAGAAAATGAGATTTGCAAAGGAATGGTTTAGAGTGATCACACCTTTGGGGAAAATTGTTTATCGTCCGGTTTTGGTTCTGGAGATAAAAGAAAAAACCAAAATTGAAGAATATCGCTTTATCGTGGATAGCGGCGCTGATATTTCACTAATGTCAAAATATGTTGCAAACAGAATAGGAATTGACTGGGAGAAAGGGAAGAAAACCGAACTGAGGGGAATTTCACAGAAGAAAGAATGTCTTGTTGAAGGTAGAATCCACGAAATCAATGTTATAGTTCCGGATATAAAGTTGGAGATTCAAATTCCAATATGCTTTGTGGATGGAAATGCACCTTTTTTACTTGGAAGAGAGGGATTCTTTGATTATTTCAGAGTAATTTTTGAAAAAGTTAAGTTAAGAACAGTATTTGAATTAACTGAAAATGAAAAATGATGTTTATTATCTATTTTGTTTTGGTTTAGATTTAATTAATTTAGAAAAAATTACCCTGTTTTCATATGCGAGATAACACAGATAAAAATTTTTGTTGAAATCACCGCACTTCGTTTGGAGATTTGCGAACTAATTCGTTCGCAAATGCAGAAAAGACTGAACTGACGGATGAGTTTGATGTAGCAATCGTTGATACGGGAATAACGATGGATACGGGAAATGTCGTTATGGATGTATTTCATCTGAAAGAGAGAAATGAAGAAATTTTTGCCGAATGGTTAAACACGATGAAATTTTTGCCGGCCTGATGAATATAAATCACGGAATGCTTTATGCGATTGGCGTTTCATCCGTTGAACTGGAAAAAGCGGTCTTTGAACTGAGGAAATTTTATAAAGGTGCAAAATTATGCGGGAAAGGAAGGGGAGGAATTGCAATCGGATTAAAAAAATCAGAAGAATACTCACACAAAGCCACAAAGTCACCAGATTACAGAATATAACTCCTTTGTGTTTCTGTGTCTTGGTGTGAGGGACCAAAAATAAAACGAACTTTCCTGTACGATAAAAAAAATTGGTAATCAAAAACCTGTTAATTTAAATTTTATTGACGCAAAAATATGTAATGAAGGGGTTCGTCTTGAAAGGGAATGAAAAATATAATGGTATTTCAAATAAATTACTCTAAATAAAATATAATGTATGATTCATAATTTTAATTAATAATACTTAACAATACTAATTTAATTCCAATTTTAACTAATTAAATACCTAATTAAATAATACAATGTTTATTACCGGAATCCTTAAAGGAATGTGGGTAACAATAAGAACTGCATTATTCAGGAAAAATGTTACTTTGCAATATCCAAAAGAAAGAAGGAACCGTCCTTGCAGAGGATTGCAAAAAGTTAATACGGATATCTGTGTTGTTTGTGGTATGTGTGCGAGAACTTGCCCTATTGATGCTATAAAAATAGAACAAAAACCGGGTTGTGAAAAAACAAGAAATGCAAATGATTATAATTTCACAGTTAATACCGGAAGTTGTATGTGGTGCGGTTTGTGCGAAGAGGTCTGTCCGAAACATGCAATACACCTGACAAATACTTATGAAATGGCTGACTACACAAAGGATAAATTAATAAGAAAAATAAATTTATAAAATTTTTAAAATTTAAAATGGTAAAAATAGAGGAAACGAAGGTAAAAGACATAATGACTTACGGGGCAATTACCGTTCCCGAGAATACAACGGTTATAGAAGCAGTGCATATTTTGGTTGAGGGAGGTGTTCACGGTGTTGTCGTCGTAAATCAAAGGCGTGAGCCGGTAGGGGTTGTTTCGGAAGCAGATATTCCAAAGGCATTCGGAAGAAATTTTGAAGATGTAAAAGTCACTGAAATAATGCATTCTCCGCCGGAAGTTATTGAAATAGATAAAAAGGTCAAATATGCAACGGAGATAATGAAAAACAAACATATTCATCGCCTGATAGTTGTGGATGACAGCAAAGAAATGAGGGGAATACTATCTTTAACTGATGTAATCAGGGAAATTTATAGAATTGCCCGTAACATGCGTTAATAAAAACAAACAGATGGAAGAAATTTTATTTGTTATTTGCGGAATAATAGCAATTGCTTTTTCAGTTGCGGTAATAATTTCAAGAGACATTGTCCATTCGGCTGTATATTTAGTAGGGACATTTATAATTATAGCCATCCTTTATATAACCTTAAAGGCGTTTTTCCTTTCGGCAGTTCAGATTCTGGTCTATGTCGGAGGTGTGATTGTGTTAATGCTATTTGCGATAATGCTCATAAAAAACGAAGAAAATAAAAATTTAAAAAGATGAAAGTTAAGAATATCAATATTACATCTATTTTTGGCATATTATTCGGAATAATCTTGTTTGCACTCCTTACTAATGCTTTTTTGAATGCCGAAGATAAATGTGCAACATGCAAAATTAGCGAAATTTCAGCAAATGGTCTTGCATTAAATTTATTCGGAAATTTTTTACTTCCGTTTGAGGCATTAGCATTATTATTAACAGCAGCAGTAATCGGAGCAATAATACTGGCATTTAAAGAAAACAATAAAGAAAAAATAAAATGATAACTCTTACTTATTATTTAATACTCGGAACACTTTTATTTTTTATAGGAATATCCGGAACACTGACACAGAAAAATTTCATAAAATTTTTGATGTGCGTTGAGATAGCAGTCAACGGAGTAAATTTAAATCTGGCGGCAGTTGCATCTTTCACGGCTGATGTTTCGGGACAGACATTCGTTATGTTTATTATAGCGATTTCAGCAGCAGAGATTGCGGTTGGACTGGCACTGGCAATAATCATTTACAGGAAATTCGGAAATATAGATATTAGCAATTTAATGGAAAATTTAAATGAAAATAAAAATAATAACCAACATCAAGATTAAACAAAAAAGATGAACGGGGAAATTTTAATTTATGCGTTACTGCCTTCACTGATAGCGGCATTTATACTACCTCTATTTAAGAACAAGCCAAATTTAAGGGACGGTCTTACAGTTATAGCAACAGTTATAACCTTTCTGATTGTAGCATTTTTACTATTGCCTCCGATATTGGATGGAAAAAATATTGTCCTGGAGTTGTTTAAATTTGCTCCCGGAATAACATTTACTTTAAGATTGGATGCTTTCGGAATGTTTTTTGCATTTGTTACAGCAACATTATGGGTTGTAACAAACATTTATGCAATCGGATATATGAGAGGATTAAAGGAGCATGCGCAGACCCGTTTCTTTGTCTATTTTACTTTATCAATTTTTGCGGCATTGGGAATTGCCTTTTCGGGAAATTTAATAACTTTGTTTATTTTTTATGAAATTTTGTCAATTGTGACTTATCCTTTAGTTATACATGAACAGGATTCAAAATCAATGAGGTCAGGTACTGAATATATGATTTATTTAATGGTTGCGTCAATGCTTTTACAGCTTACGGCAATTTTACTTATTTATGGAATTACCGGAACGTTAGAATTCGGTGAAGGAGGAATCGGAGCATTAGCACAAGGCGGCTCAATGCTTTTATCTGCAATATTTTTAATGCTTATGTTCGGTTATGCAAAGGCGGCAATATTTCCTCTTCATTCATGGCTTCCGACGGCGATGGTTGCTCCCACTCCGGTTTCTGCATTATTGCATGCAGTTGCAGTTGTAGTTGCAGGGGTATTCTGCGTTATGCGAACCGTTTTTGATGTTTTCGGACCAAATTTAATGCACTCCTTAAATTTAGATCTCGTTCTGGGAATTTTTGCTGCTTTTACCTTACTTGCCGCAATATTCTTTGGAATTACACAGGATAATTTAAAGCGCAGAGTTGCATATTCTACCGTCAGTCAGCTTTCGTTTATGCTGCTTGGTGTAGCACTATTAACAAAAAGCGGACTGACCGGAGGAATTTTGCACATAGCAAGTCATTCTTTCGGAAAAATCGTTTTGTTCTTTGTTGCAGGAGCCATTTTTGTTGCTGCACATAAAAAACTTATCAGCGATTTAGACGGAATCGGAAGAAGAATGCCGATAACAATGCTTTCTTTTGCCGTTGGAACTTTGGCTATGATAGCGACGCCATTAACTCTGGCATATTTAAGTAAAGGAATGCTGCTCGAGGGTTCTTTCGCAAGCGGATACTGGATATTCTTTATTGTCTTTTTGCTGGCTGGCTTACTTGATGCAATTTATTTCTTCCCGATAATTTATAAGGCATTTTTCAAAAAACCAAAGAAAGAGAATGAGATTGAATATTCAAAATTTAAGGAAGCAAATATCTTAATTTTAGCTCCGATAGTTGTAGTGGCAATTTTAGTCGTTGCATTTTATTTTATTCCTTTCCCGTTCTTAAATTTGGCGGAAATTAAAATTGAGCATATTCTGCCTGTTGCAGATGTTGTTAGCGAGGAAATTTCAAAACACTGGAGTGAAACCGCAGAATTTATTGTCCTTGTCATAATTGCTTTATTCTTGTTGCTCAATTACAGGTATTTTGGCAAATCAAAAGGAAAGGAAATTATTAAATTTGACACGCCTTTTATTTACGGCGGAAATCCTCTTTCAAAGATATGCACAGCGGCAAATTACAAATTACTTGTATTTTATCAGTGGGCAGTTAAATTATCTCATGCTCCTTATGCTTATGTCATAAGTAAATTTAAAGGTAAAAATGTAGAAGATGTTGAGAAAGCACTAGATAAATCAGCGTATAAATTTATAACTTCATCAACAACGATGGCATTAATATTCCTAATAATAGGATTTTTGGTCTTCATAATTAATTTGTAAAAAATGCTCAATTTAATACTTCCGGAGATAGTTATTGCGGTTGCAGCGATATTGATATTATTAACAGGATTTAAATTTAAGAAAATTTCGGGATATATTGCCTTAATTGGAATTTTAATTTCGTTAATTTTGCTTTTTGCGATTGCAGTTCAGCCCATAAACACAACTGCGGATAGCACAGCAGCAATAACAATTGCCGAAGGAATAAGCATATTTTATGATGTCGGACTGCTCGCTATCGTCTTTAAATTTATATTTCTGATTGTTGGACTGCTCGCAGTTATTGCATCTCTAAAATACACGGAGAAATTTATATCTGCTCAAATTTTTGACGCATATTATAGTTTGATACTTTTCGCAATTCTCGGAATGCTCGTTGTTGCTTCTGCAGCTGACTTATTAACATTATTTGTGGGACTGGAAATGGCTGCAATTCCTGCTTATGTGCTGGTTGCAATTGAGAAAACAAAAAAAGGAATAGAAGGAGCGGCAAAGTATTTTTTATTCGGGGCGGTATTTTCGGCAATTTTGTTATTTGGAATTTCACTGATATATTTTTCAACCGGAAGTTTGATGCTTGATCAGATTGGAATTTTATGTCTGGGCGATGACGAAAATTTAAAGATATTAACATTTATCGGGGTTTTAGCTATAATGCTGGGACTGGCGTATGAAATGAGTGCAGCTCCGTTCCATTTCTGGGCACCTGATGCTTATCAGGGCGCTCCTTCTCCTATCTCTGCTTTGCTCGCAGGTGCGTCAAAAAAGATGGCATTTGTTGCTCTGCTCAAAATTTTAGTGGTCTTCATGGTATTGTTTAAATTTGAGTTAAGCGTGATGCTTGCAATACTCGCCATACTTTCAATGGTCGTCGGAAATGTGCTGGCTCTGGCACAAAAGGATGTAAGGAAAATGCTCGCATATTCATCAATTGCACAGGTCGGATATATTCTTGCAGCCATTGCAATATTTACTCCGTTAGGAATTGCTTATGCTATTTACTATATTATTGTTCATGCGTTTATGAAAGGCGGTGCATTTATTGCCGCAGGAGCTTTACTTTTTGTTTCAGACGGAAAAATTAAAAATTATGATGATTATAAGGGATTGTGGAGAACCGCTCCTATTACAGCAATTGCTATGGCTGCCTTTATGCTTTCGCTTGCAGGAATTGTTCCTTTCGGGGGATTTACGGCAAAAATTCTGGTTTTGGTTGAACTGTTTGTTCAGGCAATGCAGGAAAATTTAATTGCTTTGATTTTGGGTGTTGTAATGCTCATAACATCAGTTATCTCTCTGTATTATTATGGACGACTGATAAAATATATGTGGTTTGTTGAGCCGGAAGGAATGGAACACAATAACGATGAACACGGTAGGCATAACGAACACAAGGAAGTAACATACCAGAAATTTAAAGAACCGCTTGCATTTGTAATTCCGATGTTTATTGCAGTAATCGCATTAATAATTTTGTTCTATGCTCCTCCTTTTGTTGAAATTTGCACAAACATTGTTGAATTGCTTGGAGTGAAATAATTACAATCCTGAAGTTTTGCATTTTACTGTTTCAGTTATTGAATTTATATACAAATGGACATCAATAAAACAGAAAAAATTAAATTTTATGAGCATAAATTTTTCAAAACGCAAAACTTGAGTTACAATCAAATTCTTGGTTTATTTTTTTGTTAAATTTTATTTCTCAAAGACAGAGTTTGGAATTTCTTATAAATGAGGAAGAGTATCCTAATTCACCTGACAGGGCAATTTCACGAAGTGCAAGGGCAATAGCCCGCCGCGGATACCCTTTGTTATGTGAAGTTGACGAAGGGACACAAATTATTATTCTATCTCCATGCATCCTTTCTTATAATCAATGCAAACTCTAAAATTTTCAATAAAATTCAGCCCTATCAAACCCTCAATTCTTATTAACTCAGGAATATCATGAGATATAACATCAATATTCTTAGCCTTGAATTTCCCCAGTGAAATTTCCCTGACTTTGATTATAGGGCATTCAACAACACCATTTGCAGTTGTTACGCTGGCTGTTTTTTGGATGAGATAAGGTTCATATCCGCAAAATTCCAGTGTTTTCCATGAAAGCATTGTTACTCTTGCACCAGTGTCCCATAACATTCTAACTATCTTTTCTCTGCTTCCCTTTATCATTATGGGCGTGATTATTGGAATATTACCTTTGATTTTTATCTTCATTGTACATTCAGAGTACATAGCCGTATCCTTTTTTTATTATTTCTCCCGCATAAAATGTAAAAACACTCTGTATATCGCTTTTTATTAATCTTTTGTCTAATTCTCGTCTGTCTTTGTCATGATCCAATAACTCGCCCTCTACAGGTATTCCTTCCTTATCCTTTGTGACTTTCACTGCAAGCCATTCGTCCTTGTGCTTCTTTTCCAATTCTTCTATTTTCATTTTACTATAAATTATAAAAATATTAAAAGTTATGTATAAATTAAAAAGAAAATTTAAAAATCAGGCAATTCGTAATCCGTCAAAATTTTGCGGAGCATTTGCATCTATTCCGAAAAATTTATTTATTGCATAAGCAAAATTTACACATTTCTCTTTTTCACCGTGAACAACGAAAACCCTCTTTGGCTTCGGATTTATTTTCTTAATATATCCCAAAAGCTGCTTCTTATCTGCGTGTCCGGAAAATCCGTCAACCGTTGAAATTTGCATCTTAATTTCGTACCTTTTTGGTTTTCCGTTATCATGCAAAATAACCTCTTTTTGTCCCGTCTGTATTTCTTTTCCGAGGGAACCGCTTGCCTGATACCCGACAAAAATCATTGTATTTTTTTCGTCATTGCTTAGTCCCTTTAAGTATTCCAAAACAGGACCTCCTGTCATCATTCCGGCTGTAGCAATTATAATAGCCGGCTCCGGGGAATTTATTATTTCATCTCTTTCTTTCATACCTTTTACCTGGTGGAAATTTTCATATAAGAAAGGATTATCCCCTTCATAAGTGCGGTTTTTTAAATAAGAATTTAAATATTCCGGATAAATCGTATGAATTCCCGTTGCTTCCCATATCATCCCGTCCAAATATATCGGTACATTAATTTCTCTGTGTCTTTCCAATACAAGCATAACATCCTGAGATCTTCCGACAGCAAATGCGGGGATTAAAATTTTTCCTTTTCTTTCAATTGTTTCCTGTATTTTTTTTATTAAATTTTCCTCGGCATCCCTCCTGCCCGGCTGTTCATCATTTATACCTCCGTAAGTTCCTTCAATTACAAGTGTTTCAACTCTGACAAACTGTGCCTGTGCCGGCTCCAGTAACCTGACATCTCCGAATTTTATATCGCCGGTATAAACAAGGTTGTGCAAACCCTCTCCGACATGGATATGAACAATAGAAGATCCGAGTATATGTCCCGCATTATAAAATGTTAATTTCATGTCAGGAGTTATATTTGCCACCTCATCATAATCAAGTGTAATGGTGTGCTTAATTACTTCCCTTATATCATTTGCAGAATATAATGCTGGCTCTTCATTCTTTTCCCATATTTTCATCGCATCTATTAAAAGCAAAGTCATCAGGTCTCTTGTTGGTTCGGTACAATAAACAGGTCCGCGATATCCGTACTTAAACAGATATGGCAAAAATCCGCAGTGATCCATGTGTGCGTGTGAAATAATAACTGCATCTAATCGTTCTATTGCCAAATCAGCGGCTCTGAAATCGGGAAATCTGTTTTTTCCCTGTGCGGCAACATTTATTCCGCAGTCCAGCAGGATATTACTTTCAGGTGTTTTAAGCAGAAAAGCAGATCTTCCGACTTCCGATGCTCCCCCCAATGGCATAATTCTTACCCAATCGGGAGGCGATAACGGAGAACGATAAATTTTGTTGCCGATATCCTGTAAAATTTCCTGTCTTTCATGCATTAAATTTTTCGGTTCTTCAAAGAGTTCTTTCCACTCTTTTCTCTTTGCCAAATTTATAGTTCTTTGTGTTTCCGTATTTATTCCCATAATTGTTTTTCTTATACTGTCAACAATTTCGGCGTTAATCAGCGGTTTTCTCACAACCTCTGCATTCCACCCCGTTTGTTTCCAGACCTCGTTCAGTGTCTCTCCGTGTTTGCCTATTACCATTCCCAGCTTTTCCGCTTCAATATATACATTTTCAAAATACGGGTCAAAATTTATATCAGTTATGTTTGCCTCTTTGGGAATTATTTCATTTATTTTTTTGATTGTTGACTGCGGATCCAAAAGACCTGACACTCCGCTCCTTAATATTATTCTTTTTTTCAGCTGTAATGCCAGATCTCTTATCTCATCCGTATGCTCCGTAAAATATTTTCTGTCCTTTACATAAACAACAATTCTCGGACCCTCGGCAACAATCTTTGTCACTTTATCTCCAAGATGCTGCTCTATCGTGCGCTTTATATCTTTTAATTCCATCTTTACTTATGTTTCTTTATATTTGATTTGTGTTAGAAATTTACTTATTTTTCTTTTTGATATGTTTGTTTTATTAGAATAGTTGGAGGTGTTAAAAAATTTAAAAATGCTCACACAAAGCCACAAAGTCACAGAGTATATTTCTCCTTTGTGTCTTGGTGTCTCCGTGTGAGAATAATAAAACGAACTTTCCTGTACGATAAAAAATTTAAAAATTTGATTACCTACATGCTAAAGCCCGCTTATAATGTTGGTTGTTACAGGATAACACCGGATAATGCTTATAACTATATTCTATGTTCATAACAATATACCTGCCAGCTAAAAAATATATCTTTTAAGATTGAAAAAATTTATGAAAAAATTTATTTTGAATTTCATAAAAGCACGATATCAAAAATATATGCCCTGCTCATTAAATAATAAATAATCACCTATATTAATTAATATCCTGATAACTTAAATTAAATAAATATATTATGAACGCTACTAAATAAAATAAATAATTAAACTAAAAAATAAAAATAAATAAAAATAAATTTGCTAAATTTAATTAAAATTTTACTTTCTTTTTACTTCGTCATAAATTTTCTTTACTTCATCCTTTGGCAGTTCTTTATAGCCCTCTCTCGTTATAAATGCAGACCTTATGTGATTTCCGGTAGCGGAATCCCTCTCCATAGCGATACCGAGTGCCTTTATTCCCAATTTTAAATTTTCCTCAATCGTTTTTTCAGCGGAGTATTCGGCTTCAAGAACTCCGTAAGCGGTTAAACTTCCCGAGCCGGTTGAAGCGGCATCTTCTTCTGTAACACCTCCTATCGGGTCAATTGAATAAATTTCTCCCAGATTTGTCTCAGTATTATATCCGCAAATCAGAATTTGCACAAGATAAGGATAATATCTGTTTGCGTGCAAAATAGTGGTTCCAAGCGAGGTAATTCCTTTCGGCGATAATTCCCTGCCGTTTTGCATCCTGTAAAATGCCGCCTCTACATTGAGCAGTTCCATAAATTTCTCCGCATCTCCTACGGACCCTGCAACGGTTCCCGCCACATGGTCTGAAATTTTGTAAATTTTTCTTGCTTCCTTGCTTGCTATGAAACTTCCCATAGATGCCCTTGAGTCCGATACAAGCACAACACCATCTTTACATTTCAGTCCGATTGTTGTAGTTCCCTTATATATTGTATTCGTGTCCATTTGTGTTTTTATTATAAAAGTATTATAACTATTAATTACAACTATGAATAAAAATTTATAACTTTAATAACTTTAATAAATCCCTGCCGGAGAATTGTTTGTCGTTGTTATAATTAAATTTTCATTAAATTTTCTTAAATTTTCTAATTCCTCTGATATGTTATCTAAATTTTTGTTTCTGAATACACCGAAAACATAATTGTCTGTGAGGCCGCAATATAATGCAGCCCTCATTAAATAGCCAGTAATTTCATGAAATTTGCACTTGTCTCTGAATGACTGCAATGCACATCCCAAATTTGCCGCAGTGTAAAAATTTCCTTTTAAAATTTCATCCCACAAAATTTCATCAGCACCTTTTATATTTGTGCCTTTGTTATTTTCGCTTTCATCCGCTTCGTCTTCTTTGTTTTTCGGAATTAAAATAACATAAGATTTTTCATTTTCCGCATACTGCAAAATTTCGTATTTGGAGTCACCTGTTTTATATATTTTGCCAATAGCAACTCCGCCAAAATACGAGGAGTATGCCCGAATGTAATTAATGTAAGTAATATCCGAATTTATTAACGCAACAATATCATCAAAAATTTCCCCGTAGGTATAAATTTTTTTGTGAATTTTTATGAGTTTTCTTTTTGTAAACTTATCAGTTCTTAACTTTTTCTCCATTATTTCATCATAAATTATGCCGTATTTGCCTGCTACAATGCCATAAGCGGCGATGCCTGCTGCCGAAAATATTGAAAATTTGTCGTTTTTGTTTTCCGGGGAAATTTGAATGTTTATTCCGTAAGGGAATTCAAATTTTTTAAAAATTTTACTGATGAGGGTTTCCAGTTCACTTTTTAATTCATCGCACCCGTAAATTTCAATATTGTTTTCATTACTTCTTTCATTAATTGTTGCTTTTGCCGTTGTTTTTAAGGATATGCCAAAAAATGCCGCTCTTTCATCACCGAAATTTACTAACGGGAGCGAGGAAAAACAAATTGCAGAAATTTCCTCTTTGTCTAATTTGTCCGTGTTTATATTATCTGTATGGTTCATAGTTGTCTGATGGTTTTTTGTAAATGGAAAATTTAATAAAATTTTTAAGATGATATATTATAATATTTGCAGTTCCGCCTTTTTCAACCCTTCTCGGCGATGTAAATACATTTGATTTTCTCGCAAAAACACATTTTCCAAATTTAGATGCCCTTTTACTTAAATCCAAATCTTGCGATGTAACAAAATTTTCGTTAAAACCTTTTAGTTTTTCAAACACATCTTTGCGATAACCGACACACGCACCATAAAATAAAGGATATTGTATCTTAGAGGACAACCATGCTAATTCAGAAGACATATTATAAGAAAAATGTGTACTTAATGAACCGTTTGTTTTTAAATAAGTGCAGACGCTAACAACATTTTCATCTTCAAATTTCTTTGAGATTTCTGTTATTGCTCCGTCAAGAGGATAAGTATCGGCATCCATTAAAATTAAAATTTCTCCTGTTGCCTGTTTTGCCCCGAAATTTGTTGCTATCGCAGCACTTGCCTTGCTCAAATGAAATGCCTTAAAATTTTTATCTGCATCGGCATATCGCTTTGATATTTCATAAGTCATGTCATCACTTCCGTTTTCAACTACAAGTATTTCTAAATTTTCATATTCCCTATTTTTTATCTCTTTAAGTTTTGACAATGTTGTTTCAATGTATTTTTCTTCGTTGTATGCAGGAATTATGATGGAAATTTTTTTGTCCATATTTTATTTAGATTAGTTGGAAAATAAATTTTTAATAAATTAATATTTTCACTGCAATATGACGTTTTTATTGTTCCCTGATTTCTGTTGTATTCCGTTATTTTCAATTATCCCGATTATGTCGCCGCCAACGATAATCGTTCTTTTCGCACCGTAACTTTCCAGGAGCATGATGACGTCATCCCTATCGTGTGCAAGCCATTCTTTCATGTCTTCAAAGGTATTGACGCCGTCTGCTTCACCCAGCAAATTATGAAATAACCGGCTGTTCTGGAATATACCTCCGCATTTATTAAAAAAACCATCCTCGGTGAATGGTTCACAAATTATTGTTTTTTTAGATATATTCATGCAAATTTCAATAAGTTTTTTGTCATTTGGAATAACATGATGCAAAACATCACATATTAAGGTGACATCGCATTGGGAATAGTTTTTCTCATCCAGCAGATTCCCTGTTTTAATGTTTAACCCTTTATTTTTTGCATGCTCAGCAAATTTTTCATTAAGGTCAATTCCATTGTACTCGCAGGTTTTGTCAAGAAATTGTGCAAATTTTCCAGTCCCGCAGCCGACATCAATAACTTTCTTATTACTTCCGATCTCACGGGAAATGATTTCGTATCTCTCTTTAAGCGAATTTCCGTGAAGAAACTTCAAAATCAGGTCATAAACTTTCGGATGATTATACATTAAACTTTTTTTTGCCATAGTCGTTTTATTTTAGTTTTTTTACAATACGCTGTTTGCTGAAATTTCAGAATATACCAATCTAAAAAATCATAAAAAATTTTGAGAGGCACATATGAAAAAATATTGAGTTTGTTATGTCCTTTTCCATAACCAAGGTTATCTATAGTTCTAAAAAATTTAAAATGCCCCGCATTATGAACAACACTTATAACTTCTCCATCATTATTATAAAAAATACCTTCTTTTATTTTAAATTTATTCGTGTATTGTGTAAGAATATAGTTATACTTTGTTTCTATTTCAACAAACCCCTCTTTATATAAAACATAATTTAGAACTATCTGGTCAGGTCCAAAAATTTCAGGTTTTTTTATTATTTTAAACATGTGCTGACAAAGATTAATAAATTTATTGCGCGGAGCAATTATAAAACCGCCATTTATCACTTTTTTTCCTTTTAAAACGCATGAAATATCTTCTTTATACTCCTTATGAAAAGATGATTTTTTTAAGTAATAATACAAATACAAGCTAATAGGTATTCTCTCGGTAACTCCGCGAAACTCATTTTTATGATGTTCAAAAAGATGCGAAATGTCTCTTTGAAATATTATATCTCCCCCATCACAAGCTAAAATCTGTTCGTATTGCGGATTTTTCTTCAGGAAGTTAAGCATATCCCTGTATCTCAAATTAACAATATGCCCGTCCCTAACACAATCAACAACTATTACATCTTCGGAAAGCAGGATATCTGTTTGTGCTTTTGTGAGTCCGTAATTCAAAACAACAACATCAACCAAATTTAAATTAACATTTTCCTTCAATGACTTTAACCAGTGATTAATTAGAAAATCTCCGCAATTAGAATCAGAAGAGGTAATTATAACAAACTTCCCCGGTTGTTTTTGTTTGGTTTTCGCGCTTTTTGAAGACATTTTTAAAAAGTATAGGTATCCATTAAAATTTCTCCCGTTGCCTGTTTTGCACCGAAATTTGTCGCTATTGCAGCACTTGCTTTGCCCAAATGAAATGCCTTAAAATTTTTATCTGCATCGGCATATCGCTTTGATATTTCATAAGTCATGTCATCACTTCCGTTTTCAACTACAAGTATTTCTAAATTTTCATATTCCCTATTTTTTATCTCTTTAAGTTTTGACAATGTTGTTTCAATGTATTTTTCTTCGTTGTATGCAGGAATTATGATGGAAATTTTTTTGTCCATAGTGTATTTGGATTAGTCCGAAAATAAATTTTTATTATCAATAGAGTATAAATTTTTTATTTATTGGGAATAGATTTTGATGTAGTGTGTTGGGGTCTTTTTTCAAAGAACATTTTGAAATATAATAAAATATCCATTCAAATGATGCTTTATTTTAAAAATATTGAAACTCTTCCGCTCTTTTTTGTTAAAGACCAAATTAAACTTATTTATAATTTCTTTTTCTTCGTCGTCATTATGACAAGGAAGAATAAAATTTAAGGAATTATCAATAATTTCCGGATATTTATTTGAATTTAGGATATTTCCCTCTGCTTTTACTTCGGTCATAATCCTGAATCTAAGTTTTACAGATGCTTTTTCTACATTTCTGACTGTACTAAAATTTTCCTGTTCGGAAAAAAGTTTGTGAATTACATCTTTGATATTTTGATTTAATTCTGTGTCTGATTCCTTCAAGTTATCTTCAAGAACCTGCATAAATGATTTACTTATAAGGTCATCAACGCGGACAGTTTCAAAGAAAGAGCCATGAAGAAGACAAACTTTACAATTATTGTTCTTTTTTCCCCGCACAAGATAAAATACACCTCTTACAGGGAGGGAATAAATATCATTTCCTGCTTTTTCCATCTGCCTGTAAATCCTGCTGTTTTCTCCTGAGATGAATTTAGAAATATCTTTTGTACCTGCAGGTATTGTAGAATTGAAAGAAGAAACAGAATAGGACTGACTGTCTTTTAATTCAACAAGTTCTCCGCCTGAAAAGATACTTTTATCTTTATTTAATTTAATTGCCAAATCCGGAAAAATCCCAATATTTTTACAAGCCAAAAGACGATTATCAAAAGGAAAATTTTCAAGCTTATCCACTGGGATAAAGGACTTTTTGTTTTCAACTAAATTTTTGAAAAAATGATAAATTGAATTCATTTTAGGTAACTACTCTGAGATTTTAAGTTTACAGCAATATATTATGATTTTGTTAATATATTTTTATTTTAGCGGATGAACATAAAAACATCCGAAATAATTTTGATATTTTCGGCAGATGGACAACAAGTATTGTTTCGGCACAAAAATTTATTAATCTGCTTTTTGTGATTGTCATTCTGTTCCTTAATAATACAAAAATATTTTACTTATTGAAAAAGTGGCTGAATACCTGCTCTTTTATGCAATTCAAGAGGCAATAATGTCTGCTTTTTATTCTTGTTGGCAAGAGTAAGACCATTATTATTCCAGATATCGTTCAAATTTTCAGTATGAATATAATAAGTGTAATAGTTGTTTATATTATCGGACTCACGAATATTTTTAATTCTGTTATTAATACACTTTGCATTATCGGGATCAATTTCAATACCTACAGAATTTCTTTGAAGTTGATTTGAAACAACCAAAGTCGTACCTGTTCCTGCAAAAGGATCAAGAATAGTATCCCCAATATTTGAAGAAGAAAGAATAATTCTTAATAAAAGATGAACCGGAGATTGTTGTTTGTGAAAACGATTGCCATTTTTAGAACGTATAGCTTCATCTCCGGCAAAATATCCGGAAGTAAGCTCCCTGATATCATCCCAGACATCAGTAACATATATCCCGTTTTCATAACCATTTTTATAATTTGGAGGGAGGGGAGGAGAAATTCTCAATTTGTTAAAAGTTTTTGGTCTATCGCCTTTAGACGCAAAAGCAATAATCTGATAATGCTTACCGTACTTATTTGAACAGGGTACAGCAGAGGTCTTTTTTTTCCATATAATAAGGTTTTGCAATGTCCAGCCGGATTCCCTTAAACATTTAAGAACATATTCTGTATTTTTCTCTCTCTGCATAAAGTATATTGAACCTCCATTTGATGTAAGCTCATATATCTTTTTACATACATCAAACATCAATTGCCAATAATCTTCATCGGAAAGATTGTCGTTATGTAATTTGTACTCTTTATTTTGATTGAAAGGGGGATCGAGAAATGTTAAATCAATTCTATTTTCAATTGCAGATAAAATATTTATGCAATTTCCTTCATAAATTTTATAGTTAGACATTTTCCCACTCTCCGCACTCTCTATCTTCATTTAATTTTTCTTCCAGATAATCTCTAAAAGATTTATCTGATAACAATTCTTTTGCTGTTTTTTCAAAATTTTTAATCTCGTGTTTAGAAACAATCCATTGTGAATCTTGAAATTTATCATCATTAATATTACCCATATTGCCACATAATTCCGAAAGAACAATATTCAAATTATTAATGCAGGAAAATCGTCCCGTATCTTTATGTTTTGCTTTAATATAAAAGCATTCATTTTCCGCTACTATTTCGAAGTTATATTTTTCACCTTGAATGTTCGTTATCATTTTATATTCGGCAATAATAGAAATTTTTTACAATGTTTTTTTA
The DNA here is from genome assembly GCA_018260615.1 of Candidatus Altarchaeum sp. Taxonomy (GTDB): domain Archaea; phylum Altiarchaeota; class Altiarchaeia; order Altiarchaeales; family Altiarchaeaceae; genus Altiarchaeum. Next base: position 30,798 of record JAGWDQ010000105.1, read on the forward strand.
TAAATGAACTTTACTTAACAACTTTTTGATGGGATTAAAAATAATTATGAAAGCATAACAAAGCATAACAAATTTGTCTCCGTTCAGAGATTTTAAAATCTTTTGGAAATTTTTTTATCGTACAGGAAAGTTCGTTTTATTATCCTCACACGGAGACACCGGGACACAAAGGAGAAATATACTGAAAATTCTTTGAGAATTTTCAATCTTTAAAAAATCTGTGAGATTTTTTA
>JAGWDQ010000106.1 GCA_018260615.1 Candidatus Altarchaeum sp.
GACAGGATAAAAACTCATAAAAACTAAAGGGCAATATAAGCTCTTCTATGGTCCTGCCCATTAAAGATTCAGACCCTCTCTTGATAAGAGAAGCTGAGGAACCTGATAATATAAATTTAAGAGGATATTTTTTATCAAAATATTTTTTAATTTCAAATTGCCATCCCTGCCAGAAGTGAACCTCATCTAAAAAAAGGTAAATTTTCTCATTGGGTTTTAATTCTTTTATGGTTTTTCCCCTTAACTGTTCATAAACATCTAATATGTCAGACAGGTTTATCCGTGAATCTGAGGGAGAGCTGGTGAGCAATTTTAATTCAGGATCATCACAGGAAAGATAGATTATGTTTTTGGCAGGTATTTTCTTTTTGGTAATTAATTCATCAATAATTTGGTAAAGAAGGGTGGTCTTTCCTGTCCTTCGCGGCCCCTTGATAAGGATAGCCCGATCCAATTTTAAATACTCTAGGAGCTTTTTTAGTACCGGCCTTCGGTAAGTTAGCTTGAGGGAGTCTGGAACTATATGGTCTACCCACCAGGGGTTATGGAAATATAAAAGTTTTTTCAGTTTTTCTTTGCCTTCTATATTTTTGGTCATTTTTTTCCTTTTCCTTTTATTATTTCATTGTATTATTTCGTCGTATTATTGCTAACTAGAGTTTACATTATATTAAATTATTTGTCAACTCTACTTTACAATTAATAGTCTATAATTTTAGTTTTAAGACAGATATACGGGTATGATGAATCAAACCCCTAAATTTCAGGAATGACAGGCGAGACGCCTGTCCTACGGTTGGTGCGGTTTTTATTGATTCGTTATTATTTTTTGGGGATTGGAGTGGACTAAGTTTAGGGCGGCCTGGTGGCCGATGATTTTGGAGGCTTCTGCTAAGGCTTTAGATAAAATGGCATTTCTTCCCAATTTTGAATCAGAATGGGCATCGGTGGCTATGCAGTAGATTAGATGATTAGCTAAAAGTTTTTGAGCAAATTTTCTGGTTGGTGAGCCAAAAACTCCGCATAAACTGGCGGCAGTTAATTGAGCCAAAGCACCTTTTTGGATTAAGTTGGCAAGTAAATCTGGTTTCCGCTGGAATTCTAAATTTCTTTCTACATGAGAAAAAATAGGAATTATCCCCATTATCTGAATTCGAAAAAGGATTTCTTCTATCTGGTGAGGAATTTGGTCAGCAGGAAACTCTAAAAGCAAGTATTTGGTCTTGTTTAGGGTCATTATATTTTGCTTTTTTAATCTTCCTCAAAGTCAAGCAAAATTCCATAGTAAAAGCCAGACTTTTTTCCATAGTTGTAAAACAAAAAAATTAAAGTTTACCTCCTCCCTTCTTGAGATCCTTTGCTCTATAACTAGGACCATTAATCTTGATGATGGTAGAATAATGCACCACGCGATCCAGTATGGCAGAAGCTAAGATATTATCGGTAAAGATATCTCCCCATTGTTCAAAAGTTTTGTTGGTAGTAATAATAACCGATCCCTTTTCATACCTTTTAGAGATGATTTCAAAGAAATCATCTGCACTGTATCCGGGTAGCCTTTTAAAACCTAATTCATCCAGGATCAAAAGGTCAGGTTTTAGATAATAGTCTACCTTTTGATAATAGGTATTATCTGCCTTGGCAGCATTTAGATTATGTAACATTTCTGATACCGGGGTAAACAATACCTTGTATCCCTTCATTAGAGCCTTAATACCAATAGCAATAGAAAGGTAAGACTTCCCCGTACCGGGGTTACCGATAAAGACGATATTTCTCTTCTCGGTAATAAAATTACAGGTAAGGCAATCATTAATAATACGTTTATCGATAGAAGGCTGAAAAGAAAAATCAAAGTCCTCGATGTTTTTATGGGCTGGCAATTTGGCTCTGGTATATCTTTTCTGGTAGCTGTTAGTCCTCCGGTTGTTCTCTTCATCTTCTAGGAGGAGTTCAAGAAATTCTCCGTAAGATAAAGACTTTTCTTGGGCATAACTTACTCTTTCCTCCAGGTTATTGTAGATTCCGGAGAGCTTGAAATTCCTTAATCTTGTCTTAAGCAGTTGCATAAACGGCCTCCTTTTCGAATTCTACAGGTAGATGGTAACTTCCGTTATGGCAGATATTCTTGATCACCGAATATCTTATTACTCCAAAGGACAGTGCTCGCTTGCAGGCTGCTTCAATCACTTCCTTAGGATAAGTTTTTTGCAAAGAGAGTATTCCCTGTACGGTTCGATTCCAATCTTTAGGATGTTCTTTTATGATCAGGAAGAATAGCTGCTCAGTATAAGTTCCGATATGAGCCATCTTGGCCTGATACTTCTCCTGATATTCGGTATCAGAGTACCTCTTGTAGGCAGGATAGTGACTGTTGTTGGTGCGAAATTTACCTTCGCCAGAAAGACGGGGATGAACCGCAATCTCCTTTCCTTGATAAAAAACTTTTAATAAATTTTTAGCCAGTTCTATTTCTACTTCCTTGCCTACATATTCGAAAGGTACCGAATAATAATTATAGTCTACATAGATATGACAGTCATGGTAGACCTTACGGGTACCTACCTTCACTAGTTTAAATTCTTCTAAGGGTAATGGTTTAAGCTTCATCTTCTCTTCTTTTTCGAATACCTCCTGGGGGACCTTTCTGGTGGTACCGTGTATTCGATGGTTACCCCTGGTATTCCATTTAAATAATCTTTCTTTCAGGTCTTTTTCACCGCTAAAGGTACGCCCGGAGATAAAATTATTCTTCACGTACTTTATCCCTGATTCTATCTTTCCTTTATCGTTAGGTCTCTTTACCCTGCAGGGCAGAGGGTGAAAGCCATAGTGGTAAGCAAAGTTTTTATACAGTTCTTGATAGATGGGTTCATAGAAGTTGGCCTGCAGAATAGCTGATTTTAGATTATCTATCTTTATGTACTGGGGTATGCCACCGAAATAATTAAAGGCATTGATATGACATTGAATGAAGGTCTCTACTCTCTGGTCATAGACTACTTCATAATAGTCTAAGCGGGAATAAGATAATCTCATATTAAAGACCCAGGTCTTCCTCTTTTTGCCCTGGTACAGGGTATATCCTACATAGCCGAAATCAACCTGGGCTTCCTCTCCGGGGAGGGTATGCATACGGATAAAGATATTTTCTCTCCTTTTGATTTGGCAAATATAATCCTTTACCGTAGAGTATCCCACCTTTACTCCTTCTTCTTGTATCTTTTCATGTATCCTTACCCCGGAGAGTTTTTCTTCTAACCATTCTAAGATCTGTTCCTTATGGTAATCCAATATCCGGGGATGGGGTTTCTTGGCAAGATATTCTTTTCCTTCTTCTATTTCTTTTATTCTTTTATCCACTGTCTTCCAATCATGGCCAGTTAATCTGGCAATCAGTGATTTATTCTTATGTCTTTCCCAAAGTGATTTAATAGTTATATACATCGCTACTCCTATCATTTTTCTACCTCCCTTTAAGTTAAAATTATAACTTAAGGGAGGTATTATTTTATAGATATAACTATGGAATTTTCTCTGGCGTTACCTCTGGAATTTATTATAGCTTTGAGGGAAGATAAAACAATCTTGCCTTTTGTAGATCCTGCGATTATATTCCTAAATAATATTTGTAATACTAAATTATAAGTGTCCTTATTGCTTAAAAACCAAAAAATTAGAATTATATCTTTAAATTTAGATTCATTAAAAAACTACATTCAGCAGATGCGTTATAATTATAAAATCGAATCAGCAAGTACTTCTAATCTCTTATGAAAGAAAGTATATTTTTATATTCTGCTTCTAACTCACAAGGTCTGGTGTATGAACTTTTGGCCACTTTTGTATCAAGTCAAATGTAAATATATTTTCTATAGCAAAGGATAGATAGGATTTCTTATGGATTTAATTGGTACATTGCTAAGAGTGAATAATCTTACTTATAGATATAGTTCTCAGGATAGAAATCTTCTTGAGAAGGTGTCTTTTACTAT
>JAGWDQ010000107.1 GCA_018260615.1 Candidatus Altarchaeum sp.
AAGTCACCAGGTTACAGAATATAACTCCTTTGTGTCTCTGTGTCTTGGTGTGAGGAAATAATAAAAAAATCAGAAGAATATTCACACAAAGTCACCAGGTTACAGAATATAACTCCTTTGTGTCTTGGTGTGAGAAACTAATAAAACGAACTTTCCTGTACGATAAAAAATTTATTTCAAAAAGTGCAATTTTCAAACTTGTTTGAAATACTGAAAATCTATAAGATTTTCAATCTTACAAAATGTTTGAAACATTTTGTAAATACACGAACGAAGTGAGCGTAAAATTCAAAAAATTTACTCGTAATTTTTAAATCGCAGAGATTTAAAAATCTCCAAACAAAGTGAGGTGATCTTTCGGATGGCGGAATAGTTACCAAATTTTAAAGTAATTTTAAAAAAATGCTCACACAAAGCCACAAAGTCACAGAGTGTATTTCCCCGTTGTGTCTTTTTCAAAACGCATTTTCAAAACGCGAAGTTTTGAAAATCTCCGAGCAGGAGCGAGGTGACGGTGTCTCCGTGTGAGGATAATAAAACGAACTTTCCTGTACTATAAAAAATTTATTTCAAAAATCACAAATAGAAAATGAAATTTGCAACATGCTTAAATTGTATGGATGGCAGAGTGCAATTACCTGTTATCTATTGGATAAAGGAGAACTATGCTGCTGATTATGTTGATATGATAGCAGAGCCGGGAATGGATGGGATTTTAGCAGGTGAAAATCATAAAGATATAGAAAGTATTCTTAAAAAGATAGATATATCTCTCAAAAGACCTAATTTACATTTAAATATTATTTTTGTGGCTGGGCACCATGATTGTCTTGGTAATCCGGTGGATGACGAAACCCACAAGAGACAAATTTATATTGCAGCAGAAAAACTGAAAAATTTGCGACCGTCTGTAAAAATAGTGGGCTTATGGGTTTCAGACGAATGGAAAGTTGAAAAAATAACCGAAAAATAAAATTAAAATATTATGAAATGAAAAGAAAAATACCAAAATGTATGAGCACACAGCATCCGGATAATGTAAATTCCCCGTTTTTTGCAGAAAGCACAGAACTCGGCGGAGAAGATGAGATACAGGAGGCATATTATACCTTTTCTCATCTGGGCTGTGATGAACAAATGTGGGACTGCGAAGGAAAGGAAGTTGATAATTATGTGGTCAAAAAATTACTGACGAAATATGAATATTTTTTCAGAGAAAAGAGATTGGGCGAAGATGTATTTCTAACTCTGAGAGTACCAAATCCGACCGTAGAAAAAGCAGAGGCAAAAATTTTATTAGAGACATTAGAAGGCATACCAAGGTCTTTTGATGCGGCTAAATTATTTTACAAAGAAGATATCCCTCCCGTATTTGAGGTCATCCTGCCAATGGCATCTTCTTATAAGAGTATTGACAGAATTTACAGATACTATTGTGATTTTGTCGCGGGGAAACAGAACAAACCCATCGGGAAAGGAGATATAACAATCGCCGAATGGATCGGAGAATTCAGGCCCGAAAGAATCAATGTGATACCTCTCTTTGAGGATATGGAACACATGCTTGACGCACACAACATAACAAAGGACTATTTAAAAGACAAGAATGTTGAATATCAGAGGGTCTTTCTGGCAAGGTCGGATCCTGCAATGAATTACGGAATTGTCAGTGCGGTCTTTTTAAACAAGATCGCTCTTCAGCGACTCCAAATATTATCCGGGGATATTGGTATTGAAATTTATCCGATTATAGGCGTTGGTTCGGCCCCTTTTAGAGGTAATCTCAGACCGCAAACGGTAGAAAAGGTCTCGGAAGAATATCCAAGCGCCCATACATTTACCATTCAGTCGGCATTCAAATATGACAATCCCCCTGATGATGTCAGAAAGGCCACAAAGAAACTGCATGAAAGAAAAACAGGGCAACCTCAGAAAGTGGATGAAGAAATGTGTCTGAAAATAATTAAAAAATATTCTCAGGAATACCAGAAACAAATCATAGAACTTGCTCCTGTAATTAATATGGTCGCAAGATATGTCCCAAGCAGAAGGAAAAGGAAGCTGCATATAGGTCTGTTTGGTTATGCGCGCAATGTAGGGGGAATTACCTTGCCGAGGGTAATAACATTTACATCCGCTCTTTATTCCATTGGTTTGCCGCCGGAAATTTTGGGACTGAATGCCTTAGATGAAGACGCTCTTCGGTTTGTCAAAGAAGTTTATGTAAATTTTGAAGACGATTTAAGGGACTCACTCAGATATTTTAATCCTGATACGGGGTTTTTACCAAAAGACATTGAAGCAAAAGTCAGAAATTTTCCCGTGGATTTTGAGACAGACATAGAGCATAAAAAAATAACTGATTATATTGCGGATTCATTGAGGAAAAATAAAAATGAGGATTTGGGAGAGTATGTTTTAAGGGCGGCAAATTTGAGAAAATTTTTGGGATAAACATGCCAAACAAATCAAATCAGGGTTAAAATGACTCAGATAATAAATGAGGAAAGATATGTAATCATTTATACCGTAGACCTTCACGGTTCTGAAAAAATGTATAAAGCACTTTTTAAAATATCTTTACGGGAAAATGTGAATTCCATAGTTATTGGCGGCGATATTCTTCCTAAATCTTATGCTGACGACCTTATTGGTGTGCAGAAAAAATTTATAAGAAATAAATTAATTCCGATGTTCAAAAAGTTCAAAAAAGAAAATCCATCCGTAACTGTTTATCTGATGATGGGAAATGATGATTTTAAAATTAATATGCCGTTTCTGGAAGAAGGAGAACAAGAAGGGTATTTTAAATTATTGGACATGAAAGTCCACAAACTAAATAACAAATTTAATATCTGCGGTTACGGTCATGTCCCGCCCCTACCCTTTCTAATGAAGGACTGGCAAAAGCATGATACCAAAAAAACAATGGACTTGTCTGATAAATGTGATAAAAAATTTCGTGAACTCATTATGTGTAAAGATGAGCAAAGGAAAAAATTAGAAAAAGAATATTTATTGTTGCTATCAGAATTAGGATACAATCACCACATACATCACTACAATGTTAAAGGAATTTTAAGTGTTGAAAAAAATGACGAAACTACAATAGAGGATGATATAAAAAGTTTGGCAAAGGAAACCAGTCCGGAAAAGACGGTTTTTGTGATACACGCTCCGCCATGGAATACAGAGCTTGACATCGTGTATCCCGATGGAGCGCATATTGGAAGCAAAGCCGTCAGAGAATTTATTGAAAGAGAGCAACCTATGTTAACCCTTCACGGACATGCTCATGAGTCATATGAAATTTCAGGGCAATTCATGGAAGTTATCGGCAAAACAGTTTCAGTTAATCCGGGCAGCGAATATGATAGAGATAAATTAAATGCGGTGATATTTGATGTTTACAATCTTAAATGTATGAAGCACATAAAATTTGAGGATTGATTATGAAGGGAATATTTGTTACGTGCTTAAACTAACTGTATGGACTGCGGGATGTAATCAACCATTAGGAAGTTCCATATTATTTTTTATTTAATATTATCTTACCAATTAATAAAAAGAAATAAAATTTTCAAAACGCAAAACTTGAGTTATTTATTTAATATTTATTTCTTATTTATTTAATATTTATTTCTTATTTATCTTGACTTTGTCATATTTCAAAACATCATCTAAAAATTTAAAATTTTTAAAGCCGAAAATTGCCGAAATACGAATTTAAAATTTTTATTTTTAAGCAATAAAAAAATCACACAGATTTTTTTAGATTGAAAACTCAAAGTTTTCAGTATAAAGCATTTAAAAATTTAATCTGACAAAGTCAAGTTATTTAATATTTATTTATTTATTTATTTAATATTTATTTATTTATTTAATAGAGTGGTTGCGAATTAAGAACATCCGCCCTTAAATTACTAAATTTTTCTGATT
>JAGWDQ010000108.1 GCA_018260615.1 Candidatus Altarchaeum sp.
GCTCTCATATTTTCAAAATCTTTGCGATTTTGAAAATAACCTCACTTCGTTCGGATATTTAGTCGCTTTGCTCCTAAATGACAAAAATTGTGAATTTATGGGTGGACACTAATTAGTATTAGGAGATATAAACTGAAAAAAATTTATCAATCCAAAACTAAATGTAACTCTTCAGAAGGTGCAAAAAGTAGTATAAATTTAATAAAATTTATTTACAAATTATGAATGAAATACTAATTATAAAAATACAAATTGTAAAATTATTAAAATGCAAAAATAAAATGGACAATGATTCTTTCCGGTTGATTTTGATTTTGCTCTTAACAACCGCTATGCTATCTTCTTCGTCTGCTGAAATTACGGATTCTGTTATAAATTTAACTTATGGAGGAAATTTTGAAAAAGAAAATGCAAAAGATATCACCTTAATTACCGAGACGCCTTTAACAGATGAGACACAAAAAATTTTAAAAATTTATTCGGCTCAAAACTGGACGCTCGCTAACGCTCCCGAAACAAAAAACGGAAAAGAAACAATAGAAATAAATGTCGGTTCTGCAAATGAATATTCGTTAAATTTCATCGTTGAAAAAAAATTTTATGAGATTAAATTTCTGCCGGAAGAAGAAAACTATGAAATACAAAATTTACAAAATTTTCTGAGCAATACCGGAAATGTTGAATGGAACGAAGAAATAAAGAAAAAAGCAATAGAAATCACATCTGATAACTTGTCTGTTGAAAACGAACAGGTTCAAAATGCAGTTAAGGTCTTCAAAATTGCAAAATTTGTTCATAACTATATCACTTATGATTACAATTCGGAAAATTTATCTGCAAAGGATGTGTTTAAATATAAGCGGGCAACATGCATGGGATACACAAATTTATTCATAGCAATGTGTAGGAGTGTGGGAATTCCCGCAAGAGCAGTCGGCGGAATAGCATCTACAGATAAGGGATTTGAAAGACACAGTTATGCAGAGGTTTTTATTGGTGACTGGATTCCGATAGACCCGACTTTTGGACAGTTTCCTGCGGATGCATCACATATAGCCATTTACAAAGATAATAAAGCAAGAGGAATCAAAGTTGAACTGAAATTTTCCGGAAAAAATGTTTCTCACAGCGGAACTATAAGTGCGAAATTTATCAAAAAAGATGCGGAAAATTTAATAAGCGGAAAAATCATTAACAAAAATTTAACCGGAAAAAATTCAGTTATGCCGATTAATGTTGAACTGACAAACAGCAAAAATTTTTATGTATTCGGAGTATGCAAAATTTCGTCGTTATTAAAGGCGGATGCAGATGAAAAAATTTTCTATCTGTCACCTTATGAAAAAAAGAACATAACCTTTAGAGTTTTCGTTCCGGAACAGGAAGGAAATTTTTTATATTTTTATGTCGCAGGTATAAGATGCAATGATTTGAACTTAACAACAAATTTTACCGTTGATACTGATAAAACGGGAAATATTTATGATGGTGTTGTGATTGAAAATATAAACACACATTCAAAGGAAATTGAGCTGAAAAATTTAAATGAAGAAAACAACAGCGAAGTTGAGGTTGAAGTATGCGTGCAAAATCAAAATGAAAGAAATTCAGAGAATACATTGAAATGCGTAAATGAAACCGTTGTTATTGAAAAAGGTGCGGATTATGTTTTAAAGTATAATCTTGAATATCCTGCCCGGAATTTTACATTAATGGTAAAATGTGTTGGCGGGAACTTTTCTGACAATAAGAAGATTGCTCTTAATGTTAGGAATGACATAGATGACGGGATAAGCAATACAGGGGATGAAATTTCAAATCAATATCAAAATTTTGTTAAAAATATTGGTTCAAACTGGTATTTGATTGCGGCAATTGTTTTTATTATTATGCTCGTTTTAATTTACTTTAAATTTAAGAAAAATAAGTATCCGCTTAAATATAAGACAAATTAAACACAACTAAATATTTAAAATTTTAAGAAAAAAATTTAAAACTTTCCAACAATAAACGCAACCAGCGCAATCAGCATCCCGAGCTTTATGATTTTTCTTGCATTTTTCGGATTTTTTAACTGAATAATTAGACAGTAAATGAACATTAAATCAACGATAGAAACCAGAAAAACATAAGCAAGATTAAATTTCAAATACAAATAAGGAACCGGAGAAAGTGCAACGGAAAGCAACAGAAAGATTGCCGCGACAATTCCTGCACCCTTTACGCCAATTTTCTTTGGCAGAGTAAGACGGTTGGCATCTCCTTTAAAATCCTCAATATCCTTCACAATTTCTCTTCCGAATATTGCCAGAAAGGCAAGAACTGCAAATATTATACTTGGACTTATTGCAAACAGGACATCAAAATTTTTTACCGCAACCCCTCCGAACACAAAGAGCATGCCCGTAAGAAATGCAATAGTGAAATTTTTTGATAAATAATGCCTTTTAAATTTTAATTCATACAAAATCTGAAGGGTAAAGGCAAGCAAAGCAATTATGACACAAAAAAAATTTAAAAAAACCGCAAATAACAGGGAAAGCAAAAATAAAGCAACTGAAAATTTTAACGCATCGCCTGCTTTGACTCTGTTTGATGGTATTGGTCTTTCGGGATGGTTTATTTTATCAATTTCTCTGTCAAAATAATCATTTAAAACATTTCCCGCAGACGAGAAAAGAAAAATGGCAGCGGCTGCAATTAACATCACATTTAAATATAAATTTATACTGCTTCCGGTTTCAATTAGCATTGCGGCAATAACTGCAAGTGAAGTTAATGCGGATGTAAATGGTCTGCACAATTCCAGAAATGGATAAATTTTTTTCATTGTTTAAATAATAAACTTTCATAAAATAATTAATTATACGCAAAATTGCTTTAATTAAGATAAAATCATAAAATCATAATATTTAAAGAGTTTATGAATAAAATTTAAAAATTTATTCAGGCATTATGAAACAACGAGCAAAAGGTAATCTTCCTGAGGACTTTAGAAAATATTTTTGGGATTGTGAATTTGACGAACTGATTATGGAAAAATATCCAAAATTTATTGCCGAAAGAATTTTGTGTTTTGGAAATATTAAGGAAATCAAATGGCTATTGACTAAACTAAACAAAGATATGTTTTTGAAAATATCCACAACAAGCAGACGACTTGACGAAAGAACTAAAAATTTCTGGAAAATATATTTTCAAAATGAGTAAATTAAAAGTTGAAATATTGGCGGAAAAACAACAAAGATTGTTTGAAATTTTGAAAAAAAAGAAATGGATAAATAATTATTATCTTGCAGGAGGAACAGGATTAGCACTAATATTAGGACACAGGCGATCCGTTGATTTTGATTTTTTTTCCGGAGAGTCCTTTTCAAATGACTTTTTAAGTGAGCGACTGGCAAAAATTGGCAATTATACAAAGTTATCCGAACAAAAAAATACGCTTCATTGCATAGTTGATGATGTCCGTATTTCGTTTCTCGGATACAAATATCCTTTATTAGAAAAGCCCGTAATTGATGGAAATATGAAAATTGCCGGCATTAAGGACATAGCATGTATGAAATTATCAGCAATTGTTTCACAGGGAAATAAAAAGGATTTCATAGACCTGTCTTATATTTTAAAAGAATACAGTTTGGAAGAATTACTGCATTTCTATTCTGAAAAGTATGGGCAGCACAATTATGAATATGTATTATTAAAATCGCTCCTGTATTTTGCGGATGCTGAGGAAGACCCCATGCCACAAATGTCAGAGAAAACAAATTGGGAGGCAATAAAAAAAGGTATTATTTATGAAGTAAAGAAGATAAAATTTGCATGAAATGAACTTTTCTCGTTTAAAAAAATGCTCACACATACCGAAACCTTCGGTTTCAATCTTTAAAAAACTACAAGTTTTTTAAAAAGCCACAAAGT